>NZ_JAGINX010000001.1:0-336822 GCF_017876395.1 Nesterenkonia lacusekhoensis | reverse complement strand
GTGGCGCGCGGACTCGGGGGCAGGAGGAGTCTGCGGCGCCGATCGCTCTGGCAGCCACGGATCCGGCCAACGCCTACGGTGCGGCGCTGGACTGGCCGGCGGTGCCGGGCGCCGAGGAGCCGGGCTCAGGGGTCTCCGCGCGGCCGGGCCGGAAGGCGGGCGCCGTCGTCGTGCTGTGCCGCGGCGAGCTGGTGATCTATATGGAGCGCGGCGGACGGACGCTGCTGCTGTTCACCGAGGACGAGGAGCTCCTGGACGCCGCAGCGGTGGCGCTGACCGCGCGGCTGCGGGCGGCGAAGGTCGGGCGGATCGCGGTGGAACGGGTCAACGGGCAGCGGATCCTCGAGCATCGGTTTGCGAAGTCCCTGCGGGCAGCTGGGTTCCATTCCTCCCCGTCAGGGTTGCGGTTCGCCGGCTGAGCGCAGCGTTGCTCCAGGTCAGATTCAAGAGTTCCCCGGCCGCGTCGGCTACGCTGATCCCATGACTCTTAGCTTTCCGTTCCTGATGTTCCAGGGCCGTGCCCAGGAAGCGATCGATCACTACCTGGAGACCTTCCCGGACGCAGAGCTCGTCGCGATCCAGCACCACCTCGAGGGAACTGAGATCTTCGACCCTGCCACCGAGCAGGAGGAAGAGGAGCAGGAGATCGCACGGGACCGTGAGGAAGAGTCCGGCGAGGACACGGAGAGCACCGAAGAGGACGCTGAGGCGGACTCTGTGGACGAGGGTTCTGTGGACGAAGACTCTGACGATGCGGCCGGGTCCGAGGATGCGACGGACTCTGCTGCTGAGGACTCGGCGGAGACGCCGGAGGGCTCCGCTGAGGAGGACTCGGCTGGCGAGGATTCCGACGAGAGCTCCGCTGAGCAGGACTCTGGTGAGGAGGACTCCGCGGAGGAAGCGGAGGCGGAGACCGCGCAGGACGACGCCGAGCAGACCGCTGAAGAGCCGCCGGTGCTGGTGGCTACGGCACAGCTGAAGATCGGCAACCAGGTGCTGATGATCCAGGACAGCCTGGTCAGGCACGCGTTCAGCTTCACCCCCTCCACCTCGATCGCGGTGGTGGTGGATTCGGCCTCCGAGTTCGACCACATCGTGGGCAAGCTGGCCGAGGGCGGCCACTACCTGATGGAGCCGGGCAGCTATGAGTTCGCCCAGAACTACGCCTGGGTCACCGACCGCTTCGGCTTCTCCTGGCAGGTCAACCACCCGCTGGGAACCCCTGAGGAGACCGCGCAGGCCAAAGCCCCCGAGTGGGGCTGAGACTCGCCGCCGGCTTCGCCCGCGAGATCTTCTGCCCGGTCAACCTCCTCCTCAGGAGTGATCCTGACCAGGCCCACCGCCCGATAGGCTGAGGCTGATGTCTCAACGCTCCCCTCTCCCCGTGCGCAACGGCGTCAACGCCACGCGCCTGCGCCTGCCCCTCAGCGGCCCCTGGGAGACCATCCACGACTACGTCCTGGAGAAGTTCGGGCATATCGACCACGGCGGCATCACCGAGCGCTTCCAGCAGGGCGAAGTCGTCGACGCCGAGGGCTCCCCGCTGAGCACCCACACTCCCCTCGGTGCGGCCGAGTTCCTCTGGTACTACCGCTCCGCCGGCGTCGAGACTCCCCTGCCGGTCACCGAAGAGATCCTCTTCGAGGATGAGCACCTCATCGCCGTGGACAAACCCCATTTCCTGCCCACCACCCCGGCCGGGAGATACGTCCAGGAATCCCTGCTGGTCCGGCTGCGCAACCGTCTGGACCAGCCGGACCTCATCCCCATCCATCGCCTGGACCGGGGCACCGCCGGCGTCGTGCTGCTCTCCAAGGAGCCCAGCACGCGCGGGGCCTACCAACTGCTCTTCGAGAACCGAGCCGTCTCCAAGACCTACGAGTGCGTCAGCGCCCTGCCACGCGGCACGGATCCGCAGGCTCTGGCCGCGCGCTTCCCGCTGAGCGTGCGCAGCCGCATCCACAAGACCAAAGGCGTGGTCGTCTCCGAGAGGGTCGCCTACGACGTCGCCGACTCTGGACGGCGACCCCAGGACCGCCGCGCGCCCAAGAAGGGCCGACGCCGGACCACGCCCGTCCCCGGAGCCAACTCCTCCTCCGCTGTGGAGCTGCTGGCCACCGGTCCGGCGCCCCGCGGGCCGGACACCGGAGTCCTCGACGTCGGGCACTTCCGGCTGACCCCGCACACCGGCAAGACCCACCAGCTGCGGATCCACATGGCACTGCTGGGCCTCGGCATCCTGTACGACCGCTTCTACCCCGAGCTGCTCGACGACGCCCCTGATGACTTCGATGCACCGCTGCAGCTGCTGGCCAAGACGCTGAGCTTCACCGACCCGATCACCGGGGAGCACCGCACCTTCACCTCCCGCCGACGCCTGCAGGAGGCCCCCGATGCATGAGCTGGGCGATGCCTCCCTCTACGAGACCTGGGGCTTCTGGTACTTCCTGGTCCAGGCGGTGGCCGTGGCGCTGACCGCCTTCGTGCCGCCCTTCCCCTCCGAGGTCATGGTCATCGCCTCGGGCACGATGGCCGCCGATGGGATCATGCCGCTGAGCATGGCGCTGACCGTGACCTTCCTGGGGTGCCTGCTCGGGGATCTGGGCGTCTACGCCCTCTTCCGCTACCAGTTCATCCGGGTGCTCTACCGCTGGAGATGGGGACGGCTGCTGCACCGCAAGATGCTGCGTGTCTCCATCCGCGCCGGAGGCGCCTCCACCTGGGTGGGGCTGCTGCTGATCCGCGGGATCCCCGGCGGCCGCTCAGCCTCCATGGCCACCGCCGGTATGATGCGTCTGCGTCGGGGCGGGCTGATTCCGCTGGCGTTGGCAGGTGCCGCGACCTGGACCCTGTGGCTGGTCGGATTAGGTTACATTACGGGAACAACTACCGGGCTGCCCCCGTGGGCCAGCACAGCCGCGGCAGTCGTTGTGGGTACCCTGGTTGGGTTGATCATCGCGATGATCGTCGCCCGTGCACGGCGCAGGCGACCACCCCACCGATCCGCAGAGGGAGCGTAGCACTTGAGCGAGAAGCCGACCGAGACGTCATCGTCGGCTGACGAGTCTGCCCCTGCGGAGGAGACCTCCACAGACAACACTGCCGCCGAGGCCCCCGATCCGCGGGAGAGCTCCGCACCGGAGGAGACCGAGGCAGAGTCCACTCAGATCCTGCCTCCGATCGACGAAGCAGATGACGACGAGAGCGCGGACGAACCGTCCCTGCCCTCTCCCCCGCCGCCGCCTCCTGCGCCGCGTGAGCGCAGCGCCCGGGATGCGCGCCCGCTGCCCTGGGACCCCGACGCCCCGCGTGCCGGGCGTGTCCGCCCGGATGCAGACGCCGACCGGCGCCGCGAGATCATCCTGGAGAAGGCCTCCGCCATCGAGGCGGCCACGACTGTCTCGCCCGCGCCCTCCCCGGACGAGGCCAGCGACGACGAGGATGACCTCTACACCTACATCCCGCCCTATAACCTGCCCTCCCGGGACCCGGATCCGCCGGCCCAGAAGAGCGACCTGCACCGGCAGATCTTTGTGACCGTCGGAGCGGCCGCCTCCTTCGCCGCCATGCTCTGGATGTTCGGCGCCTTCGGTCAGCAGGCCATCTTGGGCGGAGGTGCCCTGGATGTGCTGGTGGACGGCTGGTACTCCGGCGAACAGGCGCTGCTGGCTCCGGACGCGAGCTTCTTCTGGCTGTGGCCGGTGGTGGTCAGCGCCATCATCGCCCACACCGTCTTCCAGTGGCAGAGCTCGCAGAAGTCCACCCCGCGCCAGCAGCGCTCGGGATGGCGCATCGGTCTGGCCTCCCTGCTGATGCTCGCCTGGACCGCTGCGGTCTACCTGGATCTGCTGACCGTGGCGGTGCTGGCCGCGCTGGCCATGGCCCTGGCGCTGATGGACGCGGTGCGGCAGTTCAACTTCCACACGGCGCGCAGCAGCACCGAGCGTCGCCTCACCGACGCCACCGCCGGTCTCTTCGCCGGCTGGGCTCTGGTGCTGGCCATGTCCTCCTTCTCGGTGTGGCTGACCGCCCTGGGGATCCGCATCCCCGGCATCCCCGCCCTGCTGTGGGCTCTGATCGGCCTGCTGCTGTGCATCTGGGTGGGCGCGTTCTACGCGATGACCGAACGCGGCCGGATCACCATCGCCCTGGGTCTGGGCTGGGGCATGTTCTGGCTGATCTTCCCGCGCCTGCTCTCCGACCTGACCTCCGTGGGCGTGGCCATCGGCGCCGCCATGGGTGCCTTCATCGTCATCCTGGCCACCGAGTCCCGCCGTCACCGGATCAATCACGCCGAGCGCCGCGCGGCCATGGGACGCCCGGTCGAAGACATCATCTGATCCGCTCCCCCACGGATCACTAGACTGACTGGCATGCTCTGGCTCATCACCGTGAAGGTCGTCCTGGCCGTGGGCATCTATGCTCTGACCTCCGGGGCGCTGAGCATCGCCGGCCAGCGGCCGCTGAGCTGGTTCCCGGGGTGGACCCAGGCCCCCGCCGGAGTGATCGGCAAGGCCCGCGCCCGCTCCTTCAAAGCGGAGACGCTGCGCCATACCGACTACGGCTCTGCGTTCATCGCCCCGGCCCAGGGCGGGCACTGGCGCGTCGTGGTCCCCTCCCGACAGTTCGAGGCTGTCGTCCCCGGCGACAAGGACCAGGCGATCTCCACCGCGACCACCCGCGCACAGAGCTGAGCAGAGGGATAGCATGGTGCCATGTCAGTGCGCACCCCTGATCCGAACCCCGGATGGCTCAATGAGGATGACCTCTACGAGGCCCGTCGCCGCCTGCCGATGGTCTATGTGGAGGCCATCCCGGTCCGCCAGGACGCCCTGGGCTACGTGACCGAACTGGGCCTGCTCTACACCGCTGACGAGGACGGACGGTTCTCCCGCAGCGTGGTCTCCGGCCGGGTCATGTACCGCGAGACCATCCGGGCGGCCCTGCTTCGCCACATCGAGAAGGATCTGGGCTCCCTGGCCCTGCCGCAGCTGCCGCCGTCGCCGGTTCCCTTCACCGTGGCTGAGTATTTCCCCTACCCCAGCGAGACCGGACTGGTGGACAACCGCCAGCATGCGGTCTCCCTGGCCTACGTGGTGCCGGTCTCCGGGGAATGTTCCCCGCGCGAGGACGCCCTCGAGCTCAGCTGGGTCACCCCGGAACAGGTGCTCTCCCCCGAGATCCAGGCCGAGTTCGTCGGCGGCCGTGAGCAGCTGGTCCGCCAGGCGCTGGCCCATATGGGCCACGTGAGCTGAGGTCCTGTCCGTACAGGTCAGAACCCGCTTCGGCGCTGGGTTCTACCAGCGGTAGAATCAACGTCTATGACGACGCCCGCTCCGGAGAAGACCACTGCGCGACGCCGCGCCGCGCGCACCGAGGACACCGGCCCACGGCCCCGGGTCCGGCTGGGACTGACCGGCTGGGTCATCTCCTGGCTCGGCCCCACCGCAGCGATGGGAGCCCTGCTGCTGGGGCTCACCTTCGTCCCGGGCCTGGACGACGAGGGCTTCCTGACTCCGCTGATCCCGCTGATCGCAGGTGCGGCCGTCGGCGTCGGGATCCCCGGCACTCTGCTGGTGAACTGGCTGTACCGGCACCATCTCAATGTGGTCCTGCATGTGCTGGGCTACGTCGTGGTGGGCCTGCTCTACGGACCGGTGATGCTCTTCGCCGGCACGGGGGGCCTGATGCCGATGCTCATCCCGCTGGTCGGCTTCCCCTCCGGCCTGCTGCTGGGAGCCGGTCGCTGGATCGCCCAGCCGCTGGCCACTGTCGAGGACCCTGCCACACAGGCCGCTGAGAACGAATCCGTCGGCGACGACGCCGCCGAAGAGCCCACTGCTGAGGAGACCCAGAATGACTGATGCACCCACGCCCGCGATGACCCTGACGATCGCCGGCTCCGAAGCCACCGGCGGGGCGGGTGCCCAGGCTGACCTGAAGACGTTCCAGGAACTGGGGACTTTCGGGATCATCGCGCTGACCTGCATCGTCTCCTTCGATCCGAAGAACAGCTGGAACCACCGCTTCGTGCCGGTGGAGGCCCAGACCATCGCGGACCAGATCGAAGCCATCTTCGCCGACTACGACGCCGAGTCCCTGGCTACGGTCAAGCTGGGCATGATGGGCTCCCCCGCCACCATCTCCACCGTCTCCGAGGCCCTGGCACAGCGTCAGCCCCGGAACGTCGTGCTGGACCCTGTGCTCATCTGCAAGGGGCAGGAGCCTGGCCACGCTCTGGACACCGACAACGCACTGAAGGCGGAGCTACTGCCGAAGGCGACCTTCGTGACGCCCAACCACTTCGAGGCTGAACAGCTCTCCGGCATGACCATCGAGTCTCTGGAGGACCTCAAGGCTGCCGCCCAGGAGATCCACCGCATCTCCGGTGCAGCCGTGCTGGCCAAGGGCGGCGTGCGCCTGGAGGGCTCCGAGGCCGTGGACGTCTTCGTGGACGAGAACGGCCTGGAGGTCCTCTCCGCACCGAAGATCGGCGAGCACGCCGTCTCCGGCGCCGGCTGCTCCCTGGCCGCCGCGGTGGCCGCTGAGCTGTCCAAGGGTGCGGCTCCCCTGGAGGCCGCACGCCGGGCCAAGGAGTTCGTCACCGAGGGCATCCGCCAGCGCGTGGCGGGGAACACCCCGTTCGACGCACTCTGGCAGGGCGGCCTGCGCGGCTGAGGCATCTTCACTCAGTACTCCACCCAGTTCGCGACATTTCGCCCGTCACAGAGGGGCAGAGATGTCGCCAACTGGGTGGAGTTTTCTGTTCTATGAGGGGTCAGTATCGTTGGCCCGAGGGTCAGTCCCCACAGGGCCCTGACACGCATCGATTGGCATATCTGAGTCGTCAGACCGGCGGTCTGGACACTCAGACATGCCAATCGATGCGGATGTGCGCAGATCAGGCGAAGGCGGAGAACCCGGTGAGGTCGCGGCCGATGATCAGCGACTGCACGCTCTCGGTGCCCTCGTAGGTGTGGACCGCCTCGATGTCGGCCATATGCCGAGCCACCTTGTTCTGGAGAAGAATCCCGTTGCCGCCGAGCATGTCCCGCGCCGTCTGAGCGATGGCCCGGGCCTTACGGGTGTTGTGATACTTGGCCATCGACGCCTGCGGACCGGTCAGCAGCCCCGCCATATCCCGTTCCGCGGCCTGGCGGACATGCAGCTGCATCGACGTCAGCTCAGAGACCATCCAGGTCAGTCGCTCCTGAACCTGTTGGAACTGCCCCAGCTTCTTGCCGAACTGCTCGCGCTGCGTGGCGTAGTTCAGCGCTGACTCCACGACGGCGCAGGCATGCCCGACGGCGGACCAGGCCACGCCCAGCCGGGTGGCGAACAGAACCTTGGAGGTGTCCTTGAAGCTGGTGGCCCCGGGCAGCACGGCCGTCGCCGGCACCTCCACATCTTCGTACTGGATCAGCGCCTGGTGGATGGCCCTCAGGGAGTACTTGCCCTCGATCACCTGCGCACGGTAGCCGCGGGTCTGCTGGTCCACCATGAAGCAGCGCACCTGGCCGTCGTGGACCCCGCCGCTGACCCGCGCCCAGGTGAAGGTCAGACCACCGGAGGCCCCGTTGCCGATCCACTTCTTGGCACCGTTGATCACATAGTGTCCAGAGTCCTCATCACCGACCAGCCGGGCTGTGGTCTCCAGGGAGACCGAGTCCGAGCCATGGGTGGGTTCGGTCAGGGCGAAGGACCCCAGAGTCTCTGCAGTGGCCATCTTCTTCAGATGCTGAGCCTTCTGCTCCTCCGAGCCGAAATAGGCCAGCGTCCGCAGCGCCAGCCCGCCTTGGACCGCCAGCGCCGTGGCCAAAGAGCCGTCGATCCGTGACATCTCCATGTTCACCAGCCCGGCCGCCAGCGGCGACATGGTCTCCAGCCCGACGTCGTCCACCTCGACACCGTCGGTGAGCAGACCGCGGCGGCCGGCCTCAGCCACCAGATCCAGTGGATACTCGCCGCACTCCCAGTGCTGGTTCATCCGCGGCTCGAGGCCTTCGGCGTAGTCCCGGGCCCCCTGCCACCAGCGCCTGTCCTCGTCGGGGACGTCGGCGAAGACCCCGTAGTAGTCGAGGTCCAGCGGCGTGGAGACGTCATAGGTCGGATCAACAGAGGAATCTGGAGCAGAGTGTGTCATGAGACACATGTTACCCATGAGTCACGTCGCCGTCACCAGTGCCACCCAGGTCCGGCGGAAGCACTCACTCCAGCGAGGGCTCCACCACACCCAGCTCCACCGCACGGATCAGCAGCTGCACGCGGTCGCGAACACCCAAGCGCTGCATAAGACGTCCCATATAGGCCTTCACGGTGGCCTCCGAGACCATCATCTGCTCTGCGATCTCCGCGTTGGAGCAGCCGGTGGCCAGCAGTCGCAGTCCTTCCAGCTCCCGCTCCGGCAGCCGCGGCATCTCCGGATAGCGCTGCAGCAGCGAGGTCACCTGGGACGGATCGTTCTTCACCGAGACCATCAGCTGGTGGGCCACAGAGGGAGAGAACGGCGCCATCCCGTCATCGACCTGCCGGATCGCGTCGATGATCTCCTCCGGCTCGGCATCTTTGACGATATAGCCGCCGGCACCGGCCCGCAGCGCGGGAATCACATAGCGCTCCGTGGAGAAGGTGGTCACTGCGAGCACCGCCACGGACTCAGACATCCGGCGGATCTGCCACGTCGCCTCGATGCCGCCCACACCGGGCATATGCATATCCATGACCACCACATCGGGCATCAGCCGGCCCACAGATTCGACGGCGCCGGCCCCCTCACGCACCTCCCCCACACAGCGCATCCCAGGAGTGGAGTCCACATAGGTCCGCAGGGCCCGACTCATAACCGGATGGTCATCGGCGATGAGCACCCGGATCTCCGGCAGGTCGTCCTGCCCTTCGGAAGGGGGAGCCGAAGAATCCACAGGGCAGCACATGAGAGCATCCTAATGACGGGACCCTAGGATGGGCATATGCCGTCTATCGCCGAAGAGTTCGAATCCGGCGGCTTCTGGTCCTGTCGCGACCTGAACAAATGGCCCCTGGTGATCGCTACCCTGCTCTTCGGCGTCGCAGTGGGCGCAGACATCATCCTCGAATCCATCGACGATCAGGTCTATCCGGTCCTGCTCACTGTGATGGGTGCGCTGAGCATCAGCTGCGTGGTGCTGCTGTGGGTCTCGGTGACCTGGGCATGCGCCGTCGGGCTGGCCATGCTGGGACTGAGCCTGACCGTGGACGGCGGCTTCGTCTATTCACTGGTGCTGAGCCTGTTGCTGACCGCCCTCGCCGCCATGGCCGCCACCAAGGTCTTCCGCCGGACGTTCCTGGCCGCCGTCGTGATCTGGTTGATGATCATGTCCGCACTGCTGCCCGACCTGGCCCGCGGTGCGGTGTTGGCGCCGGCAGGCACGCTCCTTCTGCTGCTGGTCTATGCCGCGGGCAGCGCCTTCCGGCGCCTGACCAATGCGCGCCTGCAGTCCCAGCGGGAGCTGGAGGCCGCCGAGGAGAAGCACCGGGCGTCTGTGGCCTCCGAGCGGCAATCCATCGCCCGGGACCTGCACGACATCGTCGCCCACGACATCACCATCATCGCCATGCAGTCCCGAGCCGCGCGGATGGCTGGCACTGAGGACGCTTATCGGGTGGCAGTGGACACCATCGGCGATTCCTCCCGTGCCGCGCTGAAGGACCTGCGGCGCATGCTGGCCCTGCTGCAGGAGGAGGACCAGGACCTGGATCCCCACCCCACCTCTGCCACAGAACTCGACTTCGCCACCGGGGCGGCGTCGTTCACCGACCAGCTGCAGCAGCTGGGGATCCAGACCGAACTGACCATCGACGGCGACGTCCGCGGCCTGTCCCGATCAGTCCATGCTGCGCTGTACCGCATCCTGCAGGAGTGCACCACGAACGTGGCCAAATACGCCGGGGCCGGTCAGCGGTGCTGGATCAGCCTCGGAATCGGGGAGGACGACGTGAGTATGAGTGTGAGCAACACCGTCGCGTCCCGCCGCCGCACGATGACCGGATGGTCCAGCTCCGGTGCGGGCCTGGTCGGCATCCGAGACCGGGCGCAGGCCTTCGGCGGCACTACGCGTGCAGGATTCGACCGCCACGGTCAGTGGACGGTCACTGTGCAAGGGGTGAAGAAGGCCTGATGCTCCCTGTCCGAGCTGACCTCCACAGGCCCTGATGACCAATCGGCCACGTCTGCGGTCATCAGGCCAAAACCTAGACGAAAGTCGACTGGTGGCACCTCGAACCTGCTCGAGACAATGGAGGAGACGTGCAGAATCGGTGCACGCTCCACACAGTGTCGGTTTCGAGATCCGCCGGGTTTCGGTGCAACGTTCCGGCCGGAGACAGTCTCAACCGATGCGAAACAGCCCGGGCGGCGGAAACGGCGCCGCCCGGGCTCTCTCATGCCCCTGGAGTCTGCTGAGCCTCGGCAGTCAGCCCGGTGAAGGGCCCACGGCAGGCACCCGGGCTCTATGTCCGCACGTAGAACGGCAGCTCCACGACCTCGAAGGGCTGGGGCTTGCCGCGCAGGTCGATGTCCAGCCGCGTACCGGGCTCGAGGTGCTCCACGTCCACATAAGCCATGGCGATCGGATATCCCAGCGTCGGGCTGGGCTGCCCGGAGGTCACGACGCCGACCACACGACCAGGCCCCTCGGCATCGGCCGCCGCACCGGCGTCGGGGGCCTCCTCCGGCAGCACCACGGAGTAGCCGGACCGGCCTGCCCGCCGACCCAGGCCCTTCAGGCCGACCAGACGTTGCCCGCTGGTCCGGCCGCGGCCCTCGGCTTTGGCGGCCTCCAGGGCGGCTCGGCCCACAAAGTCTTCCTCCTTGGAGAACGAGACCACGGGCAGACCGGCCTCAAAACTGGTCCGCTCGGTGGAGAGCTCGTTGCCATAGAGCGGCATGCCGGCCTCCAGACGCAGCGAGTCCCGGCAGGCCAGGCCGCAGGGAGTCAGGCCGGCGTCAGAACCGGCCTCGCGCAGCGCCCGCCACAGGGCACCGGCCTTGTCATGGGGCAGGAAGAGCTCAAAGCCGTCCTCACCGGTGTAGCCGGTGCGGGCCAGCAGCACCTCCTGACCGCCGATGGTCACCGTGGTGGAGGCGTAGTAGCCCAGCTCCTCGACGATGAAGGTCTCATCGAGCCGGACCACCGAGGAGATGATCTCTTGGGACCTCGGCCCCTGCACGGCGATCAGGCTGATCCCGTCCGACTCATCCCAGACCTCGGTCTCGCTGCCGTGCGCGGCGTTGAAGGCCCAGACGCGTTCCTCCAGAGCGGCGGCCACCAGCTCGCGGTTGGCCGCATTGGGCACCACCAGGTACTCCTGTTCGGTGATCCGGTAGGCGATGAGGTCATCGAGGATGCCTCCGTCCTCCCGGCAGATCAGGGAGTATCGTGCCTTGCCCACAGCGAGGGCGGCCAGGTTGCCCACCAGGGCGGTGTTGAGGAAGGTGCCGGCCTCGGGCCCGACCACTCGGATCTCCCCCATATGGGAGAGGTCGAAGAGCCCGGCCGCAGTGCGCACCGCATGGTGTTCCTCCAGCTCAGAGCTGTACTTCAGCGGCATCCTCCACCCGCCGAAGTCGGTGAAGCTGGCGCCCAGCTCCTCATGCTCGCCGGCGAGGGCGGTCTCTCTCAGGGCCGGATCCGGGGACTGGCTCGTGGTCTGTTCTGCGGGTTCAGTCATCACAATTCCTTCGTCGTACCAAGGGGTTTTCGATTTACCTCCACGTATACGGGTAGGTAAACCGAAAACCCCTTGGTAAAGCGTGGGTGGGTGGGCAGGTCAGTGGGCGGTAGGTGGGTGGGAGGTCCGAGCGAGACCTCCTCAGAGCTCGAAGGCTTCCGGCGGCGGGCAGGAGCACACCAGGTTCCGGTCACCGTGGGCGCCGTCGATCCTGCTCACCGGCGGGAAGTACTTGTCCTGGCGCAGCCCCTTGACCGGGAAGGCGGCCTGTTCGCGCCCGTAGGTGCGGTCCCACTGATCGGCACCGACGACGGCGGCCGGATGCGGCGCCCAGCGCAGCGGCGACTCCTCCTGGCTGAGCGTCCCGTCGACGACCTCCTGAATCTCCGCGCGGATCGAGATCATCGCCTCGATGAACCGTTCGATCTCGCCCAGATCCTCGGATTCGGTGGGCTCCACCATCAAGGTCCCGTTGACCGGGAAGGCCAGCGTAGGAGCGTGGAAGCCGTAGTCGATCAGCCGCTTGCACACATCCTCCGCGGTGATGCCTGAGGCCTTGGTCAGCTCACGCAGGTCGAGGATGCACTCGTGGGCGATCAGACCGCCTTCCCCGGTGTAGAGGGTCGGGAAGTGATCGGCCAGCCGCGCGGCGATGTAGTTCGCGCTCAGCAGCGCATACTCCGTGGCGCGGGTCAGACCTTCAGCACCCATCATGGCCATATAGGCCCAGCTGATCGGCAGCACCCCGGCCGAGCCGAACGGTGTGGCGGTCACCGGGGCTCCCTCACGGACCTCGCCCTCGGCCTCCGTGGCCCATCCGGCACCGACCTCAGTGGTGGGCAGGAACGCACGCAGGTGCTCGGCCACCGCCACCGGCCCGACGCCGGGCCCGCCGCCTCCGTGCGGGATGCAGAAGGTCTTGTGCAGGTTCAGGTGGGAGACGTCGCCGCCGAACTCTCCGGGCTGGGCCAGGCCCATCAGCGCGTTGAGGTTGGCGCCGTCGATGTAGACCTGACCGCCGGCGTCGTGGACCTTCCCGCAGACCTCACGGACATCGGCCTCATAGACCCCGTGGGTGGAGGGATAGGTGAGCATGATCGCCGCGATCCGCCCGGGATGCTCAGCGATCTTCGCGTCCAGATCCTGCAGATCGATGGTGCCGTCCTCCGCGGTGGCCACCACGGCCACCTGCAGCCCGGCGAGCACGGCGGAGGAGGCGTTGGTGCCGTGGGCTGAGGCGGGGATCAGGCAGATGTCACGCTCGGCGTCGCCGTTGGAGAGGTGATACCGGCGGATGGCCAGCAGCCCGGCGTACTCGCCCTGAGAGCCGGCGTTGGGCTGGATGGAGACCTCGGCGTAGCCGGTGACGGCGGAGAGTCTGGACTCCAGATCCTCGATCATCGCCCGCCAGCCGGCGGTCTGATGGGCCGGCGCATAGGGGTGGATGCCTGCGAACTCCGGCCAGGAGATGGCCTCCATCTCTGTGGCAGCGTTGAGCTTCATCGTGCAGGAGCCCAGCGGGATCATAGTCCGGTCCAGGGCCAGATCCCGGTCCGCGAGCCGCCGCAGATAGCGCATCATCTGCGTCTCGGAGCGGATCTCGTGGAAGATCGGATGCGTCATGAACTCGCTGGTGCGCACCATGGACACCGGGAAGGACACGCCCTCCTCCAGCGTCCGAGCGGCCTGCTCCGCGACTTCGCGGCCCGCGTCGGCGGATCCGGCCAGACCGAAGGCATCGAGCACCACACCCAACTGAGCCGGCGTGGTGGTCTCGTCCACGCTGATGCCCACTGTGGTGGGGTCCACGCGGCGCAGGTTCACCCCGCCGGCCTCGGCGGCGAAGAGCACGGCCTCGGCCGAGGCGCCGGAGGCGAAGCGGACCTGGACGGTGTCGAAGAACTCCTCGGTGACCAGGTCCCGGCCGGCCTCCTTGAGCGCGGCAGCCAGCGTCTGCGCCTTGGCGTGGACCTCCCCGGCGATCCGACGCAGTCCTTCAGGGCCGTGGTAGACCCCGTACATGGAGGCGGCCACGGCCAGCAGGGCCTGGGCGGTGCAGATGTTGGAAGTGGCCTTCTCTCGGCGGATGTGCTGCTCGCGGGTCTGCAGTGAGAGCCGGTAGGCCGGACGCTCCTGGGCATCCTTGGAGACTCCGACCAGGCGACCGGGCAGCTGTCGCTGGATCCCGGAGCGGACAGCCATATAGGCGGCATGCGGACCGCCGAAGAACAGCGGGATGCCGAAGCGCTGCGAGTTGCCGACTGCGATGTCCGCACCTTGCTCGCCGGGCGGGGTGATCTGAGTCAGGGCCAGCAGGTCCGCGGCCACGGTGACCAGGGCGCCGCGCTCCTTGGCCTCGGCGATGACCTCGCGGTGGTCCACCACGGCTCCGGAGTTGCCGGGCTGTTGGAGGACCAGGCCGCTGATCTCACCCTCGGGCAGTCCCCGGCCGAGGACGTCGTGGAAGATCACCTCGATGCCCAGGGCGTCTGCGCGGCCCTGCACCACTGCACGCGTCTGCGGGAAGATATCGGTGTCCACCACCACCGGGGCCTCGGCCTTCTTCCGGTTGGCCCGGCGCATCAGCAGGATCGCTTCGACCACGGCGGAGGACTCGTCCAGCAGGGAGGCGTTGGCGATGTCCAGCCCGGTCAGATCGGCCACCATCGTCTGGAAGTTCAGCAGCGCCTCCAGTCGGCCCTGGGAGATCTCCGGCTGGTACGGCGTATAGGCGGTGTACCACGCGGGATTCTCCAGGATGTTGCGCAGGATCACCTGTGGGGTGTGCGTGCCGTAGAAGCCCTGGCCGATCATCTGCGCCTTGACCGTGTTCTGCGAGGCGTAGTCGCGCAGGGCCTCCAGCGTCTGGGCCTCGGTGAGCGGCTCGGGGAGGTTCAGCTGCTGCTCCTGCCGGATCCCTGCGGGCACGGCGCTGTCCACCAGCTGCTGCAGGGAGTCATAGCCGAGGGTGCTGAGCATCTGCTCGGCCGCGGAGGCCGAGGGGCCGATGTGCCGGGCCGCGAAGCCGGTCAGCGGCTCGGTGGAGCCGGGGTGCTGGGAACTCATGGGGAACCTTCCGGGAACGTATCCGTTGCTGGGTGTCCCTCCCCCGCTCTGTAGAAGACCTGAGAGTTTCACCGAAGCCCGCCTGCTCAGACGGGGCGCCGGTTTGCACCTTGGGTGAACAGAGGCCGCGCGGTGCGGACCTCTGCTGCTTTCCAGAGTTGCCACCCCTGCACGGTACTGGTGCCTGAGAGATTCCCGGGGAGGAGATTGCTCCTTCGGCGCCGGCGAGCGCGGGGCCCGCCGAGCTCTCCCGCACAGGGGGCGTGGCGTATGCAGTTGTGGGTGTGTCAACGCCTATCGCCAGTCTACGCGTGCTCCGGTTACGCAGACATGACGCCTGCCTCCGGGGCCCTAGGACTGGAACCGGGGCGCAGCGTCTCAGCGCCGCGATGATGGACCCCGTCGAAGAGGACATCCTGCCGGAGGGGCCCGCGAGGAGGTCGGGCTGAACCCTGCCGCGTCCGGAAGGTCCACCTGAGCCTCTGCTGAACAGAGTCTGGGGCGAGTGTGCTGTGATCCAGGTTTCACCCTCTAGACTGTCCCCCTGCCCCCGCCCGGGGCGCCTGCGAAGAATGGCCCGTGACCCGGGAGAGAAGGTTCCTGTATGAGTCCCGAATCAGTCGGTTTCGCCGTCGTGCTGCTGGCGGCTGTGATGCTGCTCGGCAAGTACCTGCGCGTGAAGGTGCCCGCCCTCCAGAAGCTGCTGCTGCCCAGTGCCATCGTGGCCGGCTTCCTGGGTCTGATCCTCGGACCGCAGGTGCTGGGGAAGCTGGGCGAGCCGTTGGGCTGGGGATGGCTGGAGAACGGCGGTCTGTTCACCGAGGAGATCTACGAGGTCTGGGGCATGCTGCCCGGACTGCTGATCTCCGTGGTCTTCGCGACCCTCTTCCTGGGCGCGCGCATCCCCTCCCCCAAGCGCGCGGCCAAGCTCGTGGGCCCCCAGCTCTCGGTGGGTGTGGCCTACGGCTCCGGCCAATACGTGGTGGGCATCCTGTTGGCTCTGCTGGTGCTGGCTCCGCTGTTCGGCGTGGATCCGCTCTTCGGCGCGCTGATCGAGATCGCCTTCGAGGGCGGGCACGGCACCGCCGCCGGCATGCAGCCGGCCTTCGAGGAGATGGGCATCCCGGAGGCCACCGACCTGGCGCTGGCCATGGCCACAGTGGGCCTGGTCGCGGCGATCCTCATCGGTATCGCCGTCATCAACTGGGGCGTGCGCACCGGCCGGACCAAGGTCATCAAGAACGTCACCGAGCAGTCCGACTCCGAGCTGCGCGGCCTCTACTCCGACGACGAGACCGTCCACACCGGTCGGATGACCGCCCGGCCGGCCTCCATCGAGCCGCTGACTCTGCACGTGGCCGTGGTGGGCCTGGCCATCATCCTGGGCTGGCTCATCCTGGAGGGCCTGGTCTGGGTGGAGGACCAGCTGTGGGGCCAGCCCGATTCCCTGTGGCCCGGCGCCGACGGTGAGGGCCTGACTCTGCTGGGCTATGTCCCGCTGTTCCCGCTGGCGATGATCGGCGGTGTCCTCATCCAGGTGATCCTGGACCGGACCGGCAACTCGCGCCTACTGGACCACGAGACGATGAAGCGCATCCAGGGCCTGGCTCTGGACATCCTGATCGTCGCCGCTCTGGCCACCATCTCCCTGACGGTGATCGCCGACTACTGGCAGACCTTCCTCATCCTCTCCATCGCCGGTGTCGCCTTCTGCACGTTCATGCTGCTCTACTTCACCCCGCGGATCATCCCGGCCTACTGGCTGGAGCGCGGCATCGCCGACTTCGGCCAGTCCATGGGTGTGACCGCCACCGGCCTGGCGCTGCTGCGTGTTGCCGACCCGGACGATAAGTCTCCGGCGCTGGAGGCCTTCGGCTATAAGCAGCTGTTCTTCGAGCCGTTCTTCGGCGGCGGCCTGATCACCGCGATCTCGATCCCGGTCATGTTCGCCACCGGCAGCGTCCTATGGATCCTGATCCCCATGGCCGTACTGTTCGTGATCTCACTGAGCGCAGGCATGATCTACCACCGAGGCGTGAAGTCCGGGAAGTGGAGCGACCCGGCCGCGGAGGTCACACAGGTCTGAGCTGCCTCAGCGCGCTGGGCCGGCTAGGCTGAAGAGCGCAGCGCCTCGATGATCCGCTGCCGGTCCTGCCTGCCCCAAGCTGTGGGCAGCAGCGCGTAGACGTGCACCTCGCCCTCGCGCTCATAGAAGTCCACCTCCACGCCCGCGGTCTCGGCAGCCTGGAGCAGCAGCTGCGTATCCGGGTTGAGGATGTCCCGGGTGCCGATGAACACCGAGAGCGGGCCCAACCCGGCGAAGTCTCCGTGGAGCGGGCTCACTCTGGGATCGGTGACCTCGAGGGCGTCGCGCCAGAGCTCGCTGAAGTGCCTGCCGCCCGGCCGCGCCAGCCACGGGTCACTGGGCTGGACCAGGTCGATGCCCGGATTGCTCCAGGTCAGGTCCAGCGCTGGGGAGAGCAGCACGGTCCGGGGCAGCACGACGCCGGCGTCGCGCAGCTGCAGAGCGGCCGACAGTGCGATCTGCCCGCCGGCGGAATCGCCGAAGAGCCGCGTCTCCACTCCGCGGTCGACGCTGTCCCGGACCAGGGACGCAACGCCGGGGACCACCTGCTCCGCGGTCCCCAGCGGAACCAACGGGTAGATCGGCACGGTGACCGTGGTGGCGCTCTCCGCGGCGATGCCAGCGGCCAGCCGCCAATGCTGCGCCGCGATCTCACTGACCCAGCCGCCGCCGTGGACGAAGACGGTGTTGCCCTGCGGTTCGCCCTCGGCGGCCCGGGGCGTGATCGTGTAGACGGGCCAGCCGCGGATCTCCTCGCGGGTGATGCTGACCTCGGCGCGAAGCCGCTTGGGCGGGGCGAAGGAGCGTGGGCGCAGCACTCGGTCCTCCACGCGCTGCTCGGCGGCCTCGCGGTCCCAGAAGACCTTGTTGCGCCCGGTGAGCTTCAGGATCGCCGGAACGGCGCGCTGCGGGAGCGTGACCATCAGTGGGCGGCGTCGGCGTCGCGCTACTGCTTCTTCACCAGGCGGGCATCCACGATCACCAGAGCGGCGACCACCACGAATCCGGCCACGCCGAGCCCCAGGGCCGTGGGCCACTGCGATCCGACGGCCTCCAGGGTGCGGTCCTCAGCCTGCCAGGGCCAGAGCACGCGCAGGGCACCGACCATGACGCCGGCCAGCACGATCAGGGTGAACGTGTGGTGATGGGCCAGCAACCAGCGCAGGGCCTTCACGATCACGATGCCGCCGATCAGCATGCCCACCGCGAAGAGGCCCAGATAGCCGAAGTCGCGCTCGGAGACGGCGTTCATCGTGGGCTCGTAGAGACCGAAGGTCAGCAGCAGGAAGGAACCGGAGAGTCCCGGCAGCATCAGCGCGGAGACGGCGACGGCGGCCGCCGGGATGATGGTCAGCGCGCTGGCCTCCACATCGGTGGGCGGCAGCGAGACCAGCCAGAAGGTGAGCACGGCGGCCACGATGCCGGCCAGGATGTGCTTCCCCCCAACCTTGCCGGCCATGCGCAGCGGAACAGCCAGGGAGGCCAGGACCATGCCGAAGAAGGCCGCGCGGGTCAGCTCGGGATGGTTCTCCACGGCGGTGGAGATGGGGCCGGCGATGGTGAAGACCGCCAGCGCCATGCCGATCACCACCGGCACGATGACCCGCCAGCGGACCTCGGCCAGGTGCGCTGTGGCACCGCTGACGCGGTCGGGGCCCGTGATCAGCGTACGCAGCGCCGAGACCATATGGGAGGCCGAGGCGATCAGCTGCTCGTAGATCCCGACCACCAGCGCCACTGTGCCGCCGGAGACGCCGGGCACCGTCTCCACGATGCCGATCAGGCCGCCGCGGATGAGGTTCCCGGGCAGGGAGGTCTTGCGTTCGCGGGGTTCCTGCTCAGCGGTTTCAGCCGGAGAAGTCATAGGTGGCGGCACTTTCGCGACGGCGATGGGGACACTTCAGGATAAACGCCCGGCCTGGGAGTCCGATGAGGGGTGGCTTCCTCGTCGATTGGCACGCCTGAGTGGGGTCCGGGCCGTTCTGACGACTCATCCGTGCCAATGGATGATGAGTCCCGACGCCGGCGCGGTCAGGTCCGCGCGGGGTTCAGGGGGACGCGTGGGCGTGCGGGACCGGGCGCAGGCCGTTGCGTCCGTCCTTGCCCTGATAGGCCGCCGTCGCCGGTGACTCCCAGCCCTGCAGGACCTCCTCCTCGAGCGTGAAGACCTCCACGCGCAGCGGGTGGCAGTGTTCCAGCTGCTCTTCGGTGCTGGCGGCCTCCGGGCCCCACATGTGCACTGAGAGGTCCCCTCCGGGACAGGTGGACAGGGCGCAGAGCAGATCGATCTCGGCGAAGAATTCGAAGTGATCCGCCGGGTGCCCAGCGGAGGCGGGTCGGGCCGGGCAGGAGTCCATGAAGTACTCCCGGTTCTCGTTGAGCCCGGCGAACTGGAAGACGTTGAGCACATCGTGGACGTCGAACTCGGTCAGCCCGTACGGCTGCACGGCCCGGGTCAGGTTCGAGTGGCAGTGGTGGTCGAAGTCGTAGCCGGCCAGCATTCGGTTCACATACGGGTCGCAGCGGGTGCCCAACAGGTCGTGGATGACCTCGGCGTCGGGGTGTTCCGCCAAGGAGTCGGCGATCACCGTGGCCATCGGCCGCAGGTAGGGCAGCGTGGACCAGAAGCGGTCGTAGGTGGTCATCGACGCCCGCTGCAGCTGACGTGTCCGGGAGGCCCAGAATCGTTCGCGCGGGTTGTGCCGACTCCACATGTTCAGGTCACCGACCTGCGGGCCCTCCACCGAGCTGATCCTCACCACCGAGCCGGCCGGCACCTCCCAGGCCTGTCCGGAGCGCACCGGGATCTCGAACTCCTGGGTGAGCGTCCGGCCCGCAGCGGCCAGACGGTCATAGAAGGAGCGGTCCGCGTCCAGCGGACCTCCGGGCAGCGACTGGTATGCAGCAGGCTGGGCGTAGGTGTTCATGCACCTCAGCCTAGCGAGCCTGCGGACCGCGACGTCACGGAACCTGAAGCTCGGCGTCGGGAAGATCAGTGATCAGCATGTGTCCCGGGGCATGGCTGATGGCCAGCTCGGGCGCTGATTCCATGACCGCGGCCTGCGGAGTCACCCCGCAGGCCCAGAACACCGGGGTCCAACCCTCGGGGACCTCGACGGCGTCGCCGAAGTCCGGGGCCGAGAGATCCCGGATCCCGATCTCCCGCGGGGAGCCGATGTGCACCGGAGCGCCGTGGACGCCCGGATAGCGCGAGGTGATCCGGACGGCGTCGGCGATCCTGTCTGCCGGAAGCGGCCGCATGGAGACCACCAGAGGTCCAGACAGCGCACCGGCGGGACGGCACCGGACGGAGGTCTTGTACATCGGGACATTCACGCCCTGCTCCATATGAGCGATCGGGATTCCGGCGGCCAGCAGCGGTGCCTCGAAGGTGAAGCTGCAGCCGATGAGGAAGGCCACCAGGTCCGGGCGCCACTGCTCGATGACCTCGTTCGGCTCGGCGACCAGCTCCCCGTCACGGTAGACGCGATAAGCGGGCAGGTCCGTACGGATGTCCCCGCCCTCCAGCGGCTCCGAATTCACCTGGCCGGCTTCCAGCACGCCGAGCACCGGGCAGGACTTCGGGTTGCGCTGGGCGAAGAGCAGCATGTCGAAGGCCAACTCGCGCGGCACCGCCAACAGGTTGGCTTGAGCATATCCGGGACTGAAGCCGCTGGTGGGCCGGCGCAGTCCCGCTCGGAACAGGGCGCGGGACTGAGCGGGCGAGAGCTGACCGGGGTCCAGCTCCGCAGGGCTCGTCTGCCCACGATCCCTCGGTCCGGTGTGGAAAGTGCCGACGTCGCTCATGCTCATCCTGCCTGCCAGAGCTCAGCCAGACCGGTCAGCGAGTTCGCGCCCATGTAGATGGTCAGCAGCCAGACCGCCGTGCCGGAGATCAGCAGCCACTTGGGGTAGCGGTAGCCGCCCAGCAGGGACTTCTGCTTGAACCAGGCGGCGATCAGGATCACCGCGAAGCCCAGCGGCAGCACCACGCCGTTGAAGGCCCCGGCCATGATCAGCAGGGTCTGCGGAGCCTGGCCCAGGGAGAGGTAGACGCCGCAGGTCAGCACCAGGAAGCCGGCGAACATCCACGCCCGGACCCGCGGAGAGGTCTTCTGCGTGGTGATGAATGAGACCGAGGTGTAGGTCGCCCCCAGGATGGAGGTGATGGCAGCGACCCAGAAGGCGATGCCGAAGACACGCAGGCCCCATTCGCCCAGCACGGTGAGGAAGGCGGAGGCGGCGACGTTGTCATAGTCGGTGGACTGCAGGGTGCCGTAGGCGGTGATCGCGCCCAGGATGGCCAGGAACAGCAGGTAGCGGATCACGCTGGCCACGATGATCCCCATCACCGAGGTGCGGCCGATCTGCTGGGCGTTCTCGCGGCCGGTGTGGCCTGAGGCGATGAGCCGGTGCGCGCCGGCGTAGGTGATGTAGCCGCCCACTGTGCCACCGATCAGCGTGGTCACTGCGAAGAAGAAGGTGTTGATGTTCTCGCCCTCGGGCAGCACCGGGGCGACCGTCTCGGTCAGCGCCTGGCCGACCGGAGGGTTCGTGGTGATGGCCATGTAGCCCATCAACAGGATCAGCACGGCACCGCAGAGGACCACGATCCGATCCAGTGCCACTCCTGCCTTCTTGGAGAGGAAGATGACCAGGGCGATGGCCACTGAGATCACGCCGCCGAGCTCAGCGTTGACGCCCAGCATGGCGTTCATGCCCAGGCCTGCGCCGGCGATGTTGCCGACGTTGAAGACGATGCCGCCGAAGAAGATCAGCGCGGCCAGCGCCCACCCGAGACCGGGCAGCAGCCGGTTCCCCAGCTCCTGGGCGTAGAGTCCGGAGACGCCGAGGGTGCGCCAGACGTTCATCTGGATGGCGATGTCAACGACCACCGAGATGAGGATGGCGCAGGCGAAGGCCGCGCCGAACTGCATCGTGAATTCGGAGGTCTGGGTGATGAACCCAGGGCCTACGGCACTGACGGCCATGAGGAACATGGCCCCGAGCATCGCTGTACGCCGGGTGGCAGCGAAGGTAGGCCCCTTCTTCGCAGTGGAGTCTGTCATGGAGATCACACTAATGGTTGTCCAACAATCTGGGCAACGGATTGTTGGACAATGCTGCTCTTTTTACGCGGATTTAACATTGCCCCGCGGCCTGCCGCGACGCCGCAGTCTGCCGTGGCGCCGCAGTCTGCCGCCCCGCTACCCTGCCGCAACGCTCAGCGCCGCGGGGAACGACCCTCTCCTGGACGGAACAGATGCTCCAGGAGCTCCTGCTCCGCGGCGTTGAGGTAGTCGAGCAGGTACTCCTCCGCCTGTTGGCGCTGATCGGTGGCCAGCATCTCAGCCAGCGTGCCGTTGCGCTCCACATAGGCGTGGTGGAAGGAGAGCTCGCCTCGCTTGGCGTGGAAGACCAGCCGCATCCGTGCCAGCACCTGCTCCATCAGACGCTCCAGCGTGCTGCTCTGCGCCTGGGCGATCAGGGTGCGGTGGAACTGCTGGTTGGCCTGGCCCATCCCGTCCACGTCCCCGGCGTCCTTGGCCTGCCGCGCCTGAGCCACGATCGCCTGCAGCGCCTGGATAGCTCCTGGGGTGAAGACGGAGGCCCGGACCGCTCCGGTCTCGAGGATCCGCCGGACGCGGTAGATCTCCTGGATGTCCTCCGGGGTCGGCGAATGCACGAAGACACCGCGATTGGGCAGCCGCTCGACCAGCCCTTCCCCGGCGAGGATCTGAAACGCGCTGCGCAGCGTGTGCCGGGAGACGTGCAGCTGCTGGGTCAGCCGAACCTCGGGCAGCTTGGTGCCGGGCCGGATCAGCCCGTCCGAGATCCTCTCACGCAGGGCCTCGGCCACACGATCAGGCCCGTAGGCGTGCTCGCTGATCCCTTCGACGGACAGCTCGCTCCAGACGACGTCGTGACTCATCCCACCAATCTATCGGGGAAAAGCCCCCGCGGTCGCGGCGAAACCGACCCAGCAGGTCCCGACGCCGCCCGGCCGGGCTGGTCATCAGGCCAGACCAACGCGACTCAGCTGATGCGGCCCAGCACATCTCCGGCGCGCAGCGAGGCTCCGGGCTCCAGCGCCTCACGGCTGAAGGTCCCGGAGACGGGCGCAGTCAGCGTGGACTCCATCTTCATGGCCTCCACGACGGCGAGCGCCTCGCCTTCTCCCACCTCGGCTCCGTCGCCGACGGACCAGCTGACCAGGCTTCCGGCCATCTGCGCGGTGACGGCACCGTCCCGGGCCGCCGCAGGACCGGACCCTGCGGCGTGGGCATCGGCGTCGGCGGCTCCGGAACCCAGCAGTCGGCGCAGCGCAGCCGGCAGACCCAGGGTGACCGCGCGGCCGTCGAGCTCCACGGTGACCCGTTCCATCCCGTGTTCGCGGTGGCGGACCGCGGCGGCGAGGTGCTCAGAGGCGGCCAGGTGTTCGCCGAATTCGCTCTCAATCCACCGGGTGTGCACGGCGAAGCTCTCCGGGCCCTGTTCTGCACGGAAGTCGGCGGCCCCCAGGACCGCACGGTGGAAGGGAAGGACGGTGGGCAGCCCCTCGATCCTCATCTCGTCCAAGGCCATCTGGGCCCGGCGCAGCGTGGTCTCCCGGTCCGGGCCGGTGACGATCAGCTTGGCGATCATGGAGTCGAAGGCTCCTGAGACCTCGTCGCCGGTGCGCACGCCGGTGTCCACACGGATGCCCGGGCCCGTAGGCGGCTGGAAGAGCTCCACCGGACCCGGGGTGGGCAGGAATCCGTGGGCGGGCTCCTCGGCATTGAGCCGGAACTCCAGGGCGTGACCGGCCGACGTCGGGTCCTCCGTGATCGAGAGCCGCTCGCCTTCGGCGATGCGCAGCTGTTCGGCCACCAGATCCAGCCCGGAAGTCTCCTCGGTGACCGGGTGCTCCACCTGCAGACGCGTGTTGACCTCCAGGAAGGACAGGACGCCGTCAGGGCTGAGCAGGTATTCCACGGTCCCCGCCCCCAGGTATCCGGCCTCAGCACAGATGGCGCGGGCGGATTCATGGATCCGGTTCCGGGTCTCCTCGTCCAGGAAGGGTGCCGGCGCCTCTTCGACCAGCTTCTGGTTGCGGCGCTGCAGGGAGCAGTCGCGGGTGCCGGCCACGACCACGTTCCCGTGGGCATCGGCGATGACCTGGGCCTCCACGTGGCGCGGGCGGTCCAGGAAGCGCTCCACAAAGCACTCGCCGCGACCGAAGGCGGTCTCGGCCTCGCGGACGGCGGAGGCGTAGGCCTCCTCGATCTCAGCCTCGGTGCGCACGATCCGCATGCCGCGGCCGCCGCCTCCGTGGGCGGCCTTGATGGCCACGGGCAGGCCGTGTTCGGCGGCGAAGGCACGGACCTCTTCGCTGCTGGAGACCGGGCCGTCGCTGCCGGGCACCAGCGGGGCGCCCACCTTCACGGCGAGCTCGCGGGCGGTGACCTTGTTGCCCAGCTGCTCGATGGTCTCCGGCTTGGGGCCGATCCACACCAGCCCGGCATCGATCACCGCGCGGGCGAAGTCGGCGTTCTCGGAGAGGAAGCCGTAGCCGGGGTGGATGGCATCAGCGCCGGTGGTCCGGGCGGCTTCGAGGATCTTCTCCCCGTCCAGGTAGGTCTCGGCGCCGGTGGACCCGTCCAGCGGCACGGCGGTGTCGGCCAGCTGCACATGCAGGGCCGCGGCGTCCTGGTCCGCGTAGACGGCCACAGTGGAGTAGCCGGATTCGCGGGCGCTGCGGATCACACGGACGGCGATCTCGCCGCGGTTGGCGATGAGGATGCGCTTCATGCGGGAGCCTCTCAGGTCAGGGGTTCGAGTGTGTCAGGGTCGACGGCGGCCAGGCGGATGCTCTGCCCCGGTGCCAGCTGGGCCGCACGGGGCAGGTCCTGATCGATCACGACGCCGATCACTGGGTAGCCGCCGGTCACCGGGTGATCGTTGAGGAAGAGCACCGGCCTGCCCGCCGGGGGCATCTGCAGCGAGCCGCGGACCACGCCTTCGCTGGGAAGCTCACCCTCGGCGGAGCGCTCCAGAGCGCGGGCCTGTGCGTCCTCGGGATCGACGTCCAGGCGGATGCCGATCCGGTTGGACTCCTGGGTGACCAGCCAGTCCTGTTCGGTGAGCCGACGGGCCTCGGCGCTGCTGAACCAGTCCTCGCGCGGACCATAGGTGAAGCGCAGGGTGACCGGGCCGGCGTCGGGGATCTCCGCGGCAGGCTCCCAGTCGCCCGACTCCGGCTCACCCACGGAACGGGCAGGCTCCGGGCCCACGCGCAGGGACTGCCCGGCCTGCAGCGGGGCGGGGCCCAGTCCGGACATGGTGTCCGCGGAGACGCTGCCCAGCACGGGCTCGGCCTGGAAGCCGCCGCGCACGGCCAGGACAGTGCGCATCCCGCGGCGGGGAGCGCCCACCGAGAGGGTCTCCCCTGCCACGAGGAGGAAGGGAGCGCGCAGCGGTGCAGTGCGGGAGGGCGCAGTGCGTGCGGGTACGGGGGCACCTGGTGCTGCACCGTCGGAATCTGAGCTGCCAGCGTCGGGAGTGATGGTGAGCTCCGACTCAGCACCCGAGGCGGCGAGGACCAGGTCGCGCTCGGCCCGCAGCTGCAGACCGGAATGGAGCACCTCGAGCACAGGGGTCTCGGCGGTGTTGCCCACCAGCCGGTTGGCCTGCAGGGCGGCGGCCTCATCGGCGACGCCGGCCCGGGAGACGCCCAGATCGCTGAGTCCGCCGCGGCCGAAGTCCTGGAAGAGGCTCTGCAGGCCGGGGCTGAGGACGGTCAGCGCCGGAGCCTCCTGCCCTACCTTCTCCCCTTGTTTGGGCGAAGACTTGCCGTCTGAGGGCGAAGAAGTCGCTGAGACGGCACGTCTTCGCCCACTCAACTCGATGGCCTCGGGCGCCACGGCCCGGTAGCGGACGGCGTCTCCGGGGCTGACCAGAGCGGGCGACGACGGCTGCTCGCCTGTACCTGCGGACTCAGATCCTGCCGACGTCGCGTCCTGCTCGGCGCGGGAGAGGTCCCACATGACCTGCGGGGTGCGGCCGATCAGCTGCCAGCCGCCCGGGGAGACGCGCGGGTAGACCGCCGAGAACTCACCGGCCAGGGCCACGGAGCTTTCGGGAACCGCAGTGCGCGGAGTGCTGCGCCGAGGCACGGCGAGGGCCTGGGCCCGCTCCCCCTGCGGCACGCAGTAGGTGAAGCCAGGCGCGAAACCGCCGAAGGCGCCGGTCCAGCTCTGGCCGGTGTGCCAGGAGATCAACGCCTCCACGCTCATGCCCAGGGTCTCAGCGAGCGCGGGCAGGTCCTCACCGTCGTAGACCACCTCCAACTCCACCTGCCGGGCATCCCCAGCGGAGAACGCTCCGATCTGCAGAACGGCCAGCGCCTCGCGCGCCGCACGGACCGATGCCCGGCAGGAGAAGCGCAGGAGGATCGTCCGGGCAGCAGCCACGGCATCGATCTGTCCCTCCAAGGGACTGGTGGTGAGCTGCTGATGGCAGGCGAGGACGTCGTCGAGGGTGGCGAACTCGAGCAGCAGGGCCCGCGGGCCCGCCTCTCGCAGCCCACGGATCAGCGTGCCGGTCTGCTCCGGCGCCGCAGCTGCGCCGGGGGCCATCCTCCGGGAGCTCATGCGGCGGCGGCGAAGCTGCGGATCCCGACGCCGGCCCTCTCCAGGGCCTCCCGCACGGAGCGGGCCATCTGCACCGCCCCGGCGGTGTCCCCGTGGGTGCAGATGGACTCGGCCTCGGTCTCGATCCGAGTGCCGTCGCGAGCGATCAGCACGCCCTCTTCGGCCAGGCGGAGCATGTTCTCCACCACCTGGGAGGTCTCGTGCAGGACGGCGTCGGGCTCGCGGCGGGAGACCAATGTGCCGTCGGGGTTGTAGTTGCGATCTGCGAAGGCCTCGGCCACCCCGCGCAGGCCCTGTTCGCGGGCATAGTCCAGAGCGTAGCCGCCGGGCAGCAGCAGCACCGGCAGCGTCTCGTCGAACTCGGCGATCGCGTCGATGACCGCGCGAGCCTGGACCTCGTGGGTGACGATGGTGTTGTACAGGCCGCCATGAGGCTTCACGTAGCTGAGGCGGGTGCCGGCGGTGCGGGCCAGCCCGTCCAGGGCGCCCAGCTGGTAGAGGACGTCGGCGGCGAGCTCGGCCGGGTCGTAGTCGATGAACCGGCGCCCGAAGCCGACCAGGTCCCGGTAGCCGATATGGGCTCCGACCGCCACCCCGTTGGCCGCGGCGGTGCGCACGCTGGAGAGGATGGTCTTGGGATCGCCGGCGTGGAAGCCGCAGGCGATGTTGGCGCTGGAGACCACGCCGAGCATGTCTTCGTCCGGAAGCCGCCAGTTGCCGAAGGACTCTCCGACGTCGCTGTTGAGATCGATGCTGCGCTGGTCAGTCATGTCATCCTGCCTTCCGTGGCCGCTGCTTTTCGACCAGCATGCCCCAGATCACACGATTGTTCAACAATCTGACGGAATGAGAACGCGGGACGGGAGAGACAACGGGCACAGCGGCATCAATCACCCTTTCCCGGCTGCGCATGGGCATTCTGCAGATGCATGCAGCGGGAGAACCGGGCTGCACCGCACGCTACGGGGCCACTCTGACGCAGTGAGCCACCCCACGCGAAGGATCAGCTGATCCCCACCGCCGCCACCAGCAGCGGGAAGGCCAGGAAGCCCACCACATCCAACAGGAAGTGGGCGATCAGCAGCGGCATCACCCGGCCATAGCGCAGATACAGCCAGCCGAAGATCACGCCCATCAGGAAGTTCCCGACGCCGGGGCCGAAGCCCTGGTACAGGTGATAGGCCCCACGCAGCACCGCGCTGACCAGCACCAGCACCCAGAGTCCGCGGTGGCTCAGCGGCGGCCGCACGGTGGAGACCTGCAGCGCCGGCCAGATCCGGCGGGCCCGGTCGAAGAGGTAGGCGACCACGATGATCTCCTCCAGCAGCGAATGCCGCAGCGCGGTCAGCAGCAGCATCGGCGTGGTCCACCAATGCTCGCCCACATCCGCCGGGATCAGCTCCACTGTGGCCCCGGAAGCCCGGCCGATCCCGTAGATCACCAGCGTGCCCGCCCCGATCAGCACAAACAGCCCGACGCCGAGCACCCAGTCCCGGCCCGGTCGCCCGAAGTCCAGACCCCAGCGGCGGAAGGGGTTTCCTCCGTGGACGAAGAAGAGATAGAGCACCAGCGCCACCGGCGCCAGGGCGAAGAGGTTGTCCAGCAGCTGGTAGGTGAAGTCGAAGGCCTCGTGGCGGGACTGACTGGACTGCACCGTGGCGGTCTGCTCACCCAGCGGCTCGCGCGTCAGGCGCTCCGTCAGGTTCAGCACCGCGTAGATCGCACTGCGTCCCAGGGAGAGCGCCAGCACGATACCTACCTCCCAGGCATAGAAGCGCGGCGAACGCCCCTCAGGAGAGCGGCTGGGCTGTGTCGGGGCAGGACGTGAGGAGGCTTCCACAGCCTTCAGCCTAGTCATCTCGCCCGGGGTCTCCCTGAGTGCCCGGCCCTCTGAGTGTCGACATCACAGAGGCGGTGCTAATCTTCAGACCTCTGCGCTGCTGTGATCCGCCGCACCTGCGGAACCGACGAGGAGAATCATCGAATGGACGCAATTCTGGAGTGGGCCGACGGCGTCGTCTGGAGCCCCTGGCTGGTCTGGCTGTGCCTGTTGGCCGGGCTCTTCTTCACCCTTCGCGCCAAGCTGGTGCAGTTCAGCCAGATCCCCAACATGATCAGGAACCTGCGCGAGGGCACCAGCTCCAAAGACGGGATCTCCTCCTTCCAAGCGCTGACCATGTCGCTCTCTGGACGAGTGGGAGCCGGCAACATCGCCGGCGTGGCCGTGGCGATCGCATCCGGCGGCCCCGGTGCCGTGTTCTGGATGTGGGTGGTGGCACTGTTGGGTGCGGCCACCTCCTTCGTCGAGTCCACACTGGGCCAGATCTTCAAGGAGCGGGACCCGCGCACCGGTGAGTACCGCGGTGGTCCGGCCTTCTACTTCGAGAAGGCCTACCAGCACACCAGAGCGGCCGTTCCGATGAAGATCTACGCTTGGATCTTCGCCGTGGTCTCGGTGATCGCCCTGGGCATCTTCCTGCCCGGCATCCAGACCGACACCATGTCTGGGGCGCTGACCTCCGCCTTCCCCGTGCTAGACCGGTGGATGATCGGCGTCGTGCTGGCCCTGGTGCTGGGCGTGATCATCATCGGCGGGGTGAAGCGCATCGCCCACTTCACCTCAGTGGTCGTGCCGTTCATGGCGGCGGGCTACATCGTCATCGCGCTGATCGTGCTGCTGGCCAACGTCTCCGAGGTCCCGGCCATGCTGCAGCTGATCTTCGAATCGGCCTTCGGCGCCCACGCCGTCTTCGGCGGCATCCTGGGTGCGGCCATCGATCAGGGCGTGCGCCGCGGCATCTACTCCAACGAGGCCGGACAGGGAACCGGCCCGCACGCAGCCGCTGCCACCGAGGTCTCCCATCCGGCCAAGCAGGGCGTGGTCCAGGCCTTCGCCGTCTACATCGACACTCTGATCGTCTGCTCCGCCACAGCCTTCCTGATCCTCTCGACCGGCATGTTCCAGGTCTTCGACGCTGATGAGAACATCATCGGCGACGGCGGCGGACTGCCGGCCGAGGGTGCTGAGGCCGGCGCCGAGTACACGCAGTTCGCCTTGGGGACCACCTTCGGTGGAGCAGGAGCGGCCTTCGTGGCGCTGGCCCTGACATTCTTCGCCTTCTCCACGCTGGTCTATTACTACTACATGGCCGAGACCAACCTGACCTACGCAATCCGCCGGGTCCAGAACCCCAGCGTCCAGCGCGCGCTGCTGGCCATGCTGCAGGTCTCGATCCTGCTCATCGTCTTCTACGGCGCGATGGGTGCTGACGGCAGAGCCTGGTCCATCGGTGACATCGGCGTGGGCATCATGGCGTGGCTGAACATCGTGGGCATCCTGATCATCCAGCAGCCGGCGTTCAAGGCGCTCAGCGACTACCGCGCCCAGGTCAGAGCCGGCAAGGACCCGCAGTTCGACCCGCGCCTGGTCCAGATCCGCAATGCCGGGTTCTGGGAGGAGCGGGCCGACCGCCTGGCCGGCGGGGAGCGGACCGAGGACTGATCACCGCAGGGCATCTGCCAGAGCCTCGATGGGTTCGCGCAGCTGGCGGAAGGACTCGTCGTAGACGTCGTCCGGGAGCATATAGGGATCGACGACGTCGTCCTGACGTCCGCGGCCATTCCTCCCGCTGGAGGCCGCACCGGTGCGCCGCTGGGCCACCAGCGGCACCAGTGCGGCCAGACGATCCGCCACGGCGGCGTCTTGGCCTACGGTCTCGGCGATCTGGCTGGTGTCCACGGCGCTCAGCAGCCGTCCGAACTCGCGGATGGTGAAGGTCCGGTCCTCCGCCTCAGGAACATCAGCCAGGATGTCCTCCACGTGGACGCGGGTCGCGGTCAGGATGAGGTCCGAGTCGCGCACCATCTGCGGGGTCAGCTGATCAGCCACGAAGTTCTGCGCATCGGCGCCGTAGTCGGAGACCCGCTCCTTCATAGCAGGCTGCATGTCCTCGCCGTCGTGGGCGTGGGTGCCTCCGGAGTGCACGCGGATGCCCTCCTCCCCCAGATGGTGGGTCAGCAGGCGCTCCATCGCCGGTGAGCGGCAGATGTTGCCGGTGCAGACGGTCAGCACAGTGTAGGGCTCAGTCATACCCCTATCCCACCACAGCAGCCGTGGATCCTGCAGGAGCGCGGGCCGCTCCGGCCTACCGGATCGACCTGATGAAGAACGGGAAGCTGGCCCCGCTCTCCTCGAGGCGGAAGTCGCGCTCAGGGACCTCCACAAAACCTTCTGATCGGTAGAGCGTGTGGGCGTCGGTCATCGTCTTCAGGCTGCAGAGGGTGACCGCCTCGATGTCCGGGCGAGCCTCCGCCATCGCCAGGATGTGCCGGACTAGGCGGCGGGCGATCCCCCGGCCCTGGAAGTCCGGGTGCACCGCCAGCATGCGGAACTCCATCTCCCCGGGCCGGGAGACCTCTGCCAGGAACTTCCCAGCCTCGGTGATGGAGACCGACGCCGCCACCACCGGGCTGCCGGACTCATCCTCCACCTCAGCCACCAGGACCGTGGCATGGGTGGCTCGGGGGCCGACGTCGGCCAGCTGGGCGATGTAGTCATCGCCCGAGGAGAGGAAGCCCCCGCTGACATAGGCCGTGACGGTCAGCTCCGCGATGCGCTCCCAGTCCTCGCGACGCGCCTCACGGATGACCGGTTCGGCCTGGGGCTTCTGCTGACCAGCGGCTGCGTTGCCCATGCTCATATCTGAGGAGCTCACAGCCCGGTGGGCAGGGGCCGCAGCTGGCTGTGCGGGATGCCGATGTCGCCGGCCACACACCAGTCTGGGGCCTCAGCGCTGTTCGGGTCAGCCGGTCGACGAATCTCCACGCCGGCCTCCTCAGCGATGAGCGCTCCGGCGGCCCAGTCGTGCTCCCAGAGGCCGTACTCGGCGAAGGCGTCCATGGTCCCGTCGGCCACCATGCAGATGTCCAGGGCCGCAGCTCCCAACCGGCGCAGGTTGCCGAAGAGCGGGAGCATGGCAGTGACCGCCTTGGTCTGCTCCTCGCGGCGTTCCGGGTCATAGCCGAAACCGGTGGCCAGGATGCCGGCTGCTCGAGATCCCTGGGGACCTTGGAGCTTCACCGGCTCACTCTCCCCCTCTGCGGTGGTGCCTGTGGTCCAGGCCCCGCCCTCGCGGGTGGCCCACCAGCGTCGGCCGACGGCGGGGGCGTCCACCACCCCGGCCAGCCAGTGCGCGGAGGGGCCCTGAACTGCCACTGAGGTCCCGTAGTAGACGATGCCGCGGACGAAGTTGGTGGTCCCGTCCAACGGATCGATGGACCACCGGTAGCCGGAGGGGTCCTCGGCGGCAGTGGTGCCATACTCCTCACCGGAGACGCCGTCGTCGGGACGACGCCGGGCGATCACCTCGCGCACGGCCCGCTCGGCCCGCCGGTCGAAGTCGGTGACCAGGTCAGATTCGGAGCTCTTGGTCTGCAGACCGGCCTGCTCCTGGCCCAGGGCCACACCCGCAGGTGCCACCTCAGGACGCTCAGCCAGGACGGCCGCGCCCGCTGCCGCGGCTTCACGGGCGATGTCGAGGAGTTCCTCAGTGGTGGTCATAGTGTCCGTTCTCTCGGCGTCGTGTGCGGGGGATCGTCGGTGGTTGCGGGTACGGCGGACACGGCCTCCTCAGAGGTCCTCCGGTCCGTTCTGCAGCAGGCGCTCGAAGCCTTCCTCGTCCAGAACCGTCAGGCCCAGGGTCTCGGCCTTGGTCAGCTTGGAGCCGGCGTTCTCACCGGCCACCACGAAGTCGGTCTTCTTGGAGACCGAGCCGGAGGCGCGGCCGCCGCGGGCGATGATCGCCTCCTCGGACTCATCGCGGGACCAGTTCTCCAGGCTGCCGGTGACCACCACGGTCAGGCCCTCAAGGGTGCGCGGGACGGCCTCGTCCTGCTCATCCTCCATACGCACCCCTGCCGCGGCCCAGGCGTCGAGGATCCGGCAGTGCCAGTCCACGGAGAACCATTCGCGCACGGCAGAGGCGATGGTCGGCCCCACCCCGTCGATGCCGGCGAGCTCCTCCTCAGAGGCGTTGCGGATCTTCTCCATGGAGCCGTAGGCCTGGGCCAGGGCGCGGGAGGCGGTGGGACCCACATGCCGGATGGACAGCGCCACCAGCACGCGCCACAGCGGCTGCTCCTTCTTCTTGACTTCCAGCTGCTCCAGCAGAGAAAGCCCGGCCTGTCCTGGGCGATACGAGTCCTCCAACTCGCCTTTCCCCGAATACTTGGGACCGTTCCAGAAGTAAGGGATCGGAACCCAAAGACCGTTCTTCTCCCAGTGGCCTTTCTTCCCGACCGCCTTCTCCTCATCAGTCGGCGGAACCCAATCCCTGTCTTCACGCCACCGATAGACATCTTGCAGGTCGTCGATAGTCAGCCCGAACAGCCCCGCTTCGTTACGCAGCACAGGAACCTGGGGCTGTGGCTCGCCAAGGTCGTTATAGACAACTCGAGCTCCCGTGTCTTTATCCCTGTTGATCTCATCGGGACGTGGCAGGACATCGGAGTACAGATCTTCTGCAACCTTTCGCCGGTCAGGGCGAGTCAATGCATCGGCACCTTCATCGCCCAACCCTTCGACATCCAAAGCCCCCCGCGACCCGATATGAGCGACCCGCTCAGCCAACTGATCTGGACACGATTCTGCGTTAGGGCAGCGGTAATCGACGTCCTCGTCTTTCGCAGGCGCAAGCTCTGCTTCGCAGGCAGGACAGCGCGCAGGGAACACGAATTCCTTCAAGCGGCCCCGTTCCCTCTCTCGCTTCTCGCGCTCCGGCAGGACCGGCCCCAGGATCTCGGGGATGACGTCGCCGGCTTTGCGGACCCAGACCTTATCCCCGATCATGAGGTTCTTTACCTTCACGACCTCTTGGTTATGGAGCGTAGCTTTCGACACCTCCGAGCCGGCCACCAGGACCGGTTCCAGCACGGCGAAGGGGGTCACTCGGCCGGTGCGGCCTACCTGAACCCGGATGTCGAGCAGCTCGGTCGATTTCTCCTCCGGCGGATACTTATAAGCGGCCGCCCAGCGGGGTACCCGGGAGGTGTGGCCCAGGGCGCGCTGGAGGTCGAAATCATCCACCTTGATGACCACGCCGTCGATCTCATGGATCAGCTCATGACGCTTCGCCTGGAAACGATCCAGGTAGTCGTCGATCTCCTCGAAGTTGGCGAGGATCTCGGTGTAGGGGCTGACCGGCAGCCCCCAGGCGGCCAGCTGGTCATAGGTCTCATGTTGGGAGCTCAGCGTGACGCCCTCGCGTGCTCCGACCCCGTGGACGAACATCGCCAGCGGACGCTCAGCGGTCTTGGCCGCATCCTTCTGGCGCAGCGAGCCGGCGGCGGCGTTGCGCGGATTGGCGAACTCCTTCTGTCCGGACTCGCGCAGCCGCTCATTGAGCGCGCGGAACTCGGCTGTGGGCATGAAGATCTCGCCCCGGACCTCCAGCTCGGCGGGATGACCCTCCCCGGCCAGCTGGTTGGGGATCTCCTCGATGGTCAGCACATTGTGGGTGACGTCCTCGCCGGTGGTGCCGTCGCCCCGGGTGGCCGCACGGACCAGTCTGCCGCGGCGGTAGAGCAGGTTGATGGCCAGGCCGTCGATCTTGACCTCCACCAGCCATTTGGGACCCCTGCCGGAGGTCACGCGGTCCGGGCGCAGCTGTTCCAGAGAGGCCACGGCGCGGTCGTACCAGGCGCGCAGCTCCTCGCGGGAGAAGACATCCTCCAGGGAGTACATCCGCTGGATGTGCTCCACCGGCGCGAAGGCGGTGGAGACCTCTCCCCCGACCTCCTGGGTGGGGGAATCTCCGGTGACGATCTCCGGGTGCTCGGCCTCGATCTGCTCCAGACGCCGCCAGAGTTCGTCGAACTCGGCGTCGGAGATCAGCGGGGCGTCCTCCTGGTAGTAGGCGGTCCGATGCTTCCGGACCTCCTCGACCAGCTGGTCGTACTCCTCGCGCAGCCCCTGAGACGGTGTGGTCGGGGCGTCTTGGATCTGGTCGTCACTCACATATCCGAGTCTAATCGGCACAGCACCATCCCATGAGGTCTCCACCGTCGCTTAATCCTGGGAGTAAGCTGAACGAACCCCTATATGCTGTGGTCAACTGCACACCGAGGTGAGGGGTTCGTTCTAGTGACATCGTCCTTTGAGCTCACCGATGAGTTCCGTCATGCGCTGGACCTCTTGGAGGCCGGAGAGCACCTCTTCCTCACAGGTAAAGCAGGAACGGGCAAATCGACCCTCATCCGCGAGTACATGAGACGGACCCAGCGCAACGTCGTCGTCACCGCGCCCACCGGGATCGCCGCACTCAACGTCGATGGCTACACTCTCCATCGCCTGTTCAGCATCCATCCTCACCACACTGGTTTCGAAGATATCCGCAGCGGCCGCTACTATCCCGGTCGCTTCGCCTCGGTGATCAAGAACCTGGAAACGCTGATCATCGACGAAGCGTCCATGGTCCGTGCTGACCTCTTCGACAAAGTGGCTCTGGCACTCCAACGGTATGGCCCCCGCCCGGGCGAACCGTTCGGCGGAGTCCAGATTGTTCTCGTCGGTGACCTGTTGCAGCTTCCCCCCGTTGTTCAGGAGACCGAGCGGGACTATTTCGAGACCACCTACTCAACGCCCTACTTCTTCTCCGCAGAGCACTACGATGAGCAGGCGTTCCCAACAGTCGCCCTGAACAAGGTCTTCCGTCAGCTCGGTGACGACCGCATGACGTCGATCCTCAACTCCATCCGCGAGGGCGTGCTCCTCGGATCCGCGGCTCACAACCTCCACATGCGTCTGGATCCGGACTTCGAGCCCGCCGAAGAAGAGTTCTGGCTGACCCTCACCACGACCAACCCGATCGCGGATTCCCGAAACCGCAACCGGCTGGCCACGTTGCCCAGCGAGCTGCTGCATCATCAGGCTCGCGTGACAGGTGACATCGCCCGTTTCGATCTCCCGACTGCGGAGAAGCTGGACTATAAGGTCGGGGCACAGATCATGCTCCTCAACAACGACCCGATGGAGCGGTGGGTCAACGGAACCCTCGGCAAGATCGTAGACACCGGAATCGAAGACGACGGTGAGCCCTACGTCGAAGTCGATGTGCCTTCACAGGATGAGAAAGGACCGGGGCGCCGAGTCTTCGTCCACCCTCACACATGGGAGGTGACCGAGCCTGTCCTCGACGGGGGATCTCTGACCCACCGGGTGATCGGCACATTCACACAGTTGCCGTTCCGCTTGGCGTGGGCCATCACCATCCACAAATCTCAGGGACAGACCGTGGATCGCCTGATCGTCGACCTCAGCGGCGGCACCTTTGCACCCGGTCAGCTCTACGTTGCGCTGAGCCGTGCGACGTCCCTTGCTGGCCTTGTGCTGCGCCGCAAGGTCTTCCCGAAAGACCTGAAGACTGACCGGACCGTCCTGCGCTTCCTCGCGCGCAGCACAGGAGCGACACATGACCACAAGTACTGCGCCGTTCGGGTGCTGACTGTCGGCGATGAAGCGCGCATGTCGCGTCCGCGGCCCGTGGAGCTGGCCGTGGCCTTCGAAGACGGAACCTCGATCAGCACGCTGATCAACCCTCAACGTGATATCGTAGCCGCGCGCCAGGCCTACAACATCTCAGCAGCCGATGTTCTCCTGGCCCCCACGTTGTCTGAAGCATGGTCCCTCATCGGCCCTGCGGTGGAGGGATTCACCCCCGTTGGAGTCGGTATAGATCAGACGCTGGGGCTCATCGACTCTGAGCTCAAACGCGTCGGCGAGATCGTGCCGCTTCCGCTGGGGATCGAGATCGGCTCCCCCACGTCGTCGCGCACTCCAGCTGATGCGCTCGAGGCCGCTCAGCGCGATCTTCAGACGTGCAGCACACAGAGGATCGAAGACCTCAGTGCCGGCCCCTTCACCGACGCTGACCTCACCACCGTTGATGTCGGCTACGTCTTGACTCGTCATCACACAGCCCTCACTCCATCCTTCGAGCACCTTCCCGGAGTGGCAGCACTGATCGAAGTATGCCGCGACGTGAGCCCAGCACTTCTGGGAGAGGGAGACGCAAGGCTGTCCACGCCCATCCGCGGGATGGAGTCTTGGCAATCTGCAGCCATCCAAGGACTAGGTGAACAGCTCCAACTGATCGCCGACCGTCAGGTCCTCTCTCCCGAAGCCGCTCGTCGGCTGAGGAAAGCTGGAGAGGCGTTGAATCACCCCATTACTGTCGGCGACGACTCCTCCGACCCTCCCTCGCCTGACGACATACTTATCCCGGGAGCGAGGATCTGTTTCACCGGCACCGCAGTCGGACCCGGCGGAACCACCTGGGACCGCAAGGACATGGAAGCGCTGGCTTCCCAAATGGGTCTCGCCCCCGTGTCCTCAGTGACGAAATCGCGCTGCGAAGTCCTCGTCGTAGCCGAGCTCGGCACGCAATCAGGAAAAGCGAAGCTGGCCCTGGCCTACGACAAACCAATCCTGTCTGCCGAACAGTTCTTTGAGTGGGCAGGGGTGGACTTCACGCTCCCAGCAACCTAGATGCTAGAGGTCCAGGACCGTCTCCGCCGCTGCGAGAGTCGGACTCTCATAGGCTCCGCCGAAGAGCACCCAGTGGGCCAGCAGCGGGAAGAGCTGATGCATGGGAGTGCGGTCGGCCCAGCCCTCGCGCAACGGAGCCACCTCGTCATAGGCGTCCATGACCTCCTCGAGATGGTCCAGGCCGAAGAGGTCCAGCATGGCCAGATCCGCTTCACGGTGACCGGCGTGGGCGGCCGGGTCGATCAGCACTGCGCCCTCAGCGGTCCACAGCACGTTACCGGTCCACAGGTCGCCATGGATGCGGGAGGGAGTCTCGCCGTCGTCGAGCTCTCCGGAGGCGATCCGGTCCCGGGCCTGCTGCAGCAGCTTCAGATCGGCGGAGGAGGCACGCGCGCCGTCGGCGGTCAGCCGGTCCAGCAGCGGGTCCAGGCGCTCCTGGGCGTGGAAGGCTCCCCAGGAGAGGTGCGTTCCGTCGCCCATCTCCAGCAGCTGCTCAGCCGGGCCGAACAGCGGGGCGACGTCGTCGGGATGCTCTGCCGGAAGCTGACCGAACAGAGCGTCCTCCGGCAGCGAGCGGTGGGTGCGGGCCAGGGCCGCGCCGAAGGCCTGCGCGGCCTCCTCCGTGGCCGGAGCGGCGTCGAGCTGCTCGAGCTCCAGGCGCCGCTCCTCCACAGAGAGGACCTGAGCGATGCGGGCCCCGCCCTGCTCCGTGGCCTCGGCCAGCCAGCGCAGCCCGGCGGCCTCGGCCTGGGCGGCACCACGGATCCCGGACACGACGTTCTTCGTATAAGCCATGCCCGCCACTCTAGAACCCTGGAGGCGATTCGAGCGGGGTTTCTGCCCTTCTGACGCCGAATCTCAGCTGAAAAGGGCGAAAACCCCGCTCGAATCGCAGGGGAAAAGGTCAGCCCTCGATGCCCAGCTTCTCCAGGACGATCTCGCGGACCTTGCCGGCGTCGGCCTGGCCCTTGGTCTCCTTCATGACCGGACCGATGAGGGCGCCGATGGCCTTGAGCTTGCCGCCCTTGACCTTCTCCACCACATCGGGGTTCTCCTCCATGGCCTTCTCCACAGCGGCGGAGAGCGCGCCGTCGTCGGAGACGACCTCCAGACCGCGGGCCTCCACGATGGCCTCCGGGGAGCCTTCCCCGTCCACGTGGAACTCCAGGACCTGGCGGGCGATCTTGTCATTGATCCGCTCAGCCTCGATCAGGCCGTTGAGCTCGATGATCGTCGCCGAGGCCACGCCCAGTGCGGCCGGCTCCAGGTCCCGGGCGTTGGCCAGACGCGAGATCTCACCCATCCACCACTTGCGGGCGACGGCGGGCGAGGCGCCCTTCTCCACGGTCTCCTCGATCTCATCGAGCAGATCCGCGGCCACCACATCGCGGAACTCCTTGTCCGCATAGCCCCAGGCCTCACGCAGACGACGCCGGCGCTGCGCCGGCGGCTCCGGCAGCTCGGCACGCAGCCGCTCGATCCAGTCCTGGGTGGTCACCACCGGCACCAGGTCCGGCTCCGGGAAGTAGCGGTAGTCGTCGGCGTCGGACTTCGGACGGCCCGAGGTGGTGGTCCGGGAGGTCTCCTGCCAGTGGCGGGTCTCCTGGACGATGGACCCCCCGGCCGAGAGCACACCGGCGTGGCGGCGGATCTCGTAGATGACCGCGTGCTCCACAGCGCGCATGGAGTTGACGTTCTTGGTCTCCGAGCGGGTGCCGAACTCGCTGCTGCCCTTGGGCATCAGGGAGACGTTGGCGTCGCAGCGGACGTTGCCGCGCTCCATCTTGGCCTCAGAGATGTCCAGGCTCTTGACCACGTCGCGGATGGCCGAGACGTAGGCCCGAGCGATCTCCGGGGCACGCTCCCCGGCGCCGACGATCGGCTTGGTGACGATCTCGATCAGCGGCACACCTGAGCGGTTGTAGTCCACCAGCGAGTAGTCCGCGCCCTGGATCCGCCCTGAGGTTCCGGCGTGGGTCAGCTTGCCGGCGTCCTCCTCCATGTGGGCGCGCTCGATCTCCACCCGGAAGACCTCGCCGTCGTCGAGCTCCACGTCCAGATAGCCGTCATAGGCGATGGGCTCGTCGTACTGGGAGGTCTGCCAGTTCTTCGGGGTGTCCGGGTAGAAGTACTGCTTGCGCGCGAAGCGGCAGGACTCCGCGATCTGGCAGTTCAGCGCCAGGCCCAGCCGGATGGCCGACTCCACGGCGGTGCCGTTGACCACCGGCAGGGTGCCGGGCAGGCCCAGGCAGACCGGGTTGACGTTGGTGTTCGGCTCGTCGCCGAAGGCGTTCGGCGCCGAGGAGAACATCTTGGTCGCGGTGTTGAGCTCCACGTGGACCTCGAAGCCGAGGACCGGGTCGAAGCGTTCCAGCGCCTCCTCGTAGGACAGCGGCGCTGCTTCTGCGATGGTGTCAGTCATCCTCAGGCCTCCTGGGACTCGAGCTCGGGGATCTGGGCCCACAGGGGCTCGGATCCGTCGTTCAGCAGCTTCTCCAGCGCACCGGCTGCGTGGTAGATCCGGGCGTCCTCGCGGGCAGGGGCCAGGAACTGGATGCCCACGGGCAGTTCGGCGCCGGTCTCGTCGGCGGCCAGACCGCCGGGCACCGAGATGCCGGGGATGCCGGCCAGGTTGGCCGGGATGGTGGCGACGTCGTTGAGGTACATCGCCAGCGGATCATCCAGCTTCTCCCCCAGCGGGAAGGCCACCACCGGCGAGGTCGGCGAGATCAGCACATCGGCCTTCTCGAAGGCGGCGTCGAAGTCGCGCTGGATCAGGGTGCGGACCTTCTGCGCGGAGCCGTAGTAGGCGTCGTAGTAGCCGGCCGAGAGCGCGTAGGTCCCCAGGATGATGCGGCGCTTGACCTCTTCGCCGAAGCCTGCGGCGCGGGTGGCCCCCATGACGCGTTCGATGGTCAGCGGCCCCTCGTCGGGGGTCACACGGGTGCCGTAGCGGACGCCGTCGAACCGTGCGAGGTTCGAGGAGGCCTCCGAGGGCATGATCAGGTAGTAGGCGCCCAGCGCGTACTCGAAGCTGGGGCAGTCCACCTCCACGATCTCCGCCCCGGCGGCCTTCAGCGCGTCCAGGGACTCCTGGAAGCGGGCCAGCACACCGGACTGGTAGCCCTCGCCCTGCAGCTGCTTGATCACACCGATCCGCAGACCCTCCACGCTCTGCCGCCGGGAGGCCTCGCCGAAGGCGGGGACCTCATCGGGCAGCGAGGTGGAGTCCTTGGGGTCATGTCCGGCGATCAGCTCGTGCAGCAGCGCGGCGTCCTCGGTGGTGCGGGCCACCGGGCCGATCTGGTCCAGTGAGGAGGCCATCGCGATCGCACCGTAGCGGGAGACCGAGCCGTAGGTTGGCTTGGTGCCCACTGTGCCGGTCACGGCGCCGGGCTGGCGGATGGACCCGCCGGTGTCGGTGCCCAGGGCCAGCGGCGCCTCGAAGGCGGCGACGGCGGCCGCAGAGCCTCCGCCGGAGCCGCCGGGGATGCGGCTGGTGTCCCAGGGGTTGCGGGTCACGCCGTAGGCCGAGTGCTCGGTGGAGGAGCCCATGGCGAACTCGTCCAGGTTGGTCTTGCCCAGGATCGGCAGCTTGGCCGCCCGGATCTTCTCCACCACAGTGGCGTCGTAGGGGCTCATCCAGCCCTCGAGCATCTTCGAGCCGGCCGTGGTCGGCTGGCCCACGGTGACGATGAGGTCCTTGACCGCGATCGGCACACCGGCCAGCGGATGCAGGGCCTCAGCCTCGGCGCCGCCGGCGGCACGGATGGCGTCCACCTCGGCGGCAGTGGCCAGCGCCTCCTCACCGGAGACATGGATGAAGGCGTTGATGCCCTGCTGGGCTCCATCCTGCTCGCCCCCGTCCACGGCGGCGATCCGGTCCAGGTGGGCCTGGGTGAGCTCCACCGAGGTGATCTCCCCGGCGCGCAGCCTCTCCGCCATCTCGGCGGCGGTCAGCCTGATCAGTTCAGCGTTGTCAGCCACGTGTCACTCCTCATCCAGAATGGCCGGGACCTTGAAGCGGCCGTCCTCGGCGTCGGGGGCGTTGCTCAGCGACTGTTCGGCGGTGAAGACCTCACCGACCACATCCTCGCGGAACACATTGGTCAGGGGCAGCGGATGCGACGTGGCCGGAACGTCGCCGGAGACCGCCTCAGAGACCGTCTTGACGGAATCGACGATGACGGCCAGCTCTCCGGCCATCTTCTCCAGCTCCTGCTCCGTCATGCTGATGTGCGCAAGCTTCGCCAGATGCTCGACGTCGGCGCGCGAGATGTCAGACATGCATCTCCCTCGGATCGGGGTTCGGGTATCCCCCACATACTATCGGGGACTGCGGCCCCGACATCCCGCTCAGTCCTGCTGCTCTTCCTTCACATCCACCACGACGACGGTCACGTTGTCCCGCCCGCCCCGGCGCAGAGACCGCTGGATCAGAGCGTCCACGGTCTCCTGCGCCGATTCGCCGCGATCCAGGATCTCGGCGATCTTGGCATCCTCGAGCTCGCCGGTCAGCCCGTCGGAGCAGATCAGCATGCGCTGTCCGGCGTTGACCGTGGCGGCGAAGAAGTCGGCGTCGAAGGCGTCCCCGGCACCGAGCGCGCGGGTGATCACGTTGCGGTTGGGGTGATTGTGGATCTCATCAGCAGTGATGATGCCGGACTCATACATCTCCTGGACCTGCGAGTGGTCGCGGGTCAGGCGGACCAGGCGGCCCTCCTCGAACATGTAGGTCCGGGAATCGCCGATGTTGAAGACCAGCCACTGCAGCTCACCCTCGGCCTCGATGAGCGCGGCTCCGGTCAGCGTGGTGCCAGCTTTGGAGTCTGTGGCCTCACGGATGCGGGCGTCGGCACGATCGATGAACTGCTGGAGCTCGTAGCGGCTGATCAGGCCCTGGGCGGCGTCCCAGCCCTCGGCCAGCGTCTGGACCGCCAGGGAGGAGGCGACTTCGCCGGCTTCATGGCCGCCCATGCCGTCGGCCACAGCGAAGAGGGTGTCGGTGACCACGGAGGAATCCTCGTTCAGCTCACGGCGCAGGCCGACGTGTGAGCCGTACCCGTAGTCCAGATAGAGAGAGGTCACTCAGCCATCTTGTCACGAAACGATCACACGGTGCACCGGATGTCGCAGAGGATCGCACCAGGTCAGCAATTCCAGCCCGATCACGGCCCCGAGCACCCGCCTCTCGGACCCCGGTGCTCTGCGCCGGTCCCCTCAGGAATCCAGGACGATTCCCGTGCCGTTGGCGCGCAGCAGCATATTGGGCTGGACCTCGCCGAATCCGCGGACGATGCGCGGCGGCTGCGGGACCAGCAGATAGTCGTCATCACGTTCCAGGGCTGCGGCCGTGACCGAGTCCACCAGGATGGTGCCCGGGTCTGCCAGCGCGGTCAGCCGCGCCGCCAGGTTCACCGTGGGGCCGTAGATGTCGCCCATCCGGGAGAGCACGCGGCCCCAGACCACAGAGACCCGCGCCTGGGGCAGCACCTCATCGGCGGCGATGGTCTCAGCCAGGGCGAGGGCGATCTCGGCGCCTGCCTCCGGCGTCTCGGCGTTGTAGAGGACCTCGTCGCCCACGGTCTTGACCAACCGTCCGCCGCCGATGCTGATGATCTCGGCGCATTTGGACTCGAACCGCTGCACCATCTGGGCCAGGGTCCGCTCGTTCATCTGCCGGGAGAGCGAGGTGTAGGAGACCAGGTCGGCGAAGCCCACCGCGCGCGCCAGCGGCAGCGGGGTGTCGTGCTCCTCGCCGGTGCGTCCTCGGGAGCTGGCGGCCAGGCCTGACTCCACCCGGACGGTCAGCCGCTGCAGGGCGGCCGAGAGCTGGCGGCGCCACGCGTAGCCCATCAGGCGCTGGATGGGGTCGATCAGCTCAGGAAGCGTCTCCACCACCTGCGAGCGGGCCACAGCGTCGGAGAGCTGCTCGTTGGTGATCTTGTCCTCCACCAGCGCCTCGATCTGCCAGACCACCATACGGTCGGTCATCTGCCCCACCGAGCGGGTCAGAGAGATCGCCGTCTCCTCGTTCAGGTAACCCTCGCGGACCAGTCCGACCATCGTGGCCAGGGCCTCCACATCGGCCTGGGTGAAAGCTTTGACGTCGTCGTCGAGATTGGGGAACCCCAGCGCGCGCCACAGTTTGCGCGCCGAGTGGGTGGAGACTCCCATCTCCTTGGCCATCTCGCGGTAGGTCAGAGTGCGTTCGGCTCCGAGGAGCCGGTGTTCGAGGTCGCGGATGTTGCGGTGCCACTCCCGCTGCTGCGAGGTGGGGGCGGGGATCGACGCCGTCTCGGGCGCACGTCGTCCGCCGAGGCCCCCGGCCGCCCCTGCGGCCTCGAAACCAAGCTCCGCGCCGGATACGAGCCCTGAACCTGATCCGATCTGCGTGTCCGGGCTGGGCCCGGCCTCGTCATCAAGCCCGGTCTCGTCTTCAAGCCCCGTGCCGGCGAAGCTGCGGGCCGCCGCGCGGCTCTCCTCCGAAGGCTCCTGGGACGGCGGGGCCACGATCTCGTCAGCTCCCAGAGAGGGCATCCGGCCGTTGAGCCGCGCGGAGCGGAAGTCGGACCAGTCCGAACGCGCCTCCTCCAGCTCCTTCTCGCTGTACCGGGGCGGGCCGTCCAGGCCCTCCTCCGCGTAGCCGGCCGTGTCATCGGTCATTCCACCGAACCCGCGGCGTCGCGCCAGCTCCCAGGCCCTCTGGCCTTCGTCGGTGTGGCCCTCAGGGCCTCTGCGGCCCTCGTCCTGATGTTCCTCACGCATAGTGCGTCCCGTGGTCGAACTCGTAGGGGCGGGCCCCAGCACTCTGCTGTGCGGCGTGCTGAGCGGCCGCCGACCGACGGTAGGACGCCAGCTCCTCCACCACGACGGGATGGAAGCGTTCGACGTCGGGCATATCCTTCAGCTTGGTGCGCTGCTGCTGGCCGTAGGCGCCGTGGGAGATCAGCAGGTCGCCGGCTCCGGTCATCTCCTGAACCTTGGACTGACGCATCTGCGCCTCGGTCACCAGGCCCAGCGGAATGACCAGCGGCTGCGGAGCACCCAGGAAGTTCTTCTGAACGATCCGCAGATTGGTCAGGTAGGTGATCCGGTTGCCCCAGGCCAGCACCGGACGCAGCGAGCCGAAGACCAGGGACAGCAGCCCGCCGGCCCACACCAGGAAGGTGCCGATGTAGCTGTAGTGCTGCACCCATTCGGGCTGGGAGCCCCGGGCGATGTAGCCCAGCAGGAAGCTCATGACCGCCAGAGTGACCAGAAAGTTCACCAGCGCGGGGATCAGCACACGGTGATGGGAGCGCGTGCGAACGATGACCTGTTCGCCGGCGGCCAGCTTCAGCTTCATCGCCCCGAGCACTCTCCTCACGTCTCTGGTCCTGTCCAGCCCTGTTCCGACTCCCGGTGATCCTGTCATCCTCGAGCCGACCGGGCGCCTTCCCCTGTCTGCGTCAGTTTACCGGCGACGCAGGTGCACCACATCGCCCGCTGAGAAGGACCGCTGAGTCACAGGCTGCTCCTGCCAGAGAGCATCCGCGGCACGACGCCGATGCCTCACCTCCACCCGCAGCGCACCGTCGGCATCCAGCGCCGTGGCGGTCCCGCGCTCAGCTGAGCCGTCAGGGAGCTCGATGCGGACCTCCTGGCCGATGGTGTCCATCACTGCGGCGATGCGTGGGCGCAGCGCTGCGGCCGATCCCTGCCGCTCCGCCTCGGCCAGGATGGCGGCGAAGCGTTCGAGGAAGGATGCCAGCAGCCCGGTGCGGAGATCCGGAGAGGAGGCTTCGGCAGTCAGGGCCGAGGGAAGCGTCAGATCCGACTGAGAGGCCAGATCCGGCTGAGACCGCTGATCCGGTTGAGACCGCTGGGCCCGCTCCAGCTCCAGCAGCGCGGAGGTGGAGGTCGGCGTCGGGAGCTGGTCCTCGGTGAGCAGCACGTTGATCCCGCAGCCCAGGATGAGGGCACCGCCGACGTCGGGACCTCCTGCGGCGAGCGCGGCGAGGATGCCACTGATCTTGCGGCCATGGATGTGGACGTCGTTGGGCCACTTCAGCTGGGCCTCGAGGCCGCAGTCCTCGCGCAGCACCTCCGTCAGCGCGGCTGCTGCCAGCAGGGAGATCCAAGCCAGGTCCTGCCCCGCAAGGGCCGGGCGCAGCACGATGGAGGTCGAGAGCGAGGAGCAGCGGGGCGAGACCCAGGAACGCCCCAGCCGCCCCGATCCGCCGGTCTGCTCCTCAGCGGTCAGCACGGACAGATGCGGCCAGTCGGACTCGGCGCCGACCGTACCGGCGCTCGCCGAGCGGGAGAGCTCCTCGACCAGCCACGCATTGGTGGAGCCGATGGATTCCACCCGCTCCAGCCGAGCGAAGGGCCCGCACTGGACCAGTCGGCGTCGCAGGTGGTCCTCATCCAGAGGCTGGAGGTGGGGCGCGGGGCGGTCAGTCATAGCCCTATTCTCCCTGCCCACTTTCTCCGCCGGGCTCAGAGGAAGATGTCCGGGGCCGGGGCGGCCTCCGGGTCCACGGCATAGCTGCTGAAGTCCTGCACTCCAGCGGCCCGCAGAACCTCCTCATCAGTGAGGAACCGGCCCGTGACCAGCTCCCCACCTTTCGTCACCGCACCGGCGAGCAGAGCCGCGGCCGCATCGGCGACGATCTGCGGACGCCGCGACCCGCGCAGCATCGCCTCACCCTGCTCCTGCTGTCCGGCGCCGGCTGACTTCTCGGCCAGGGAGCGGATGGCCGCAGTCTCGATCAGCGTGACCGGCCACAGCGAGTTCACCGCGACGCCGGGCTGCCCCTCTGTCCCCGCCAGCTCCTGAGAGAGGCCGATCGTGGTCATCGACATCCCGTATTTGGCCATTGTGTAGGCCAGGTGCCTGCCGAACCAGCGGTGGTCCAAGCGCCCGTCGGAGCCGGTCAGCGGCGGAGAGAGCGTGAGGATCTGAGGGCTGCGACCCCTCGCGGCGCTGGCCCGCAGATGCGGGGCCGCCAGCTTGGAGAGCAGAAAGGTGCCGCGGACGTTGATGTCATGCATGAGGTCATAGCGCTTCATGTCCAGCGCCTCAGTGGGCGAGAGGTCGATGGCGGAGGCGTTGTTGATGACGATGTCGATCCCGCCGAAGGTCTCCACGGCTGCCTCCACGGCACGGGCGACATCCTCATCCCGGCGCAGGTCCCCGACCACGGCCAGGCCGCGGCCGCCGGCGGCCTCGACGTCCTCCACGGCAGTGTGGACGGTCCCTTCCAATGTGGGGTGCGGCTCGCCGGTCTTGGCCAGCAGGACCACCTGGGCCCCGGCCGCGCCGAGCTGCACGGCGATGGAATGCCCGATGCCGCGGCTGCCCCCGGACATCACCACGGTCTTTCCCTGCAGGCCGGTCAGGTCGCTCGCACTCTGGTGCTCATCATTCTGGTGTCCCATGCTCCGATCCTACTGGCCAGTAATCACTTTGTGTATCCCAGATCACAGCGCACGGGGGTGCTCCCCCAGGATTTGTAGGGTTTCCACAGCAGAATCGCGGGTCTCTCCCATTAGACTGGCGGCTGGATTGTGGAGACTCTCTATGAAAGGCACCACCGAAGCACGATGACGCGCGACCTCACCACCACTGCCGGCAAGCTCGCCGACTTCCGCGACCGCCGGGACCAGACCCAGGCGCCTGCCGGAGAGGCCGCCGTCGCGAAGCAGCACAACCGCGGCAAGCACACTGCCCGCGAACGGATCGACATGCTGCTCGACGAGGGATCCTTCGTCGAATTCGACGCCCTGGCCGTCCACCGCACCACCTCCTTCGGCATGGATGCCAAGAAGCCGCTGGGCGACGGCCTGGTCTCCGGCTACGGCACCATCGACGGCCGCCTGGTGGCCGTCTACTCCCAGGACTTCACCGTCTTCGGCGGCTCCCTCTCCAAGGTCAACGGAGAGAAGATCGTCAAGGTCCAGGAGTTCGCCGCCCGCAATGGCTGCCCCGTGATCGGGATCAACGACGGCGGCGGCGCGCGCATCCAGGAGGGCGTGGCCTCGCTGGCCATGTTCGCCGACATCTTCCGCAACAACGTCCACTCCTCCGGCGTGATCCCGCAGATCACCCTGATCATGGGCCCGGCCGCCGGCGGCGCCGCCTACTCCCCCGCGCTGAACGACTTCGTGATCATGGTGGACAAGACCTCCCACATGTTCATCACCGGCCCGGACGTCATCAAGTCCGTCACCGGCGAGGACGTGGACATGGAGACCCTCGGCGGCGCCGAATCCCACAGCCGGACCACCGGTACGGCGGCCTATATGGCCTCGGATGAGGAGGACGCGATCTCCTTCGCCCAGGAGCTGCTGGAGTTCCTGCCGCTGAACAACCTCGCCGAAGGCCCGGTGGAGGATTTCGAGGAGCGTCCCAAGATCGAGGCCGAGGATGAGGCGCTCAACGGCCTGATCCCCGATTCCGCCAGCGCCCCGTATGACATGCGTGCGGTGATCGAACAGGTCCTCGACGACGGTCACTTCCTGGAGCTGCAGTCCCTCTACGCTCCCAATGTGGTCATCGGCCTGGGGCGCGTGGAGGGCCGCAGCGTGGGCGTGGTCGCCAACCAGCCCAGCCAGTTCGCCGGAACTTTGGACATCGCCGCCAGCGAGAAGGCCGCCCGCTTCGTCCGCTTCTGCGACTCCTTCAACATCCCGGTGGTCACCCTGGTGGACGTGCCCGGCTTCCTGCCCGGCACCGACCAGGAGTTCGGCGGGATCATCCGCCGCGGCGCCAAGCTGCTCTACGCCTATGCCGAGGCCACCGTCCCGAAGATCACGGTGATCACCCGCAAGGCCTTCGGCGGCGCCTACATCGTGATGGGCTCCAAGAAGCTCGGCGCCGATGTGAACCTCGCCTGGCCCACCGCGCAGATCGGCGTGATGGGTGCTCAGGGCGCGGTCAACATCCTCTACCGCCGGAACCTGGCTGAGGCCGAGAAGAACGGCGAGGATCTGGAGGCCAAGCGCTCCGAGCTGATCGCCGACTACGAGGCCGAGCTGCTCAACCCGTACCAGGCCGCCGAACTGGGCTACATCGATGCGGTCATCGAGCCCGCCGAGACCCGCTGGCAGATCACCCAGGCCCTGCGTGCCACCTACCACAAGCGTGAGTCCCTGCCCGCCAAGAAGCACGGAAACATCCCGCTGTGACTGAGCCTGCCCACACCCATCGATTGGGCGGAGAATTGCCGTCCCAGGCCGACGAGGCCGCTGAGACGGCACATCTGCGCCCAAACAACGAGGATGAGCAGCCGCTGCTGACGGTGTCCGGAGCTGAGCTGACCGAGGAGGAGCTGGCCGCCGTCTCCGCCGTCGTCGGGAAGCTGGCCGCCGCGGACCCTCTCCAGGACAACGACGCCGGCAGCACCGGTCCCCGGGACCGCCGACTGCAGCGACGTCGCAGCCTCTCCTTCAACCGGCTGGGCCTGTGGGGACGCCCGGGCCCAGACTCCTGGAAGAACGCAGGAGGACTGCGATGAGCCGCGGGCCCGGCAGCACCGGACGCATGCCCCGGCTGATCCTGGCCTCGGCCTCGCCCGCCCGGAAGGAGATCCTCTCCGCGGCGGGGATCGAGTTCGACGTCGTCGTCTCCGATGTGGACGAACGCGCCGCTGTGGAGACCTACGTGGAGAACGCCGGGCCGCTGAGCCCCGCTGATGAGGCCCTCATGCTGGCCCGCACCAAGGCCGAGGATGTCGCCTCCCGCAACGAGGCCCGCAACGCACTGGTGCTGGGCTGCGACTCGGTGTTCGAACTCGACGGCGCTGCCTACGGCAAGCCCTATGAGGTGGAGGTGGCCGTGCAGCGCTGGCAGCAGATGCGCGGGAACACCGGAACCCTGCACACCGGTCACTGGCTGGTGGACACCACCGGGGCCTCTCTGCGGACGGCCACCAGCTGGCTGGACCGGGCCTTCGGCGTCTTCACCGGCGGCACCCTGGCAGTGGACGGCGAGCTGACGGCCGCGGCGGAGACCGTGTCCTCGGACATCGCCTTCGGCCAGCCCACCGACGAGCAGATCCGCGCCTACGCCGAGTCCGGCGAGGGGCTGAACTGCGCCGGGGCCTTCACCCTGGAGGGACAGGCCGCCGAGCACATCGAGAGGGTCGACGGCGACCGGGAATCGGTCATCGGCGTCTCCACCGCTGCCCTGGGGCGGCTGCTGGAGCGCCTGGACCACGACATCACAGAGTTTCAGACGAGCTAGAGCAGGAGCGACCACGACGATGACCGACTTCTCCAAGGTGCTGATCGCCAACCGCGGCGAGATCGCTGTGCGCGTGATCCGCGCAGCCCACGACGAAGGCCTGACCGCGGTGGCCGTCTACGCCGAGCCGGACCGCGAGGCCGTGCATGTGAAGATGGCCGACCAGGCCTTCAGCCTGGGCGGATCCTCCGCGGCCGAGAGCTACCTGGTCATCGACAAGATCCTGGAGGCAGCCCGGGCCACCGGCGCCGATGCCGTCCACCCCGGCTACGGCTTCCTCTCCGAGAACGCCGAGTTCGCCCGCGCCGTGATCGACGCCGGCCTGGTGTGGATCGGCCCCTCCCCGGAAGCCATCGAGACCCTGGGCGACAAGGTCTCGGCTCGCCAGCTGGCCGAGAAGGTGGGCGCTCCCCTGGCCCCGGGCACCAAGAAACCGGTCAAAGACGCCGATGAGGTCGTGAAGTTCGCCGAGAAGCAGGGCCTGCCCATCGCGATCAAGGCCGCCTACGGCGGCGGCGGACGCGGCATCAAGGTGGTCCGCGAGAAGGAGGAGATCGTCGAGCTCTATGAGTCGGCGGTCCGTGAGGCCGTCTCCGCCTTCGGCCGCGGCGAGTGCTTCATCGAGAAGTTCCTGGACCGGCCCCGCCACGTGGAGACTCAGTGCCTGGCCGACGAGCACGGCAACGTCGTGGTGGTCTCCACCCGAGACTGCTCCCTGCAGCGCCGCAACCAGAAGCTCGTGGAGGAGGCTCCGGCCCCCTTCCTGAGCCGCCAGCAGAACCGGCAGCTCTACCGGGCCTCCAAGGCGCTGCTGAAGGAGGCCGGCTATGTGGGCGCCGGCACCTGTGAGTTCCTGATCGGCCAGGACGGCACCATCAGCTTCCTGGAGGTCAACACGCGCCTGCAGGTCGAGCACCCGGTCTCCGAGGAGGTCGCCAGCCTCGACCTGGTCCGCGAGCAGTTCCGGATCGCGCGCGGCGAGAAGCTCGGCTACGACGACCCGGAGGTCCGCGGCCACAGCTTCGAGTTCCGCATCAACGGCGAGGACCCGGGCCGCAACTTCATGCCCGCACCGGGCACTCTGGACCGCTTCGAGCTGCCCACCGGCCCCGGGGTCCGTGTGGACTCCGGCGTCCGTGCCGGTGAGACCATCTCCGGATCCTTCGACTCCATGGTCGCCAAGCTGATCGTCACCGGCGCCGACCGTGAGCAGGCGCTGCGCCGCGCCAAGCGCGCCCTGACCGAGATGACGGTGGAGGGCATGCCCACTGTGCTGCCCTTCCATCGCGCTGTGGTGGAGGACCCGGCCTTCGCTCCCGAGGTGGGCCAGAAGGCCGCCACCCCTGCCGCCCGCAAGCGCATCCCGGAGTCCTTCTCCGTGCACACCCGGTGGATCGAGACGGAGTTCGACAACACCATCCAGCCGTTCAACACGCTGACCGCCCACCCCGGCGCTGAGTCGACCGAGGGCCGCGAGTCCGTGGTCATGGAGGTCAACGGCAAGCGGGTCACCGTGAATCTTCCCGAGTCCCTCTCCGCAGGCAAGCTCGGCGGACGCCCGGCCGGGGCCAAGAAGCAGCGCAAGGCGCGCCGCTCCGGAGGCGCCGTCGGCGCCTCCGGCGACCAGCTGACCTCTCCTATGCAGGGCACTGTGGTGAAGCTGGCCGCCAAGGAGGGCGCGAAGGTCGAGGAAGGTGACCTGGTGCTGGTCCTGGAGGCCATGAAGATGGAACAGCCGATCACCGCCCATAAGACCGGCAAGCTCAAGGGCCTGAAGGTCGAGGCCGGCAAGACGCTCAGCGCCGGCGAGGTCATCGCCACCATCGAGTGACGGTCCCGCACCGCGGCTGATCCGCCCGCTCCATACGACGACGGCGGCCCCTCACCTGGGATTCCAGGTGAGGGGCCGCCGTCGTCGTCTCACCCTGCTGTGCTGGCACGGTCAGGCGGCACGGCCAGCATCCACTAGCCCTACGGCTAGGCCTGATCGAAGGGGCAGTTGTTCTGGTCTTTCGGCGAGCTGTGCGCGGGCTCCGCGGCGGCGCATGATCGAGATGTGACCACTTCGAAACAGACAGTGACAGCCTCCCTGGAGCTCATCAGCGACGAGCTCTCCCGTACGGCCGCGACCGTCGCCGGAGGTGGGCGGCTCGAGGAGCTCGCTGGGCTCATCGAGGGCGCCGAGCGCATCTTCGTCGTCGGGGCCGGGCGCTCCGGCCTCGCTCTGAAGATGACGGCCATGCGGCTGATGCACCTGGGAAAGACGACCTACGTGGTCGGTGAGACCACCACCCCGGCCATCGGCCCAGGCGACGTCCTGCTGGCGGCCAGCGGCTCCGGGACCACCGGCAGCATCCTCAGAGCAGCTCAGAAGGCCAAGGAGGTCGGGGCGCGAGTGGCCTCGGTGACGATCGCCCCGCAGTCTGCGCTGGGCGAGCTCTCCGACGCCGTCGCCGTCGTCCCTGCCGCGGAGAAGCTGGACCGAAGCAGCGCCTCCTCAGCGCAGTACGCCGGGTCGCTCTTCGAACAGACCGTCGTCCTCCTGGGCGATGCCCTCTTCCATACTCTCTGGCACCGCAGCGACCAGAGCGGCGAGGACCTCTGGCCCCGCCACACCAACCTCGAATAGACCCCGGCGGCCAGACCGGCCGCCGACCTCTCCCCGACGACCCTCGACACAAAGGAACCCGCTATGAAGATCCAATTCGCCATGGACACGCTGACCACCGAGCAGGCGCTGGAGTGGGCTGATGCCGCTGCGCCCCACGTGGATATCCTTGAGCTGGGCACACCGCTGATCAAGTCCGCCGGGCTCTCCGCAGTCACCGCGATCCGAGAGGCCCACCCAGACAAGACGGTCTTCGCCGACATGAAGACGATGGACGCCGGAGAGCTCGAGGCCGACATCGCCTTCAGCGCAGGCGCCGATCTGGTGACCGTGCTGGGATCCGCCGACGACTCGACGATCGCCGGCGCCGTCGCGGCCGCCACCAAACACGGCAAGGGCATCGTGGTCGACCTGATCGGCGTGGCGGACAAGGTTGCCCGCGCGCAGCAGGTGGTCGGCCTCGGCGCCGAGTTCGTGGAGATGCACGCCGGGCTGGACGAACAGGCCCAGGAGGGGTACTCCCTGGAGGGGCTGCTCGAGGCCGGCCGGGCCGCAGGCGTCCCGTTCTCTGTGGCCGGCGGCGTGAAGCCCGCCTCCATCGGCTCGGTCCGAGACGCCGGCGCGCAGATCGCTGTGGCCGGAGGGGCCATCTACTCCGCCGATGACGTCGGAGCCGCGGCCCAGACGCTGCGCGATGCCCTCAGCCTCACTCCGGTCGGCTGATCGGACAGCCCACCGACCCGGACACGACGGCGCCGTCCTGCCCCGACCCGGGCAGGGCGGTGCCGTCGCCTGTCCTGGGCTGATGGGGGCAGGTGGGCTCAGCTAGGCTGGGCCCGTGACTGAACCGCAGACCACTGCAGAGGAAGCAGGTCCCTCTGCCGAGCGCCGCACCCGGGCGCAGCTGGCCAACCAGGCACGGGCGCTCTCCGAACAGGCCGACCGCTATGCCGTGACCCTGGAGTCGCTGCTCTCTGTGCTGCGCTCCTCCAGGATGAACGACCGTGGAGCCCGTGAGACGGCCACACAGATCGCCGCCACGGCGCTGGTGCGGCTGCGCACCTCCACCGATGAGCATCAGGACCCGTTGGAGCCGGTGGTCGGAGCGTTCTCGCGTCTCAAAGAGGATGTCCAGCCGCTGGTCCGCTTCGGCGAGCTGGATGTCGAGTTCGTGGAGCCGCCGGCCAATGGCCGCGCCCTGCCCGGCGACGTCGCCCATGCCGCACGGGCGATCGTCCGCAACGTGCTGCTGGTGCTGGTCAATGCCGGCGAGGCACGTCGCTCACGGGTGCACTGGGACTGCGACGGGCTGAATCTGCTGATCAACATCCGCGACGACGGCCGCGGGGAGACTCAGCCCCACGACGATGTCCTGCGCCCGGTCAGCGAGCATGTCACCGCCCTGGACGGTCAGATGACGGTGGCCTCCACCCCGGGATGGGGGACGGAGATGAGCATCAGCATCCCGTTGGACCCGGTGAGCGCGCCAGCTCCGCTGGGCGGGCTTCCTGAGCTCAGCGAGCGTGAGCGCGAGGTGCTCAACGAGTTGGCCCGCGGGGCGCGCAATGCGGAGATCGCCCGGACCTTGGGCGTCACCGAGCACACGGTGAAGTTCCACATCTCCAAGCTGCTGAAGAAGGCCGGCGCCCGGAACCGCGCGGAGCTCATCTCCCTGATGCACTGACACTGATGCACTGAGGTCCGGGGCCGCCGAACGCGCTCCCGCATCCCTCCCCGCTTCCCTCCCCAGTTGTTTGGGCGCAGAGTTGCCGTCTCAGGCCCCGGAAGTCGCTGAGACGGCAACTCTGCGCCCAAACAACTCACGCGGGAGAACCCCCACAACGACGACGGCGGCCCCTCACCCGGCGCTGTGATCAGGTCACAGTCACGCGGTGAGGGGCCGCCGTCGTCGGGGGTGTAAGCTTCACCCCTCCTGCTTCTCCGCGGTGTAGAGGGACCGCTTCGAGGTCTCCGGAGAGAGGATGAGGCTGATCATGGTCAGGGCGCCCAGGAGGGCCAAGTAGAGCCCCACCGCCCACACGGCGTAGGTCTGGACCAGCCACACGGCGACGAATGGGGTCAGCGCCGCACCGAGGATCGAGGACAGATTGTAGGCCACCCCGGAGCCGGTGTAGCGGGTGTTGGTGGGGAAGAGCTCCGGCAGGTAGGCCGACATGGGGCCGAAGGTCAGACCCATCAGGGACATGCCCACGCACAGGAAGATGAGCATCTGCCAGACGTTCAGGTCCTCGCCGGAGCCGATGTTCTCAGCGCTGAGCCAGAAGCCGAAGGTGCAGCCGAAGATCATGATGCCCGCAGTGGTGACCATCAGCATCCGACGGCGGCCGAAGGTGTCGGCCAGACGGCCGGCGACCGGCACGAAGATCGCGAAGAACACGATGGCCACGACCTGCAGGATCAGGAAGTCCATGTAGTCATAGCCCAGTCCCTGGGTGCCGTCCTCGCCGGGAGCGGCGATCGAGTAGGAGAGGATCCAGGTGGTCATCAGGTAGAACAGGCCGTAGGTGGCCAGCATGATGAAGGTGCCCAGGATGATCTCGCGCCAGTTCTTGCGGAAGACCTCGCCCACCGGGACCTTGGTCTTCTCCTTGTTCTCCAGCGCCTTGGCGAAGACGGGGGTCTCCTCGATCCGCAGGCGGACATAGAGCCCGATGCCGACCATCACCACAGAGAGCAGGAACGGGATGCGCCAGCCCCACACCAGGAAGGGATCGGCTAGTGCGGCGTCGATGTCCTCATCGGCCAGAGCGCGGATCGCGTTGGAGTCGTAGCTGTAGAACCAGGCCAGGATGAGGAAGAGGCCGTTGGCCAGGATGAAGCCGAAGGGCGCGCCCAGCTGGGGCCACATGGCGGCCTGGGCCCGTTTCCCGGGCTTGGCGGTCTCGCTGGCCAGCAGGGCTGCGCCGGACCACTCACCGCCCAGGCCGAGGCCCTGGCAGAAGCGGAAGATCGTCAGCATGGCCGGAGCCCAGAGCCCGATCTGGTAGATCGTCGGCAGTGCGCCGATCAGGAAGGTGGCCAGTCCCATCGTCAGAAGTGCACCGACCAGCGTCGCCTTGCGCCCGATGGTGTCGCCCAGATGCCCGAAGAGCACAGCGCCCAGCGGTCGTGCCACGAAGGCTGCACCGAAGGTGGCCATGGAGGCCAGCAGGGCGGCCCCGTCGTCCTCTGCGGTGAAGAAGAGGATCGGGAAGACCGAGACGGCCGCCGTGGCGTAGATGTAGAAGTCGTAGAACTCGATCGTGGTGCCGATCAGCGACGCTACGATGATGCGGCGCCGCGGAGTCTTCAGGTTCTCATCGGCGATCCGATCCCCGGCATTGGGATCGGCACTGTTCGGGTCCGGCTGCGCGGCCGGGTCGGTTGTCGTTGACATGGGACTCTCAGTTCTCCAAGGAGGAACGATTCTGGGTGAATCGCACGCGCAGAGGCGTGCAGACTCAAAGATCGTAAGACCGCTTGCCAGGAATCCCGCAGGAAGATTGCGCCTGTCTCAGACAGTGAGACAGGCGCAATCAGTAGTACACCGCCAGCGGGCCGCTGGGACCCTCGATCACCTGGATGTCGGTGTTGAAGATGCCGGTGAGCACCTCATCGCGCATGATCTCCCGCGGGGTCCCGTGCTCGACCACCTGGCCATCCTTCATCGCCAGGATCCTGTCCGAGTAGTGGGCGGCGAAGTTGATGTCGTGCAGCACGATCACCACAGTGCGTCCCAGCTCATCGGCGGCCCGGCGCAGCTGCTTCATCATCTGGACCGCATGCTGCATGTCCAAGTTGTTAAGCGGCTCGTCCAGCAGCACGTAGTCGGTGTTCTGCGCCAGCACCATGGCCACATAGGCCCGCTGGCGCTGCCCGCCGGAGAGCTGATCCAGGTACCGGTCCTCCAGATCGGTCAGATTCAGGAAGTCGATGGCCTCGGAGATGTACCTCTCGTCGCCGATGGTCAGCCGGCCCTTCGAATGCGGGAACCGCCCGAATCCCACCAGCTGACGCACCGTCAGCCGGGTGACGAAGTGGTTCTCCTGGCGCAGCACCGAGAGGATCTTGGCGATGGTCTTCGAGGGCGTGTTGACCACGTCATGGCCGGCCACCGTGATCTCACCGGTGTCGATGTCCAGCAGCCGCCCGATCATCGTGAGGATGGTGGACTTGCCCGCACCGTTGGGGCCCACCAGCGCAGTCACACCGCCGGACTGGATCTCGGTGGTGACCGGCCCGATCTTCACGCTCGAGGAATAGTCCTTGGCGACGTCGGTCAGTGTGATGCTCACAAGCGCCCCTTTCTCATCAGAACGATCAGGAAGACCAGTCCGCCGATCAGCTCCACGATCACGGTGACCGCTCCCCCGGCGTCCCAGATGTGGCGCAGGACGAAGTAGCTGGCGGCCAGGATGGTGTAGCCGAAGAGCGCCGCCATTGGGAAGAGCATGCGGTGGGAATAGGTGTCGCCGAACTGGTAGGCCAACGTGGCCGAGAGGAAGCCCAGGAACATCATGGGACCGACCAGCGCCGTGGCCACAGCCACCAGCAGCGAGACCAGCGCCATGACGATGATCAGCTCACGCTGATGGTTCAGACCCAGATTCTGGGCAGTGTTTCTGCCCAGGGCCAGGACGTTGAGCGAGTTCGCCCGCAGCCAGATCAGCACGACGGCCACAAGCACCAGCGGGATGGCATAGGGCAGGTAGTCCGCCCGGGCGTTGGAGATGTTGCCGAAGAGACGCGCGGTGAGCACGTCGAACTCCGAAGGGGTCAGCATCCGCTGCATAAAGTTCGACAGCGAGCCCAGCACACCGCCGATCACCACGCCCACCAGCAGCATGATGTGGATGTTGGAGAACTTTCCGCTCAGCAGCCAGGTGTAGAGCAGCGTCGCCAGCAGCACCATGGCCACCATCTGCAGCAGGAAGGGCCCGACGCCGACCAGTGCGGCTGACCCGCCGGCACCCAGCAGAAACACCGCCCCGGTCTGGATGGCCGTGTAGAGCGAGCCGAAGCCCATGATCCCGGGGGTCAGGATGCGGTTGTTCACGGCCGTCTGGAATGCCACGGTGGCCACCGCGTGACACAGCGCCACCACGGCGATGGTGATCAGCGAGTCCCGCCGCATGTCCACGATCAGCCACCACGGACGAGAACCGGTCTCGGCCGGGTTGTCCCAGGTCATGATGCCGAAGGTCAGGCCCAACGCCGCAAGCACCAGCACCGACATGGTGATCACATAGCGGCGCCTGTGCTGCGGACCGGTGATCGGGCCGGAGCGCCGGGGGCGCTCAGCGGCGTCTCGGCGGCGCGCAGGTGCCGCGGCTCTCGGCTTGAACATCAGCTGACCAGGCCTCCCCGACGGCGCTGGCGCAGCAGCAGAGCCAGGAAGACGACGCCGCCCACCAGGCCCAGCACCATGCCCACCGGGATCTCGAAGGGAGCGATGATCGTGCGGCCGATCAGGTCACAGATGGTGACGGTGCAGATGCCCACCAGCACCACCCAGGGCAGGTTGGTGCGCAGATCGTCACCGCGGAACAGGGCCACGATGTTGGGGACCACCAGTCCCAGGAACGGCAGAGTACCGACGACGGTGGCGGTGACTCCGGTGGCCACGGCCACCATGGCAGTGCCCATGAACAGCACCAAGGCGTAGTTCAGGCCCACATTGGTGGCCATGTCTCGACCCAGGCCCGCCACGGTGAACTGGTCGGCCACCAGGAACACCGCCACTGTCACGGCCAGCACGATCCACAGCAGCTCGTAGCGGCCCTGGATGATTCCGGTGAAGGAGCCTTGGAACCAGATGCCCAGCGTCTGGAGCCGGTCGGTCATCAGCGCCAGGTACGTGGTGAAGGAGGAGACGACGGCGCCGAGCATGATGCCGATGATCGGCACGATCAGACTGGACTTCAGCGAGACCCGGCGCAGGAAGAGGAAGAAGACCATAGTGCCCACGAAGGACATGATCACGGCCCCGATCATCCGCTCCCCCAGAGAGGCGGAGGGGTAGAGCCACATGACCAGGATGAGGCCGAGTCCGGCCCATTCGGTGGTGCCCATCGTGGAGGGCTCCACAAACCGGTTCTGGGTCAGCAGCTGCATGATGACCCCACACATGGCCATGGCCGCGCCGGCCAGGACCAAAGCGACGGTGCGCGGCACTCGCGTGATGCCGAACATCCAGAAGTTCTCCCAGTCCTCTCCGCCGAAGACGTCGAACTGGCCGACCACCAGGGAGAGCACCAGCAGGCCCAGGGTGACCAGGACCGCCAGGAGGAACGCCGGCGTCCACAGCCGCCGGTGCCGACGGGTGCGCGGATCATCCACGAGGATGTCTCGGCTGGTCTGCGAGACGTCCTGACGCAGGGTGGTGGTCATAGAGGGCTTCCGTCAGCGTGAGAGCAGGGGCGAGTGCGCTAAAAGCGGTGAGGCAATCCTAAGGGTGATGGACGAGAGGACAAAGTCCTTACGCCCATCACCCTGAGCCTCCGAAGCCAGCTGAGCCTTACTCAGCCTCCTCCAGGGCATCGGCGAAATCGTTGAGGAACTCCGTGTAGGCCTGGATGTCCTCGGTGATGTACATGTTCTGCGGCATGTAGACGATCTGATCGTTCTCGATCGCGGAGGTCTGCTGAAGAGCCGGGGAGTCGGCGATCAGCTCATCGGCCGCGGTGTACTCCGGGTCATCCGGCATCATGCCGTCGCGGTCCAGCACGAGAATCCACTCCGGATCCGAGTCTGCGATGGCCTCCACGGAGATGTCGTCACCCTCATGGTCGGTGGATTCGTCATCCACCTCCAGCGCCGGCTCCAGGTCGAACTCCTGGAAGAGCGGAGCCACGCCGCGGCCCTGATTGGGACCGGCATAGTTGATGTCGCCGCCGGAGGTGACCAGGCCCATCACCGTATCCTCGCCGTTGTAGGCGGACTCCACACGCTCCAGGGCCTCATCGAGCTCGGCGATGAGCTCATCGGCCTCCTCCTCGGCCTGGAAGATCTCGCCCATGTTGGTGACCTGCTCGCGCAGGCCCTCGAAGAAGGTGGTCGGGTCCGAGGTCCCCTCATCCCACTCCAGGATGACGCCGTCCTCCGGCATCAGATCGGCCATCTCGTCGTAGTACTCGGAGTAGCGCTGGCCGGTGATCACCAGGTCGGGCTGGGCGGCGGCGAGCTGCTCGAGGTCGGGCTCGCGGTGGTTGCCGGTGTCCAGGATGCTCTCGTCCTCGGCATAGGTCTCGTGGACGTGGGGCTGCATCAGGCCCCGGGGCGCCACGGACAGCTCCACACCGAGATCCTCCAGCAGCCGGAAGCTTCGGTTGTCGAAGGCGCCGACGGACTCGATGCTGTCCAGGTCGATCTCATGGGTGCCGTGGTCATCCTCCACAGTGATGGTCTCGCCGGAGCCGGCGGCGCTGCCGCTCTCTGCTTCGGCGTCGGCGCAGGCGGAGAGCAGCAGAACGGAGGCTGCCGCTGCGGAGAGGATGCCGGCTGCGCGGCGGCGATGCGGCGCAGACGCCTGGGACGTAGTGGTTGCGAGCATGGGGAACCTTCCTCGGAGAGAGTGAGATCGACTGAGCGAAGAGTGGAGTTCTCTATTATGCCAACCTTGCACTTAGCCTATCCTAAGCAGAAAAGAACCTACAGACATAACTCAAGGACCGCAACTCCTCCGAGGCCGCAGTCTCAGAGTGTGGGCAGGGCGTGTCCTCCAGGAGTTGTGTGGGCGAAGAGTTGCCGTCCCAACGGCCTGCGAGCTCTGAGACGGCAACTCTTCGCCCAAACAACTGGGGTAGAAGCGCTGCGCGATAGCGTGGGAGGGTGAACGACGCCGACCGCTCCCCCTCCCCGCTGGAGCCGCTGCTCTCCCCGGAGGGCTGGGAACTGCTCAACTCCCTGCCGCCCTACGCCGAGGCCGACTCCCTGGCCCTCAACCAGAAGCTGCGAAAGCAGGGCCACTCTCCTGAGCTGGTCGCCGCCGCACTGACGCAGTCTTCCCTGCGCGCTGAGGCCGCGGCGAAGTTCGGCGACTTCGCCGAGCAGATGCTCTTCACCCGGGACGGACTGCAGCAGGCCACCCGACTTCCGGTGGCCGCCCGTCATGCCCAGCGCTTCCGCGAGGCCGGCCTGACCCACGCCGCAGACCTCGGCTGCGGGCTGGGCGGCGACACGATGGCCCTGGCCTCCCTGGGACTGAACGTGATCGCCGTGGAGGCCGACGAGACCACTGCGGCCGCAGCCACGGTGAATCTGATGGCTTTCCCCGAGGCTGACGTGTTGCACACCACCGCCGAGGAGTTCATGGACCAGCACGGCCCGCTGCCCGAGGGCTGGGGCCTCTGGCTGGATCCGGCGCGGCGCGACGCCGGCCGTGGGCATTCAGGCAGCGGCGCGGCGTCGCGGGTGTGGGACCCGGAGGCGTTCTCCCCGCCGCTGAGCTTTGTGACCGGCTTGGCCGAGACCGGCATCCCCATGGGGGTGAAGCTGGGACCAGGCATCCCGCATGAGCTGATCCCCGAGGGCTGTGAAGCCGAATGGGTCAGCGACGGCGGCGATGTGGTCGAAGCCGTGCTCTGGTTCAATGCTCTGGCCCGGCGGCTCAGCAGTGACGACGCCGACGGCGAGCGCTCAGCCGTCTCCCGCGCCGCCACAGTCCTGCACAGCAGCGAGGAAGGTCGCCGAGCTGTGGAGCTGACCTCTTCCTCCGGCTGGAACACCGCTGCCGGAACGACCGAAGCTCCCGACGCCGGCGCGGCCCCTGAGGCCGACGGCGTCGCTTCCGCGGCGCGCCTGCCGGTGCCCGACGAAATCCTCTATGAACCCGACGGCGCCATCATCCGCGCGGGCCTGGTCCAGGACTGCGCGGCGGCGTTCGGCGGCGAGCTGCTGGATGAGCACATCGCTTATTTCGTCGCAGCGGAGCCCTATGCGGACGACCTGGCCCCGCTGGCTCGCGGCTACCGCGTGGAACAGGTCATGGACTTCAATGTCAGGACGCTGCAGCGCTGGGCCCAGGAGGAGGCGGTGACCAGCGTGGAGATCAAGAAGCGCGGAGTGGACATCGTGCCCGAACAGCTGCGCCGGCAGATCCTCGGCGGGAAGAGATCAGGCAAGAAGAGCAGAGGCTCCAAGGTCCACCGCACCCTGGTTCTGGTGCGGATCGGACAGGAGCGCATCGCCGCCGTCGTGCAGCCGCTGTGAGCCGGCGACTCTGCGGCCCTGTGGACTCGGTGACCCTGTGGACCCGGTGACCCTGTGGGCTCGGTGACCCTGCAGCCCTGTGACCCTCAGCTGTGCATGAGCAGCTGGAGCAGGGCCTGCTGCAGCTGAGGCAGCTCTGCGGCGGCGCTGCGCCAGATGATCTCGTCCTCAGCCTCCAGCTCGGCTGCGGAGATATGACGTCCGACGCCGACCGCTTCGGCCAGCCCCGGGATCCGCTCGGCGAACTCCGGGTCCAGGTCACGCACCTCTTCCAGCGCCCCCGCCAACACCTGGTACTCGTCCTCCACTGCGCTCTTGGTCTCCCAGGAGGCCAGCTCGTACTCGCCCAGTGAGAATTCGGAGATCAGGTCCGAGATCTTCTGCGAAGCGACCATTCCCACCTGCAGCTGGGCCGTCACCCTCTCCATCCCCTCAGACATCAGCAGGCCGAGTGTCCGGGCTCGAGCTCGCCCACCGCCACCGGCAGAGCACCGGGGGCCTCGGCTCCCTGGAGCACTGCGATCAGCGCATCGAAGGACTCCGCGGTGCGGCCGTAGAGGGCGATCTGGGCAGGAGCGGCCGATCCGTCCAACGCCTCCGGACGGTCCAGGGCCACGGCCACGTCCCCGCCGGCGGCGGGCTGATCACCGCCCAGCAGGACCACCTGCGTCCCACCGGCCCCGGAGACCTCGACGCCGGCCCGCTCGGCGGCCGCGGCCAAGCGCGCCTGGTCCTGCTCAGTGCCGCCGCTGATCTGCAGACCGGCTTCTGACTGATCGGCACCGCACTCGCCGGAGACCACCGTCACCGAGGCTGCGGCCAGCTGTTCGGCCACACTGCGCGCACGACGCTCCGCCTCCTCGGAGGATCCGGACTCTGCCTCGGCGGCATCGTCCTGGAGCCATTCCTCCTCGGTGAGCCCCTCTTCCTGGCTGAGGTAGTGATCGCGCAGAACCTCGGGCATCTGCACGCCGGGGCCGGCGTCGAGCTCTCCGGCCTCCAGATCCTGCTGCCAGAGCAGCAGGGACACCACACGCTCGGCTGCCTCATCCAGGCGGTCCTGACTGAGCTCCCCGGATTCGACGGCGCTGACGATCGCCTCGTGGGCTCCGCGGACGTCGGCGGGCATCAGCAGCAGGTCCGCCCCGGCCTCCAGCGCCATGACCGGCGCCTGGTCCGGTCCGTAGCCGTCGGCGATGGCACCCATGTTCAGTGCGTCGGTGACCACCACTCCGTCGTGGCCCATCTCGCGCAGCTCGTCGTAGGCGGCGGAGGAGAGGGAGGAGGGCACCCCATCATCCAAGGCGGGGACATCGATATGACCCATCATGATCATCGGCACTCCGGCCTCGATGCTCTCGGCGAAGGGCACCCAGTCCCGCGCACGCAGCTCCTCCAGGGAGGCGTCCTGCACCGGCAGAGTGTGGTGGGAGTCATCGGTGACCGAGCCGTGTCCGGGGAAGTGTTTCACCGATCCCATCAGGCCGCCCTCGGCCAGACCACGGATGCCGCTGAGCGAGAGCTCAGCCACAGCCTCCGGGTCGGAGCCGAAGGAGCGCGAGCCCACTGTGGGATCGGCCGCGCCCACGGTCACGTCCCCGTTGGGCGCGAAAGAGGCGGTGAAGCCGAGCTCAGCGAGCTCCTCCCCCATGAAACGGTGCCCCTGCCAGGTCAGACCGGTGCCGTCGAGGGTCTCTGCGGCCGCGCCGTAGGCCATGGGAGCCGGCCATTCGGTCAGCGGCTCGCCCACACGGGTGACCAGGCCGCCCTCCTGGTCCACAGAGATCATCGCGGGGTAGCCGCGCTCCTCGGCCGCCGCCTGGATGGAGGCGAGCTGAGTCTCCAGCTCCGCGAGGTCCGCCCCGGGCTGGTCGGCACCCTGACCGCTGGTGGGGACGTTGTCGCCCATGACGATGGCCCCCGCCAGATGGAGCTCCTGCACCAGCCCAGCCATGTCGGAGGCATCGGAGCTGGAGTATTCGCCCACCAGCACCTGACCGGCCTTCTGCTGGAGGCTCAGCTCGGAGACCAGCTGGGCGGCCTCCTCACGGTGGGCCTCAGAGGGGCCTGCCAGCGCCTGCTCCCGAGCGGCCTCGGCCTCCTCGATCTCCTGCTGGTGCTGATCCTGCTCCGCCTCAGACTGGTCACCTCCGTCGCCGTCGCCCTCCGATGCCGTGCCGCCTCCGCAGGCGGTCAGCAGCAGAGCGGACAGCAGCACAGCTGCGGAGAGTGATGAGCCTCTGTGACGGGTGAGCATGGGGACCAGGATAACGGCCACGCCCCGCACGGGCAGTCCCCAGCCGATGCCCAGGGAAATCCGGCTAGTCTGGATCCGTCACCCCTCCCGCAGACCAGAGGAACCCACGATGGAACTGCCCTTCGCACAGTCTGACCGTTCGACTCTCGGCATCGAGTGGGAGCTGGCACTGGTGGACCGACAGACCGGTGACCTGCGCAGCGTGGCCGAGCGCATCCTGGAGGCCGCCCACCAGGATCTGCCTGAGCTGGGCTCGGATGAGGAGCACCCCTATGTGAAGCAAGAGCTGCTGCTGAACACCATCGAGCTGATCACCGATGTGTGCGGCAGTGTGGAGGAGGGGGTGGAGCAGCTGCGCGAGACGGCGCGCAGCGTGATGCGCCACTGCGACCCGCTGGATGTGGACCTCTACTGCCAGGGCTCGCATCCCTTCGCGCCGCCGGCCAAGCAGCCGGTCACCGATAAGGAGCGCTACAACGAGCTGATCCGCCGCACCCAGTGGTGGGGACGGCAGATGGTCATCTACGGCGTCCATGTCCATGTCGGCTTGGACGACGTGCGCCAGGCGATGCCTGCGGTGAATGCACTATGCAACTACAACGCCCATTTCCAGGCGCTCTCCGCCTCCTCCCCCTTCTGGTCCGGGGAGAACACCGGCTACGCCTCCAACCGCTCACTGATGTTCCAGCAGCTGCCCACCGCTGGGCAGTCCTATCAGTTCGAGGAATGGTCCGGCTACGAGCGGGCCGTGGCGGATCTGGCCCACACCGGGGTCATCGAGGATGTCACCGAAGTCCGCTGGGACGTCAGGGCCGTTCCCCGGCTGGGAACTGTGGAGCTGCGCATCTGTGACGGTGTGGCCACGTTGGAGGAGATCAGCGCACTGGCAGCGCTGACCCAGTGCATCGTCCACGACACCGTCCAGACCCTCGAGGACGGCGGATCCGTGACCTCCATGCCGCCCTGGTACATCAAGGAGAACAAGTGGCGGGCAGCCCGCTACGGGCTCGATGCCATCATCATCCTCAACGAGAACGGTGATGAGGAGCTGATCACCGATCACCTCGCCAAAGAGCTGGAGCGGCTGGAGCCGGTGGCCAAGGAGCTGGGATGCGAGAAGGAGCTCCGCCTGGTGGAGCGGATGATGGACGACGGCGCCGGCTATCAGCGCCAGCTCAAAGTCGCTGAGAACCACGACGGCGACCTGCGCCAGGTGGTCCTCGACTCCGCCGCACGGACCCGTATGTCCATCAACGGGCCGGGCATGCTCTGAGCCTCAGCAGCAGCAGCTCTGAGCCTCAGCAACAGCCCTGAGTCTCAGCAGCAGCTGATTGCGGCAACAGTCAGACGCTGATCCTCTGCACCGGCTGGCCGGGGTCGGCAGGGATGTCCAGCGCAGAGGGGCCGACGCCGGCGGCCACCAGCTGGGCGCCCAGCGCAGCCACCATCGCTCCGTTGTCGGTGCACAGCGGGATCGGCGGCACCCGCAGCTCGATGCCGGCCGCGGCACAGCGCTCGGCGAGCAGCTCACGCAGCCGGCGATTAGCCGCAACCCCTCCGCCCAGCAGCAGTGTGGTGATGCCGTGCTCCTGGGCCGCACGGAGCCCCTTGGCGGTCAGCACATCCACCACGGCCTCCTGGAAGCTGGCGGCGATATCGGCGGTGGGCACCGGCAGCCCTGCCTCCTCGAACTGCTCGATGGCCCGCGCCACAGCGGTCTTCAGCCCGGAGAAGGACCAGTTGTGCCGGTGCTTGCCGGGATTCTCCGCCGTTCCTACGAACTTGGGCATGGTCAGCCCGCGCGGGAAGGTGAACGCTGACGGGTCCCCCTCGGCCGCGGCCCGGTCGATGGCCGGACCGCCGGGATAGCCGAGCCCGAGCAGACGGGCCGTCTTGTCGTAGGCCTCGCCTGCGGCGTCGTCGATGGTCGAGCCCAGCAGCTCCACGTCATGGGTCAGCGAGCCGACCCTCAGGATCTCTGTGTGGCCGCCGGATACCAGCAGCGCGCCGGTGTTGGGCGGCAGCTCCTGGACCGCACCGTCCTGGTCATCCAACAGTCCGACGCCCACATGGGCCACCAGGTGGTTGACCCCATAGAGCGGCTTGCCGGAGGCCAGCGCCAGGCCCTTGGCTGAGGAGAGGCCCACCATCAGCGCACCGGCCAGTCCGGGCCCGGCGGTGACTGCGATGGCGTCGACATCCTCCAGCTCCACCCCGGCAGTCTCCAGCGCCCGGCGCAGGGTGGGCACGAAGGCTTCCAGATGCGCTCTCGCGGCGATCTCCGGGATGACGCCGCCGAAGCGCACGTGCTCCTCCATGGAGGAGGAGACGGTGTTGGCCAGCAGCTGGGTGCCGCGGACGATCCCCACGCCGGTCTCATCGCAGGAGGTCTCGATCCCGAGGACCAGGGGCTCTCTGGCCTCTGAGCTCTGCTGGACTGTCATCGCGCGCCTCCTGTGCTGCCGTTGCCGAAGGTCGCCGCCGTGGACGGGGCGTCGAGATCCTTCAGAGCCTTCTGCATGATCAGTGCGTCCTCACCGTCGAGGTAATAGCGCCGACGCGTGTGGATGTGCTCGAACCCCTCCCGGCGGTAGAGCGACTGGGCACCGGGATTATCGGCCCGGACCTCCAGGAGCACCTGGTCCGCGCGACGCCGCCGGGCCGCCTCGATGATGGTGCGCAGCAGCAGCGTGCCCACCCCTCCGCCCTGGGCCTCGGGGGCGACTGCGATGGTCTGGACGTCAGCGATCGGCAGCAGACACATCATGCCGGCATAGCCGATGACGCGCCCGGGCTCCGTCTCAGAGCCGGTGTCCTCGACCACCCAGTATTCGCGTGTGGCACGCTCCGGGGTGGCGGAGGGTACGGCGTGGGAGAGCTCATCCCAGAAGAAGCTCTCCGGCCAGGCATCGTGCGGGAAGAGGTGGTTCTCCAGCTCCAGCACCGCAGCGATGTCGGCGGCACCCATGGGACGAAGCGCCGTGCCCTCAGGCATGACTGGCCCCTCCGATGAGGAGGCGTCGGCGTCGTGGCTCATGCGCCGGCCCTCTTCATCTGCTGCGGCACTTTGGCGTCGGATTCCCGCAGGTAGAGCGGCAGCGGGTCACGCAGCTGGGCCGCACCGGAATCGACCAGCTGCGCGAGCTCCTCGGCATCGGGGAGCCACTGGTCAGCACCCTCGGGCAGGCCCTCGGCCAGATGGATCTGCTCGGCATAGAGCCCGACGCCGGCCCCGAGAGCCGGCAGCCCGGGGGCCTCCGCGGCGGCGGAGACATGGGGTCCGTCCAGCACCTGGAGGCTGACGGCTGGACCACTGCTGACGGCCGGACCACTGCTGACCGCCGGAGAGGAGCTCACAACCGGACCGGAGCCGTCGGTCTCGTGTGACTGCGCACGGTACTGCGCCCAGTAGATCTCCCGACGCCGCGCGTCGCTGGCGGCGAGGAACTCTCCGGTCAGACCCTGTGCGGCGGCTCGCAGCGCCAGCGAGTCCAGACTGCAGACCCCGTGCAGGGGCTTCTGCCAGACCTCAGCGAGGCTGTGCGCCAGGGCCAGGCCCACACGCAGACCGGTGAAGGGGCCGGGCCCCACACCGACGACGACGCCGTCCAGCCCCGCTCCCCCGGTTCCGGCCTCGGCCAGCGTCCCCTGCACAGCGGTGGCCAGGACTTCGGCGTGGGTGTTGGTCTCTGCGGTCCGCCAGGAGGCGAGGATCTGCCCGTCATGGATGACGGCGGCGGAGGCTCCGGCGGAGGAATCGATGGCGAGAAGCACCCCACCATGATATCGGTCCAGGCTGAGCGGCCGCCTGCCGGCGGAACAGGCGTTGTCGCGAGCGTTCAGCCGCGGCGGACCGAGGCGGGAGGGGCCGGGAAGTCCGGCCCGTAGCCGCGCAGCACCGCCCGGCGCGGAGTGCCGAGGATGTCCTCCTCGGACTCGGAGAAGTCAGTGATGATCTGTGGTTCCGCGCCGGGGCCCGAGGACTCAGCAGCTGGTGCGTCGCCGGCGTCGTCCCTGATCAGCTCGAGGTCCAGCCAGGACCCGCCTTCGCCCACCAGAGCGTGCTCCACCAGCCCGCGGCCCCACTCGATCACTGTCACCGAGCCGCTCAGAGTCGAGAGCAGATCCAGCGACTCCAGGCCTTCGGCATCGGTCCGGTAGGCGTCCACGTGGACCAGGTCCGGACCGTCCTGCGCGCTGGGGTGGATGCGGCTGAGCACGAAGGTCGGCGAGCTGACCGGTCCGGTCACGCCGAGCCCTTCGGCCAGGCTCTGGGTGAAAGTGGTCTTCCCTGCTCCGAGTCCGCCGGTGAGCACCAGCAGCGTTCCTGCGGGAAGCACAGCGGCCAGGCTGTGGGCCAGGCGCTGCGTGGACTCCAGATCCGCCAGCGGAATCCGAAGGACCCAGTTCTCTCCGGGCAGCGGTGCTTCCGGCCCGTCTTCCGGTGCGGTCGCCTGGGGAGTCATCGCGCCGCCTCCCGCTGCTGGACTTCACCATCCGGCTGGACTTCCCCGTCCGGCTGCACCGCGCTGTCCGGCTGGCTCTCCCGATGAGCCAGGGTCTCCGGCTCCGGCTGGTCCTCCTGCTGGGCACGGTCTGCCGGTGCCTGCTGGTCCAGGGCGCTGTCGCGGACGATCCGAGGGACGCGACCGCCGACCCGGGTGATGATCTCGTAGTTGATGGTCTGAGCGGCCGCACCCCAGTCCGCGGCGGAGAGACCCGACTCGCCGCCGAAGAGGACGACGTCGTCGCCGACCTGGACCTCGGTGTCCGGCTCCTCCAGATCCACCACGAACTGGTCCATCGCCACGCGTCCCACGGAGCGGTAGACCCTGTCCCCGATGCGGACCGGCGCGTCCACAGCGATGCGCGGCACGCCGTCGCCGTAGCCCAGCGGAATGAGACCCAGCGCCGTCGGGCGGTCCACCCGGTGGGTCAGCCCGTAGCTGATCCCCTGCCCGGCGGGCACACGCTTGACGTTGGCCACTGTGGTCCGCAGCTCCATCGCCGGCTTCAGCCCCAAGTCCTCCCCGGTCCGGTCAGCGAAGGGGCTCTGCCCATAGACGCCGACACCGACGCGCACCATGTCGAAGTGAGCGTCCGGGCGGGACATGGCGGCGGGAGTGTTGGCCGCATGACGCAGGTCCGGGGTGATGCCGACCTCCTCCGCCGCGGCCACCGCCTCCCGGAAGAGGCTCAGCTGCTCGTCGGTCTCGCGGCGGTCCGGCTCATCAGCCACCGCCAGGTGGGTGAAGATGCCTTCCACGCTGATCAGGCCGCTCTCCTGATGGGCGGCGGCGGCCCGCAGCAGCTCGGGCCATTTCTCGCGGGTGCAGCCGTTGCGGCCCAGGCCGGTGTCGATCTTCAGGTGCACATGGGCGGGGGTCTGCAGTGCGGCGGCGGCCTCCGCCACAGCCTCGATCTCCCAACCGGAGATGCCCAGGGCGATGTGCCGCTCCACTGCCGTGGTGAAGTCGGTGTCCGGGGTGTGCAGCCAGGCGAGGAGAGGAGCTTCGATCCCGGCCTCGCGCAGCTCGAGGGCCTCGGACACGTGCGCGGTGCCCAGCCAGTCGGCGCCGCCGTCGAGGGCCGCGTGAGCAGCGGTGAGCGCGCCGTGACCGTAGCCGTCGGCCTTGACCGCCACCATGACCTTGGCAGGAGAGACCGCCGCAGCGATGGTGCGGACGTTATGCCTGATCGCAGCGGGGTCGATGATCGCTGCGCGCTCCAGACCCTCGAGCGGGCCGCCGGTAGAACTCATGGACTCCACTCTACGAGACCCGGCCTGCCGGATCGGGGTGCCGCCCCCTCCGGCCCTCGGATCGACGTGTTCGGCTCAGAGACGCTCGTCGGCGGTCAGGCTCTCAGCCCCGCCATGAGCGCGGAGGCGCCGAACCGGCCCTGACCGTTCGGGTCCACACGCTGGGCCGCCTGAGCATGCAGGCCCACAGCGAGCACCGCGCCCTCGGCGACGGTCAGCCGGTCCTGCTGCGTGGCCAGCACGGCGCCGAGCACACCGCTGAGGACATCGCCGCTGCCGGCCGTCGCCAGACCGGGGGCCTGGGCACGGTGCAGCAGCGTCTCCGCGCCCGGAGAGGCGATCACAGTGGTGGCCCCTTTGAGCAGCACAGTGGCCCCGGTGCCCTCGGCCAGAGCCTCGGCGGCCGCGACAGGGTCAGAGCTGAGCAGCTCGTCCGCTTCAGCGAGTCCGAGGCCCTGCGCCAGGCGCCGGGCCTCTCCCACATGCGGAGTCAGCAGCACCTCGGTCCGCAGCGTGAGCTCCGGCACCAGCGTCAGGGCCGAAGCATCCACCACGCAGGGCAGCGCCCGGCGCACCGCTTCATCGATCGTTGCCGAGGCCGCCTCCAGCTGGGCGGCCTGGTCTCCCAGTCCAGGTCCGACGACGACCGCGCGGGCCTTCTCCAGCCGATCCTCGGACCCCGCCCCGTCGGCAACCCCCACCACCTCTGGGGAGGCGGCGAGCACCTGATGGCGGACCTCTTCAGCGGCCTCGAGGGTGACCATCCCGACGCCGGTGTTCAGCGCCGCACCCACAGTCAGCTGTGCGGCTCCCGGGTACTGCGGGGACCCGGCCAAGACATGGACCGTTCCTCGGGAGTATTTGTGATCGGTGCTCTGCGGCGGCCTCCAGGAGGAGGCAGGGTCCCAGTCCGGCGAGAGCAGCTGCGCACGCGGCGTCGGGAGGTGATCTCCCAACCCGATGTCGACTGTGTGGAGACGGCCGCTGAGGTGTCCGCCGTCGCCGGCCAGCAGACCGAGCTTCAGCCCGCCGAAGGTGACCGTATGGTCGGCCGCCGGTGCCGAACCGCGGACCTCACCGGTGTCGGCGTCGACTCCGGAGGGCAGGTCGCAGGCGATCACCACGGCCGCTTCAGGCAGCTGCGGGGCGCCGAACTCGCCGCTGAAGCCGGTGCCGAGGACGGCGTCGATCACGACATCGGCCTGGCCCGGGATCTCGTCGACCACCCGTCCGCCGGCCTGCAGGAACGCCTGCAGCGCCTCCTGGTGGGCGCGCCCGCGGGCGAGCACCGCGGTGGCCTCGACCCCGCGCCGCCGCAGGAAGGTCAGGGCCCAGAGGCCGTCGCCCCCGTTGTTCCCGGAGCCGATCAGCCCCGCGACCCGGGCTCCGTAGACGGCCCCGCGCTCACGCAGCAGGTTCAGCACAGCCGCGGCCAGCCCCCAGGAGGCTCCGCGCATGAGCTCGGGCCCCTGCCCGGACTCCAGCAGGGGCCTCTCCGCCGCACGCACCTGGTCCCCGGTGTAGACAGGGAGCAGAGGCAGAGCTGAGGTCATGGGTCAGCCTTCGGCGACCACCATGGCGGTGGCGACGTCGCCGTCGTGGGAGAGGGAGAGATGCCAGCTCTTCACACCGCGCTGCTCGGCGACGGCGGCCACGGTGCCCTCCACGTGGACCTGCGGGGCGCCGGCGGCGTTGAGCACCACCTGACAGTCCTGCCAGTTCATGCCGGCCGGGGCGCCGAGGGCCTTGGCCACAGCTTCCTTGGCGGCGAAGCGCGCGGCCAGGGAACGGGTGTTGAGCTCACGCTCGGCGGGGACGAAGAGCCGCTCGCGCAGGGCCGGGGCCCTGCGCAGCTGCTGCTCGAAGCGAGTGACCAGAACGACGTCGACGCCGATCCCGACGATCATGTGCCCCTCCGCTCACTCCACCGTGACGGACTTGGCCAGATTGCGCGGCTGGTCCACGTCGTAGCCCTTCTCCGCAGCCAGCGCGCAGGCGAAGATCTGCAGAGGCACCGTGGTCAGCAGCGGCATCAGCAGCGGCTGAGTCTCCGGCACGTGGAAGACCGTCTCAGAGAACTCGCGCACAGCCTCGTCCCCCTCCTCGGCCACGGTGATGGTCTTGGCGCCGCGGGCGCGGACCTCCTGGATGTTGGAGACCACCTTGGAGTGCAGCGAGTGGCGGCCGTGCGGCGAGGGCACGACGACGAACACCGGCTGGCCCTCCTCGATCAGCGCGATCGGGCCGTGCTTGAGCTCGCCGGCGGCGAATCCCTCGGCGTGGATGTAGGCCAGCTCCTTGAGCTTGAGAGCGCCCTCCATGGCCACCGGGAAGCCGACGTGGCGGCCCAGGAACAGCACCGAGGGGGTGTCGGCCATCCGGCGGGCCAGGTCCTTGATCTGGTCGGCGTTGTCCAGGATGGTCTGGATCTTGGACGGGATGCTGTGCAGGTCGGCAAGGATGTCCTTGATCTGGCCGGTGAACAGCTGGCCGCGCAGCTGGCCCAGGTAGAGGCCCAGCAGGTAGGAGGCGGTGACCATGGCCAGGAAGGCCTTGGTGGAGGCCACTGCGATCTCCGGGCCGGCGTGCAGGTAGAGCACGGCGTCGGACTCGCGCGGGATGGTGGATCCGTTGGTGTTGCAGATGGCCAGGGTCCGGGCGCCCTGCTCCTTGGCGTAGCGGACGGCCATGAGGGTGTCCATGGTCTCGCCGGACTGGGAGATGGAGACCACCAGAGTGGTCTCGTCGATGATCGGGTCGCGGTAGCGGAACTCGTGGGCGAGCTCCACCTCCACGGGAATGCGGGTCCAGTGCTCGATCGCGTACTTGGCGACCTGACCGGCGTAGGCGGCGGTGCCGCAGGCCAGCACGATGATCTTGGAGGTGTTCTTCAGCTCCTCCGGATCGATGCGCAGCTCATCCAGGGCCAGGCGGCCCTCGGCGTCGGTGCGCCCCAGCAGGGTCTCCTCCACGGCCTTGGGCTGCTCGTTGATCTCCTTCTCCATGAAGGAGTCATAGCCGCCCTTCTCCGCGGCGGAGGCGTCCCAGTCGATGTGGAAGCGCTTGCCCTCAGCGGAGGAGCCGTCGAAGTTGATGATGGTCACGTCATCGGTGGTGATGGTGACGATCTGGTCCTGCTCCAGCTCGACGGCCTCACGAGTGAAGTCGATGAAGCCGGAGACGTCGGATCCCAGGAAGTTCTCGCCCTCGCCCAGGCCGATGACCAGCGGGGAGTTGCGGCGGGAGGCGACCACCCGGTCGGGCTGATCGGCGTGGACGGCCAGCAGGGTGAAGGCACCCTCGAGCTCGTTGGAGGCCAGGCGCATGGCCTCGGTGAGGTCGCCCTGGGCCTCACCGGCGAAGAACCGGCCGATCAGCTTGGCTGCGACCTCGGTGTCCGTCTGGGACTCGAAGGTGTGACCCTCGGCCCGCAGCTTCTCCTTGAGCTCGGCGAAGTTCTCGATGATTCCGTTGTGGATCACGGCGAGCTTGGCCTCGTCGGCCAGGTGCGGGTGCGCGTTCTGGTCGGTGGGGCCGCCGTGGGTGGCCCAGCGGGTGTGACCGATGCCCAGCGAGGCGGGAGCCACCGGGGACTCCTCGATCTCGTTGATGAGGTTCACCAGCTTCCCGGACTTCTTCCGAGCTTCGACCCGACCTCCGGTGACCGTTGCCACACCGGCAGAGTCATAGCCGCGGTACTCCAAGCGCCGCAGCCCTTCCAACAACACGTCCAGAGCCTGATGCTCAGCAGACTTCTCCGGCAGACCGATGTAGCCAACAATTCCACACATGCCTTCTAGGGTACCGCGGGAATCGGGTGCGGACTCACTCCGACGCCGGGACGGTCCCTGTGCCCGGCTGCGGCCCGTCCTGCCCGCCGCCGGCTCTCCGCCTCGGGCTCCGGGCCCGCGCCCGCACCGCAGCAGGTCCGGTATCGTGTCAGCGTGTCACTCCACTCACCTGACGAGGGGCCCCGCGAGGGCGACGGGCTGCCGCCTGCCGAACGCCGTGCCCCCACGACGGCGACCGGCCCGATCCCGGCGGTCTATGCGAACACCGCCCCGTGGGCGAGCTCCCCTCCCTTCGAAGAGGACCCCCACACGTCCTACTCCCCCTTCGTGGAGCTGGACCGACAAGCCTGGTCCCGGCTGGCCGACACCATCGAACAGCCGCTGAACCAGAACGACGTCGACCGCCTGCGCGGCATCGGTGAGCACCTCTCCCTCAATGAGGTCGAACAGATCTACCTGCCGCTGTCCCGGCTGCTCTCCATCTACGTGGAGAACGCCGCCCAGCTGCGCGCCTCGGCCAACGACTTCCTCGGGGAGCAGACCCGGCGCACCCCCTTCGTGATCGGCGTGGCCGGATCCGTCGCCGTCGGGAAGTCCACCACGGCGCGTGTGCTGCAGGAGATGCTGCGCCGCTGGCCCTCCACTCCGCGGGTGGAGCTGGTGACCACCGACGGCTTCCTCTACCCCAATGCGGAGCTGCAGCGCCGCGGGATCATGGACCGCAAAGGCTTCCCGGAGGCCTATGACCGCCGGGCCCTGCTGCGCATGGTCTCGGAGGTGAAGTCGGGCAAGCCGGAGGTCACCGCACCGAAGTACTCCCACCTGAAGTACGACATCATCCCGGATGAGAAGGTCGTGGTGCGCCGTCCCGATGTGCTGATCGTGGAAGGACTCAACGTGCTCCAGCCCGCCCGGGTCCGTGAGGACGGCACCACCGGGCTGGCGCTGAGCGACTTCTTCGACTTCTCCATCTACGTGGATGCCAAGCAGCGTCACATCGAGCAGTGGTACGTGGACCGGTTCATGCGCTGGCGCTACGGCGCCTTCGCCGACCCGGAGAGCTACTTCCACCAGTACTCGTATCTCAGCGATGACGAGGCACGCGCGCGCGCCACCGACATCTGGCAGCGCATCAACGGGCCCAACCTGCGGGAGAACATCCAGCCCACTCGGTCCCGGGCCCGCCTGGTGATGTCCAAGGGTGAGGACCATTCGGTGTCCAGAGTGCTGCTGAGGAAGGTCTGACCATGGAATCTGCAGGACTGCGCCGACGCCGAACCTCTCTCCTGCTGGGCGCCTCAGGCGCCGCGCTGGCCCTGCTGGTCGCCTGCTCGAACCCAGATTCGGCCGGGCCCTCTCAGGGCCCCACCGCACCGACGACGCCGGCCGCCACAGCCTCCGAGCCGGACCCTGAGCCCAGCCCGCAGCCCGAACCGACCCCGGAGCGGGCCAGCGACCCCTCGTGGGACCCGCACTCCATCCATGTGCTGGTCAACCCGCAGAATCCGCTGGATCCGCTGGACTACGAGCCCCATGACCTGGTGGAGCCGGACGTACGGATCACCACGGAGACTCCGCAGCTGCTGCGCGAAGAGTCGGCCGAGGCGCTGGAGGAGCTCTTCGCCGCGATCCGAGCCGAGGGCATGGAGCTTGCGATGACCAGCGCCTACCGCTCCTATGACCAGCAGTGGGCGATCTACGAGGACCGCGCCGCGGAGTACGGCACCGAATCGACCGATGAGGCCATGGCCCGTCCCGGCCATTCCGAGCACCAGACCGGCCTGGCCGCCGATGTCATCTCCATCGACAATCCCGACTGCATCCACGGCGACTGCTTCGCCGAGACTCCAGAGGGCCGGTGGGTGGCCGAGAACGCCCATGAGTCCGGATTCGTCATCCGCTACCCGGAGGGTGCTGAAGACATCACCGGCTACCAGTACGAGCCGTGGCATCTGCGCTATGTGGGCGTGGACACCGCCCAGGAGGTCTTCGAAGAGGACGTGACCCTCGAGGAGTACTGGGAGCAGCCGGCCGCGGCTGAATACAGCCCGAGCCAGGAGGATCCGCAGGAGGGCCCAGCGGAGGACTCTGAGGACGCGGAGGGCTCAGCGCAGATCTGAGCGGGTCATTCGCCCCAGACGATGCCCTTGGCCTTGCCGAGCAGGCCCTTGCCGCCCTTCTCCTCCTCAGCCTTGGCGGCTTCCTCCTCGGCCCTGCGCTCAGCCTCCACCAGAGACGCGATGTAGGCCGGGTTGGTGACCTCGGTCTGGGCCTTGAGCTGGTCGCGGATCTCCTTCAGGAGGGTGATGTTCTCCTCCTCTTCCACCTCAGGCTCGCCGAGGGCCTTGCTGCGGGCCGCGATCATCTTGTTCATCGGCATGATGACCACGAAGTAGATCGCTGCGGCGATGAGCACGAAGTTCACCACAGTGGTCAGCAGCACGCCGAACTGGATGGGCGGGCCGTCCAGGACACGCACCACTGCGAACTCGTCGAAGTCAGGCTCGCCCCCGACCAACGAGGCGACCAGCGGCATGAGCACGCTCTCCACGAGTGCGTTGACCACCGCGCCGAACGCCGTGCCGATGACGACCGCAGTGGCAAGATCGATGACGTTGCCCTGCATGAGGAAATCTTTGAAACCCTTGAGCATGGGATCAGTCTAAGGCGATCTCTCCGCCAGGTGAGGCATCCCGAGCTCAGACTCGCAGAGCGGATGTTCCCACCGGTCCCCGGGCGATCCGAGACGCGATACCCTGTCCGCATGCGCCGTTCACTGCTCAGCACAGCCGCCGCCGGGACCCTGCTTCTGACTGCGGCCTGCGGTGCGGATGAGGAGCCGACCCAGGGAGACCCAGCGCAGCAGCAGTCGGCCCCCGAGCAGGATGCGGACCAGGCTCCGGACTCAGATCCAGACTCGGACGACGACGCCGGCTCCGCCCCTGCCAGCGAGGCCTCCTGGGACCCAGCCTCCCTCCATGTGCTGGTCAATAAGGCCGACCCGCTGGATCCGGCCGATCACGTGCCCTCGGATCTGACGCCGGTGACGGCCCCCGCCGACCATGAGGACGTGCAGATGCGTCAGGAGCCGGCGGAGGCTTTGGAGGAGTTGTTCTCTGCGGCCTCAGCCGATGAGATCCCGCTGGTGGTCGCCAGCGCCTATCGCAGCTACGACTACCAGAGCACCGTCTACCAGGGGCACGTCGACAACCTGGGTCAAGAGGCCGCCGACGAGGTCTCTGCCCGGCCCGGCCACTCGGAGCATCAGACCGGTTTGGCGGTGGATCTCTCCTATCCGGGCAATGAGGACTGTCACCTGCGGACCTGCTTCGGGGAGACGCCCACCGGAATCTGGCTGGCAGAGAACGCCCACGAGCACGGTTTCATCATCCGATACCCCGAAGGTTCCCAGGAGATCACCGGCTTCTCCTACGAGCCTTGGCATCTGCGCTACGTGAGCGAGGCGACGGCCGCCGATGTGGCCGACCAGGGCGTGACGCTGGAAGAGTATTGGGATCAGCCCGCGGCCCCTGACTATGAGGATGCCTGATCGCAGGATGAGCACCCCGGCAGAGATCGCCGTCCTCGGCATGGGCGCGATGGGCCGCACGGTCCTCAGCGCGCTGCGGACCCGGCTGCCTGAGGCCGGGTTCAGCTTCTACGAGCGCCCCGGACGGGTCGGACCGCTGAGCCAGGAGCTGGGGCTCCCCTGCTACGACGACGTCGGCGAGCTCCTCGGAACCCAGCGCCGCCCGGATCTGGTCGTGGAGTGCGCTGGCCACCGGGCGGTGGCCGAGCTGGTCCCTGAGGTGCTGGAGGCCGGAGTCGACGTCGTGCTGGTCTCTCTGGGATCGCTCAGCGATGACGCGCTGCGGACGCGGCTGATGAGCGCTGCCGAGCGGTCCGGCGCCTCGGTCCGGCTGGTCTCCGGGGCGGTGGGAGGCTTGGACGCACTTCGCTCAGCGGTGCTGGCCGGTGTGGACTCCGTGGTCTACGAGGGCCGGAAGCCGCCCGAGGCGTGGAAGGGCTCCCCGGCCGAGCAGGCCTGCACTCTGGATGAGCTCACAGCGGCTGCCGTGTTCTTCTCCGGCACGGCCCGGCAGGCGTCCGAGCAGTACCCCAAGAACGCGAACGTCACCGCCGCCGTCGCGCTGGCCGGACTGGGGCTCGATGAGACAGAGGTCCGACTGATCGCGGACCCGGACGCCGAGCAGAACTCGCACACCCTGTACGTGCAGGGCCGAGCCGGCGGGTTCAGCATCACGCTGTGGAACAACCCGCTGCCGCAGAACCCGAAGACCTCCTGGCTGGCCGCGCTCAGCGCCGAAGAAGCGGTGCTGAACCAGACGCTGCCGCTGCGGTTCTGAACCGGACGCCGGCCGCTTCGGCTCGGCTCAGAGAGCGAGCTGGGCCTGGACGACTTCGGCCAGGACGGAAGCCTCGGAGTCAGCGATGGCGGCGGTCTCCGCCTCCACCATCACGCGCACCACCGGTTCCGTGCCGGAGGGGCGCAGCAGGACACGGCCCTTCTCCCCCAGGCGGGACTCGGCAGCGGCCACAGCCTCCAGCACGGCGTCGTGGCTCTTGGCCTTGGCCTTGTCCACACCCTTGACGTTGACCAGCACCTGCGGCAGGCGCTCCATGGCCTCCTCCGCCAGCTCACGCAGCGACTTGCCGGTGGCCGCGACCCGCGCGGCCAGCTGCAGCCCGGTCAGCAGGCCGTCACCGGTGGTGGCGTAGTCGGAGAAGATCAGATGACCGGACTGCTCACCGCCCAGGGAGTAGCCGCCGCCTCGCATCGCCTCGAGCACGTAGCGGTCACCCACCGCAGTCTCCACCAGCTCGATGCCGGCCGCAGCCATACCCAGCTTCAGACCCAGGTTGGACATCACCGTGACCACCAGCGTGTCATCGGTCAGCCCGCCGGTCTCCTTCAGCGCCCGGGCCAGCACACCCATGATCTGGTCGCCGTCGACGACCTCGCCGGTGTGATCCACCGCCAGGCAGCGGTCGGCGTCGCCGTCGTGGGCGATGCCGAGATCAGCACTGTGCTCGACCACTGCCGCCTGCAGCTTCTCCAGATGGGTGGAGCCGTAGCCGTCGTTGATGTTGAGCCCATCGGGCTCGGCACCGATCACCACGACCTCGGCGCCGGCGGCCGCGAAGGCCTCCGGCGAGCAGCCCGAGGCGGCACCGTGGGCGCAGTCCAGCACGACGCGCAGCCCCTTCAGCGACACCTCGCCCAGAGACTTCAGCAGGTGGACCACATAGCGGTCCTCAGCGTCGGAGAAGCGCTGGACCCTGCCCACGTCACCGCCGGTCGGGCGCGGGGGCTCCTGCCCCATCTGAGCCTCGATCTCGTCCTCGACGGCGTCGTCGAGCTTATGTCCGCCGCGGGCCAGGAACTTGATGCCGTTGTCCGGGGCTGCGTTGTGAGAGGCGGAGATCATCACGCCGAAGTCAGCGTCGATGTCTCCGACCAGGAAGGCCGCAGCCGGGGTGGGCAGCACGCCGGCGTCGTAGACGTCCACGCCGGAGGCGGCCAGGCCTGCCTCCACCGCCGAGGAGATGAACTCCCCGGAGACGCGCGGATCCCGGGCCACCACAGCCACAGGGCGCCGGCCCTCGGCCGCTCGCTCGGGGCTGATCCGCCGGTGCCCCAGCACCACTGCAGCTGCCTGAGACAGCTTCAACGCCACCTCCGCGGTCAGCAGCTCATTGGCCACGCCGCGCACGCCATCGGTACCGAATAGTCTCGCCATGATGGCTCAGTCTACTGGGGCACAGACGAAAATCCCCGCCGGTCGGACCTGACGGGGATTTTCGTGTTGAAGCTGTGATCAACGCCTCCAGCACCGTGCCCAGGGCGTCGACGCCGAGTGGACGGCGACCTCCAGCAGGTGGGGATACCTGTCAGATGGGGACACCTGTCAGGTGGGGACGTCGGACCTCAGCTGCTCAGGATCACTCCATCGTGCCGGTGAGCTCACCTTCGACGGGGTCGCCGTCGCGCTCGCCCTGGTCGTCACGGGGAGTGAAGTCTGCCGAGACGGTGAAGTCCTCACCGGGCTGGTGGAGGATGACCTCGCCCACCGAGTACTGCTCGCCGGTGCCCAACTCGTAGGCGTCGCCGCCCAGGTTGTCGCTGTTGACGCCGTTGTCGTTGGGGCGCGATCTGCGCACATCCGGGCGCAGAGCACACAGGGCAGATCGCCGACGCCGTCTGATCCGGGCACGAGGTAAATACAGGGCAGGCACGGCACGCGGATCGCCCCGCGCTTTTCCTGAGATTCGGCGGCGGATTCGAGTGGTTGTCGCAACAACAGTGAACTCAGCTGGTCGTGAGCAACTCTTTCATGCGGTCTGCGGGACTGTCCCATCCCAATGTCTTCCTAGGCCTGCCGTTGAGCTTGTTCGCGACCAGCTCCAGATCCTCTGGGCCATGGACTGAAAGATCAGTTCCCTTAGGGAAGTACTGGCGAAGCAACCCGTTGGTGTTCTCATTCGATCCCCGCTGCCAGGGTGAAGCCGGGTCACAGAAGTAGATCGGAAGATCAGCAGCCACGCTGATCGTGTGATGAGCGGCCATCTCGGCTCCCTGATCCCACGTCAGCGAACCGCGAAGATGCTCAGGAAGCGTCTTCATCCGCTGGGTCAGCGCGGCCGCGACCGTCTGGGCGGTGTGATCACCAGGAAGATGGCAGAGCATCACAAACCGGGTATGACGCTCCACCAAAGTCGCGATCGCGGACTTACTGCCAGCACCGATGATCAGGTCTCCTTCCCAGTGCCCCGGCACTGCCCGGTCCTCGACCTCAGCAGGACGCTGGCTGATCATGACCATCTGCCCACCCAGACTCCGGGATCTGCGCTGGTCACCGGCAGGCTTGCGCATCGCCCGACCAGTGCGCAGCGCGGCTTGGACTTCACGCTTCAATCCACCACGAGCCTGTAGGTACAGGGCCTGGTAGATCGTTTCGTGGCACACACGCATCTCCTGATCTTCGGGGAACTCTTCAGCGAGCTTTCCACTGATCTGCTCCGGGGACCATTCCAGCTGCAGCTTGTCCCAGACGTAGGCGAAGATCCGGCTGCCAGGCACCAGTTTCCTGGGCTTGGGCCGTGCCCGCCGGTCGACGCTCTGCTGATGAGCGAGGTACGGGTGGTAGAGGCCTCTGTGGCTGTTGCGGGTGACCTCTCGGCTGATCGTTGAACGGCTCCGTCCCAGCTCAGCAGCGATCTGAGCGTAGGAACAGCCTCGTCGCAGCAGGTCAGAGATCGCGAGTCTGTCTGCCGCGTTGAGGTACCGCCGGTGAGTCGCGGGCGCGGCGGGATCAGGGAAGGTGCTGTGCATCTTCTTGTTATACCCATTGGGCGCACTCTGACGGTCCCAATTCCGCGCCGATCGCGCAGATGCACCGACTCGTTGGGCAGCCTCTGCACGGCTGAATCCCTCTAACCGCAGTCGATGGTACTCATCTCTGCGTGGATGCGCCCGGCCGGGACGTACCAGGTGATACATCCCGGCGGCTCTGACCCAGTCAGACAAGGTCCTGGCAGAGACTCCGGTCTCAGCTGCGACTGCAGCTAGGTTTGGGGTCTGGCCGAAGCGGTGAAGGCAGTCAGCCTTCACCGCTTCGGTATAAGGCTCTCCTCGGGAGGGTTCGCGTGCGGGCATCGCAACTCCTGAACGGTCAGGTCGTTGCGACGTTCACTAGAACCCGAGGGCCGAAATCGCCGTTCTCCAGGAAGATTCCGGGGCGATCCGAGGTGAGCGCAGGTGATCGCGCCCCGCAGGCCGCAGACACGAAGAGGCCCGCACCCTGCAGACGAATCTGCGAGGTGCGGGCCTCTTCTGCGAAACCGCCGACCCGGTACAGATGTACCGAGTATGCGGCGATCAGCGCTTGGAGTACTGCGGGGCCTTGCGTGCCTTCTTGAGACCGGCCTTCTTGCGCTCCACGGCGCGTGCGTCGCGGGTCAGGAAGCCTGCCTTCTTCAGCGCAGCGCGGTTGTGATCGCGGTCGATCTCGTTCAGCGCACGGGAGATGCCCAGGCGCAGGGCGCCGGACTGGCCAGAGGGGCCGCCGCCGTCGATGCGGGCGACGACGTCGTAGGCGCCTTCCAGACCGAGCAGGGTGAACGGGTCGTTGACCTCCTGCTGGTGCAGCTTGTTCGGGAAGTAGTCCTCGAGCGCACGGCCGTTGATGGTCCACTGGCCGGAGCCGGGGATCAGACGGACGCGGGCACGGGCCTGCTTGCGACGGCCGATGGCTGCGCCACCGACGGTCAGCGGAGCACGCTCAGAGGAGACAGTCTCCTCAGCGGCGGGGGCGGATTCCGAGGTGTAGCTGGACAGCTCCTCGGTCTCGTTGAGCTCTTCAGTGTTCTGAGCCACGGTTCTCCTCAATAAGTCTCTAGAGTCGGGCCCGGATTACTGGGCGACCTGGGAAATTTCGAACGGCTGGGGCTGCTGAGCAGCATGCGGGTGCTCGGCACCTGCGTAGACGCGCAGCTTCTTCAGCTGGGCCCGGCCGAGCTTGTTGTGCGGCAGCATGCCCTTGACGGCCAGCTCCACCGCGCGGGTGGGGTGGCGCTGCATCAGGTCGTTGAAGTTCAGGGACTTGATGCCGCCGGGGAAGCCGGAGTGGCGCCAGTAGCGCTTCTTCTCAGCCTTGTCACCGGTGACGGCAACCTTGTCAGCGTTGATGATGATCACGAAGTCGCCCATGTCCTGGTGGGGAGCAAAGGTCGGCTTGTGCTTGCCGCGCAGCAGCGCGGCGGACTGGGTGGCCAGGCGGCCGAGCACGACGTCGGTGGCGTCGATGATGTGCCACTGCGCGTCGGCGTCGCCGGGCTTGGGGGTGTACGTACGCACGTTGTTAATGCCTTCGGTCGGTGTTCTACGGTTCAGCGCACTGTCCTGACCGGCAGGTGAGATCCACCGGAGGCCAGTGCCTGATGCACTGTCATTCTTCGAGAGTGCGCTGTCCGGATCTCCAGGTGAGGGCTGGAGAGTTACCGGGCCCGTGGTTTCCCCTGGAGTCCGTGGAGGCTGTATGGGCCATGCAACTGAGCCGCCTCGACACGGTTCCACGCAGGGGTGGACACGCACAACAGCTGATAACTATACCCTCCGACCCCTAACGGAGCAATCGGCGGCGAGCAACCCCACGCACCCCTGGAGCCTCGCGGGCAGAAGGAGCCCAAAAGGAGACCCCGGGACCGCCCGACCCGAGCCTGTTGCAAAACACAGATATACACAGATAAAGTTCGGACAATCCCACAGCAACGTGGGTCAGAACACATCTCAGGAAGGCCTCATGCCGCTTCTGCCGCCCGAACGTCATGGGCGCATCCTCTCCCTGCTGACCCGCGAGGGCTCGGTGAGCGTCCAACAGCTGGCCGACTCCCTCGAGGTCACCCGGGAAACCGTCCGCCGCGACCTCGACCAGCTCGAGTCCGCCGGATCGCTGCGCCGCATCCACGGAGGCGCCGTAGCCTCCGGGGCCACGTCCCGCACTGAGACCTCTCTGCAGGAGCGGCTCAGCCGCCGTTCCGCACAGAAGCAGGCCATCGCCGCCGCGGCCGTGCAGCACCTGCCGCCCGAGGACGGCGGGTCGGTGATCATCGACGCCGGCACCACCACCGAGGCCCTGGCGGACCGGATCGCCGCTGCCGCCTCCCCCTCCGCCGCGACCCCCGGACAGCGCGACGCCGGCGCCCTCCCCCGCGCCGAGGACCTCGCGCTGATCACCACGGCCGTGCCCATCGCCCATAAACTCAGCAGCACCGGCGTGCTCGATGTGGAGGTCCTCGGCGGGACCATCCGCGGGATCACCGGTGCCGCTGTCGGCCAGCAGACGGTGGAGACGCTGAGCCGACGCCGCGCCGATGTGGTCTTCCTGGGCACCAACGGCATCTGCGACGACTTCGGCCTCTCCACTCCCGACACCGCCGAGGCCGCGGTGAAGACCGCCCTGATCTGCGCGGCCCGCAAACGGGTGCTGCTGGTCGACTCCTCCAAGCTCGGCGAGACCTCCCTGGTGCGCTTCGGCGGACTGGAGGACCTCGACGTGCTGATCACCGACGCCGCACCCCAGCCTGACCTGGCCGAGGCGCTGGAGGCCGCAGAGGTCGACGTCGTCATCGCCCCCGCCGATCAGCAGGCAGGAGAAGCCGCATGATCCTCACCGTCACCCCCAACCCCAGCCTGGACAAGACCGTGGAGCTGCCCGCCCCGCTGGCCGTGGGCCAGGTGCAGCGGGCCGCCGCCCAGCGAGCCGAGCCCGGCGGCAAAGGCGTGAACATCTCCCGGGCGCTGACTGCGGCCGGCGAACAGACCCTCGCCCTGCTGCCCGGTGACCCGACGGACCCGGTGCTCACCGCGCTGTCCGAGCTCGGCGTTCCGCACCGCGGCCTGCCTGTGGGAGAAGCGCTGCGCACCAACATCGCCGTCACCGACCCGGCCGGGACCACCACCAAGATCAATGAGCGCGGGCCGCAGCTGGACGCCGCCGCGATGGCCGACTTCCAAGAGATGATCCTGCGGGCCGCCCGTCGTGCGTCCTGGCTGGCCCTGGCCGGATCGCTGCCGCCCGGAGCCCCCGCCGACTTCTACGCGCAGCTGATCACCGCGCTGCGGGAGAACACCGCCGACGACGCCGGCCGCCCAGGCCCGAGCACAGCCGACGGCGCGGATACGGATGCGGGCGCGCAGCGCTCGGTGCCACTGGTGGCTGTGGACGCCTCGGGCGAGGCCCTGGCCGCCGCAGCCGCCGCGGGCCCGGACCTGATCAAGCCCAATGCCGAAGAGCTGCTGGAGCTGCATACCGCTCTGTGCGGAGCCGAGGCCGCCCCTGCCGCGCGCGCCGCCGGCGTCGTGACTCCTTCGGTGACTCCGGAGGAGCTGGAGGCCGATCACGCCCTGGTGCTGCAGCTGGTCCGCGACTGTCAGGCCCATGGCGTCCGCGCCGCCCTGGTCACCCTGGGCGCCCACGGGGCCCTGCTGGTGCCTGCTCCGGGACCCGTTCCGGGGCCCGGTGCCGTCGAGCCGGTGCTCACCGCCTCAGGCCCGCCCCTGGTGGTGCGCAGCACCGTCGGTGCCGGCGACGCTTCGCTGGCGGGCTGCCTCAGCGCTGCCGCCCGCGGCGCCGGACCGGAGGAACAGCTCCGCCACGCCATGGCCCAAGGCCGTGCCGCCTCTTCCCTACCGGGATCCACGATGCCCGGCCCCCACGACCTCCGACTCAGCGACGTGACCGTCGCAGAGCTCACCCCAGAGACAAAGGACACCGCATCATGACCATCATCACCGAGGATCTGGTCAGCCTGGACACGCTGAAGGCCGAGACCCCGCGGGAGGTCATCCGAGCCATCGCCGAGCAGATCGCCGCCGCAGGACGCACCGACGACGCCCAAGCCCTCTTCGACGGCGCCTGGGCCCGTGAGGAGAGCTCAGCCACCGGCATGCCCGGCGGCTTCGCCATCCCCCACTGCCGCACCTCCGCGGTGGAGCAGCCCACAGTGGCCTTCGCCCGGCTGGCCACACCGGTGGACTTCGACTCCGGGGACGGCGACGCCGACCTGGTCTTCTTCATCGCAGTGCCCGACGGCGCCGACACCGATCACCTGAGCATCCTCTCCACCTTGGCGACCTCGCTGATGCGCGACGAATTCGTCCAGCGGCTGCGTTCGACCCAGGACGCCGGGGAGGTCGCGGCCATGATCCAGGAGGCCGCCGACCCGTCGCCGGCCGAGGAGCCGAATGAGGCTGAGCAGGCCGATGCGTCGGCGTCGGGCGCCGCAGCTTCAGCGGATGCGGCGTCGGATGCGCCTGCCCCGGCGCGGACCGTGGTGGCGGTGACCGCATGCCCCACCGGCATCGCCCACACCTATATGGCCGCTGACGCGCTCAAGCAGGCCGCCCAGCGCCTGGGCGTGGACCTGCACGTGGAGACTCAGGGATCGGCCGGCTCCTCTGCGTTGGACCCGCAGGTGATCAGCCGCGCCGAGGCCGTGATCTTTGCCGCCGATGTGGACGTCCGGCAGAAGGACCGCTTCGCCGGCAAACCCGTGGTGACCTCGCGGGTCAAGCGCGGGATCGACGAGCCCGAGCAGATGCTCCAGGAGGCACTCGCCGCCGCCGAGGATCCGCAGGCCCAGACCGTCAGCACCGAGAGCGCCTCCGCCGAGGCCGAGGAAGGCTCCTCCTCGGAGAGCTTCGGCCGAGCGGTGCAGCGGGTGCTGATGACCGGAGTCAGCTACATGATCCCTTTCGTGGCGGCCGGAGGCCTGCTCATGGCCCTGGGCTTCCTGCTGGGCGGCTACACCATCGACGGGGTGGCCGAAGAGGTCGCGCTGAACAGCTCACTGTGGAACCTGCCCACGGCCGACCAGCTGCCGGACCCCTTCCTCGGATGGGGTGCCCTGGGCGGATACCTGGGCTCTGTGTTCTTCCTGATCGGAAGCACCGCGATGAGCTTCCTGGTGCCCGCACTGGCCGGCTACATCGCCTACGGCATGGCTGACCGCCCGGGCATCGCTCCGGGCTTCACCGCCGGTGCGATCGCGGTGACCATGGATGCCGGCTTCATCGGCGGCATCGCCGGCGGTGTGCTGGCCGGGCTGGTGGCCGCAGGCTTCCGCCGGCTCAGCGTGCCGCGCTGGCTGGCCGGACTGATGCCCGTGGTGATCATCCCGCTGTGCGCCTCCATCGCCGCCGGCGGACTGATGCTGCTGGTCCTGGGAGCACCGATCGCCTCTCTGACCGCCTCTCTGGAGACCTGGCTGGCGTCGATGACCGGTTCGGCCGCGATCCTGCTGGGGATCGTCCTCGGCCTGATGATGTGCGTGGACCTGGGAGGCCCGGTCAACAAGGTGGCCTACTCCTTCGCGGTGGCCGGTGTGGGCGCTGCCTCCACCTCCTCGGAGGCCCCGCTGATGATCATGGCCACGGTCATGGCCGCCGGTATGGTCCCGCCGCTGGGCCTGGCGCTGGCCACGTTCCTGCGCGGTCGCCTCTTCACCGCGGCCGAGCGTGAGAACGGCAAGACCGCTGTGCTGCTCGGTGCCGCCTTCATCTCCGAGGGCGCCATCCCCTTCGCCGCAGCAGACCCGCTGCGCGTGCTCCCCGCCGCCATGGCCGGCGGCGCCACCACCGGAGCACTGTCCATGGCCTTCGGGACCACCTCTATGGCGCCGCACGGCGGCGTGTTCGTGCTCTTCGCCATCGACCCCTGGGCGATGTTCCTGGTGGCGGTGCTGGCCGGCGCAGTGGTCACGGCGCTGAGCGTGATCGCGCTGAAGCAGTGGACCCGCCCGGCTGCGGCCCAGCCCGGGACGGAGACGGCGGCGACGACCCAGCCGGTCGCCTCCTGAAGCGTCAGGTGTGTTGAGATCTCGGGAACTCCCCCTCTCAGGAGGGCAGTTCCCGAGATCTCAACACACCGGCGGGCATAACAGCAGACCAGACGACGACGGCGCCCCGTCGGCCCTCCGAGGAGAGCTGACGGGGCGCCGTCGTTCTGTCTTCAGCTCCAGCGTCGTGCCTTCAGCTGGCGAGCAGCCGGAGCTCAGCCGTTCTGGTTCGGCTCAGCCCTGGCGAGCTCTCACCAGCGCCACCACGGAGGTGAAGAGCGGGTGCTCGGCGCTCAGGCCGGTGACCTGCTCGGTGAAGGCCTCAGCGCTGAGCTCGCCCAACAGCTTCTGCAGCTCCACGGCCTGCTCATCCTCCGGCAGGGAGAACTCCAGAGCCGCACCGACCACGGCCAGCAGGCCCTGGGCGGAGAGGCCCCGCTCGGCGGCCTCGGCGGCCGGGCCGATCAGCCGTTCGTTGCGGGAGAGCTTGCGCAGCGGCTGGCGTCCCACGCGGTCGGCGGTGTCCGGCAGCGCGGGGTTGCGGAAGCGGCCCAGGATGGTGGTCCGGTAGGCCTCCATCTCCTCCGCGCTGAAGCCGTGCTTGGCGCAGAGCAGCGCGGAGGTCTCCTCCAGGGCTGCGGTCACACCGGCGGCCACCTGCTCATCGGCCAGGGCCTCGGCGATCTTCTCCCGACCAGCGCGGGTGCCCAGGTAGGCGGCCGCTGCATGGCCGGTGTTCACGGTGAAGAGCTTGCGTTCGATGTAGGGACCCAGCTCATCGACGAAATGGGCACCGGGGATGTTCGGCAGGTTCCCGCCGAAGGCTCCCTGCTCGATGGCCCACTCGTAGAAGGGCTCCACGGTCACGTCGACGGCGACGCCCCCGCCCGGTGCCTCAGCCGGCTGGCCAGGCACGATCCGGTCCACCGCGGTGTTCGCGAAGACCGCCTTGGCCTCCAGAGAGGCCCAATCGTCGCCGGCGAGTTCCACGATGTGCTCACGCAGAGTGTCCGTGGCACCGATGGCGTTCTCACAGGCCATGACCTGCAGCGGGGCGGCCTCCTCGGAGCGCTCGCGCAGTCCGGCCAGGATATGTGGCGCGATGAACTTCAGGATCGTGGGTCCCACTGCCGTGGTGACCACCTCGGCGGAGGCCACCTCGGCGGCCACAGCCTCTGGGTCTGAAGCGGAGTTCAGCGCGCGGAAGCCGGTGATGACCGTGTCCCGGTTCTCACGGCCGGGGCCGCCGTCGCCGACTTCGTGGACGGTGTAGGACTCCGCTGCGGTCAGAGCATCCACCAGGGGTGCCGCCACGTCGGAGAACACCACCTCGTAGCCGCCCTCGTGCAGCAGCATGCCGACGAAGCCGCGGCCGATGTTCCCGGCCCCGAAGTGAACTGCTTTCATGGATCTCTTCCTATCCCTCGGTGTGTCCCTGAGTATGTCCCTCGGTGCGGATCGTGTACCGGATTGTGGCGAATGGGGCGATTGCGGTCCCCATTGCCGAGAATCCGGTACACGATTCGATGGGTGGCGGGCTTCAGCCGTCGTTGACGGCGGAGAGCATCTGGAGCAGCTCCTCCTCGCTGGAGGCTGCGCGCAGCTGAGCGACCTCGTTCTCCTCAGCGAAGAGCACGGCGATCCTGGAGAGGATCTCCAGGTGCTCATCGCCGACACCGGCGATGCCGATCACGAAGTCGGCCTGATCACCGGCCCAGTCCACACCGCCGTCGTAGCGGACCACCGACAGCGCCGAGGCCTTGACCGCGTCTTTGGCGTCGTTGGTGCCGTGCGGGATGGCCAGGCCGTTGCCCATGAAGGTGGAGACGGTCGCCTCACGGTCCTTCATGGCCTGCAGGTAGTCCTCGGTGACCGCGCCGGAGTCGACCAGGATCTGCGCGGCCTCAGCCAGCGCCTCCTCCTGGGTGGCCGAGCCGGAGTGGATCCGCACCTGACTCAGAGTCAGAATGCCGGAGTCAGCGGTCTCGGGGACCGGTGCTGCATCAGCTTCAGCCGACGCAGCGGACACAGCAGGGGCGGCCGACGACGCCGACCCCTCCCCTGCTCCCACCGCGGCGGGCTGGCGCGAGTTCTGCACCAGTTCCACGACCTCGTCATATTCGGGTGCGTCCATGAAACTGTCCACCGAGACGTGGATGGCCTCCGGCTCCTGGCCGCGGGCACGGTCGGTCAGCGACTCCTGGGTGATGACCAGGTCGGTGTCTCCCGGCAGGGCCGCGATGGCCTTATTGGTGACCTCCACGCCCTCGATGCCGGCGGCCTTGAACTTCTTGCGCAGCACCGAGGCACCCATGGCGGAGGAGCCCATGCCGGCGTCGCAGGCGAAGATGACCTTCTGGATGACCTTCTCGGTCTGGGCTGGCACCGCAGCGGCGTCGGCCAGGTCGGAGAGGTGGCTGGAGGACTTGCCCTTGGCGGCGGCGGTCTTGGCCACAGCCGAGGTGAACCCGTCCTCGCCGGCCAGGTCCTTCTTCCGGTCCTTGAGCAGGATCAGCGCCGCGACGGCGAAGGTCACCGCAGCCGCGAGGATCCAGGACAGAGTGACGCCGATGATGTTGCCCATGCCGCCGCCCAATGACTGGAGGTATACGGCGATGACCGAGCCCGGCGCGGCCGGACCCTGCAGGCCGACCTCCAACAGCATATTGGTGGTCACACCGGTGGCCCCGCCGGCGATGACTGCCAGCAGCAGCGCCGGCTTCATCAGCACATAGGGGAAGTAGACCTCGTGGATGCCGCCCAGGAAGACGATGATCGCAGCGCCGGGTGCGGTGGCCCGGGCGGCGCCGACGCCGAAGACGGAGAAGGCCAGCAGCAGACCCAGGCCCACGCCCGGGTTCGCCTCCAGCAGGAACAGGATGGACTGTCCGGCCTCGCCGGAGGCCTCCTGGATGCCCAGCGGGGTGAGCACGCCGTGGTTGATGGCGTTGTTGAGGAAGAAGACCTTGGCCGGTTCGATGATCACCGAGGCCAGCGGCAGCAGACCGTGGTCCACCAGGAAGCCCACGACGGTCTCCAGGACGTTCATCAGTCCGTTGATGACCGGGGCCAGTCCGAAGAATCCGCCGATCACCAGGAAGAATCCGAGGATGCCCGCAGAGAACATGTTGACCAGCATCTCGAAGCCGGCGCGGATCTTGCCCTCCCAGAGGCCGTCCAGCTTCTTCATGATCCACGCGGCCAGCGGGCCCAGGATCATCGCCCCGATGAACATGTGGACGTATTCGAGCTGCTCGGCCTCGGGCAGCCCGGCGTTGAACTGGTCGACGATGTGGTCAGATCCGGCGATGACGCCGAGGGCGGCGATGCCGCCGACGACGGCGCCGCGCATGTCGTAGACCATCTTGCCGCCCTGGACCGCGATGAGGATCGGCAGCAGGTAATGGATCATCGGGAAGATCGCCGTGTCCAGGGCCTCTGCGGGCGCCCAGCCGGTGGTCCATTCCCCGATGTTGACCAGCACTGCGGTCAGGATCCCCCAGGCGATGAGCGCAGGGATCACGGGCATGATCATGCCCGACATGAAGGATCCGACCTTCTGGATCCCGACGCGCAGGGCGCCGGGCTGCTTCTGTCCGTCGGCTGATTCAGCCGTTGCGGTGGACATATTCTGTGCCTTCCTCATCCTTGAGAGGGTGCGGAGTCAAGGGGTGTGAAGTGGTTATGGACGCGGTGTCTCAGGCCTGCGACGCCGCCAGGGCGGCCTTCCGCGCCTCAGCCGCCGAGGAGGCGCCCAAGGCGGCCTGCGCCACGGCCCGCGCCTGCTCTGCGGAGTGCAGCGTCAGCTCGGTGCGGACATCGGAGAGGGCCGCCGGCGCCATGGACAGGGTGTTCACTCCCAGACCCACCAGCACCACCGCCAGCAGCGGGTCCGCGGCGGCCTCGCCGCAGACGCCCACCGGCTTGCCCGTGGACTGTCCGGCGGCGCCCACTTCGCGGATCAGCCGCAGCACAGCGGGGTGCCACGGGTCCTGGAGGTGCGAGACCGAGCCGAGCATGCGGTCGGCGGCCATCGTGTACTGGGTCAGGTCGTTGGTGCCGATGGAGGCGAAGTCGACCTCACCCAGGATGTCCTCGGCCAGCAGCGCGGAGGAGGGGACCTCCACCATCACGCCCGCGGTCTTCAGGCCTTTGGCGTGGGCCAGTTCGGAGAAGCGCTGAGCCTCCTCCACAGTGGAGACCATCGGGGCCATGACCCACAGGTCAGCCTCTGTGGCCTCCTGGGCCTGGGCCAGGGCGGTGAGCTGATCGTCGAGGACCTGCTCATCGGCCAGCAAGGCGCGCAGGCCGCGCAGACCCAGAGCTGGGTTCTCCTCCTCGGTGTTGGTGAGGAAGCTCAGCGGCTTGTCCGCACCGGCGTCGAGGGCTCGGACCACGACCTTCCTGCCGCCGAAGGCCTGCAGCAGCGCCGTGTAGGACTCGGTCTGCTCCGCCACTGTGGGGGCCTCATCCGAGGAGAGGAAGAGGAACTCGGTGCGGAACAGGCCCACACCTTCGGCTCCCAGCTCCACCGCCTCGGCGGCACCCTCGGGCGAGCCGAGGTTGGCCAGCAGCGGGACCTCGGTGCCGTCGGCGAGCGCGCCGGGGGCCATCGGGGCGGCCTGCACGGCCGCACGCTGGGCGATGCGCTGTTCGGCGTCGTCGATCTGTTCCTGTGTGGGAGCCGTGATGACGGTGCCGGCGGCGGCATCGACGATGACGTCCTCCCCACCGGTCAGCTCCTCTGCCGCGGCGACGCCGACCACTGCGGTGATGGCCTTCTCCCGGGCCAGGATGGCCGTGTGGGAGGTGGGGCCGCCTTCGATGGTGACCAGTGCCAGAACCTTCTCCAGGTCCAGCAGCGCCGTATCAGCGGGCGCGAGGTCCTCGGCCACCAGCACGAACGGATGACGCGGATCCGGAACGCCGGGGGCCGGAAGCCCACGCAGGCGGGCGATGACCCGCTGAGCGACGTCGTTGAGGTCCGCAGCCCGCTCCCCCAGGTAGCCGCCCAGGGATTCCATGGTCCGGCGGAATTCGTCGAAGGCCTCGAACACAGCCCACTCACCGGTCTTGCCGGCCTGGGTGCGCTCGGATACGGCGTCGGCGAGTGCGGGGTCCTGGGCCATCATGGCCTGGGCCTCGAGGACGTCCTTGGCCTGGCCGCCGGCCTGCTCGCCGCGGGCGGCCAGCTCCTCGGCCACCGCCTGGACAGCCTCGGCCACCCGCTGGGACTCCTCTTCAGGGCTCAGCTGGGAGGGTACGTCCTGCGGCGGCGCCGGCAGTGCGGCCATACGTGCCACGGGGCCACGGGCGATGCCGCGGCCGATTCCTGTTCCGGTGAGGTCAGTCATCGAAGGGGTCCCCACTGTCCTCACGCGTCGTGATCGGTGGTGAGGAACTGCTCAAGGGTGTCGAGAGCCTGCTCCTCCTCGCCGCCCTCAGCGGTGAGGGTGACCTCGTCGCCCTTCTCCACGCCCAGGGAGAGCACGGTCAGGATGGATGCGGCGTTGACGCTCTTCTCACCCTTGGCCAGGGTGATCGTGGAGCCGGTGCCCTGGACTGCCTCCACGAAGAGCTTGGCCGGGCGGGCATGAAGCCCGGAGGAGGATGCGACGGTGACGGTGCGCGATGCGGACATGGAGTTTCCTTCTTCCGTGATCTCGGCTGCCGGGGAGCTCTTCCCGGCAGGCACAGCGAGGACCTCGCGAAGCACCGAGAGGGCCCGGGTTCCGTCGAGGTCACTGTAGATATCGTCAGGAAGCACAGTGATGAGGGGGCCGCGCTCTCCGGTCAGGCCGCGGATGTCGTCTGCCGTGTCCGCCATATGCGGGCCCAGCAGCACGACGTCGGCGGTGTCCAGCTCGTAGAGCAGGGAGGACCCGTTCCCGGCGTGGGCCTGATGCCCGAGGCCTTCGGCGCGCAGAGCGCTGTTGAGCCGCTGGGCGACAAACGTGGACGACGCGCCCGCGCCGCACACCACCAGGATCTTCATCGATCTGCCTTCCGTCCTTCTCCCCTCCAGTGTCCCGTGACCCAGTCCACAGCGACAGCCTGAGGGACTCAGAGTTCTTTCCGCCCCTGCGGAAAGTGGGCGCTATGGTCGTGCTCCGAACTCGATAGGGTGGCCCTGTGGAGAGGACAGCCGGGTGAGCCGCAGACGTCAGGAACAGCTGATCGGGCTGCTCATGCGCGAAGAGGGATGGATGCCTTCGGCGGCCCTGGCGGATCGTCTGGGAGTGACCCCGCGCAGTGTGCGCTCCTACATCGCAGCGATCAACGCCCAGGCCGACGGCGCGGTGGAGTCCGGACCGGCCGGCTACCGCGCCGACCGCAGCGTGTTGGCCGGCCTGCGAGCCAAGGACTCCCGGCCCAAGACCGCTCCCCGGGACCGGCTGCACGCCCTGGTCCGCGAGCTCTTGGAGGCCTCCTCCGGCGTGGACCTCTACCGGGCGGCCGAACGCCTGCATGTCTCCGAGGCCACCCTGGAGGCAGACCTGGTCCGGGTGCGTAGCCTGCTGCACGGCACCGGTCTGGCCCTGGAGCGCTCCGGTCCGCGGCTGCTGCTGGTCGGCGGGGAGCTGGAGCAGCGAAAGCTGGTCTCCACACTGGCTCACGCTGAGATGGAGCACGGCTACTTCGACGTCGAGGGGATGCGTCGCGGTGCCGGCATCGGCGCGGTGGACAGCTCCGCCTTCGGCCCCTTCAAGAGCGAACTGGCCGCTGAGCTGGCCGAGCAGGGCTATTACGTCAACGAATTCGCCACCGCCGATGTGGTGCTGCATGTGGCCATCGCCGCAGAGCGCGTCTCCCAGGGGCGCGCCGTGGAGGGCACTCCGGTGGAGCCCGCCGAGCAGCAGGAGCGGATCGCTCAGCTGCTGGGGCGGCTGAGCAGCCGGCACTTCGGAGTCAGCCTGGGCCGTGGAGATCTGAACCATCTGGCCTCCCTGGTGCTGACCCGGGTGGTCGCCCCCGGCGGGGACCCCTCCACCCAGATCGCCCTGGACCCGGCAGTGGAGGCCGCTGTGGCGGAGGCGGTGCAGCGGGCCGCTCGGGAGTACACGGTGGACATCGACCATGCGGCCTTCGTGCGGCGGCTGAGCCTGCACGTGCAGAACCTGGCTCACCGCGCCCGGGAACAGGCCTGGTCGCGGAATCCGCTGACCCGTTCGCTGAAGACGGCCTATCCGATGATCTTCCAGGTGGCGGTCTCCATCTCCGACGAGCTCTCCCAGGTGTTGGAGATCCCGCTGCGCGATGACGAGATCGCCTACATCGCCATGCATGTGGGCGGGCAGCTGGAGCGCAGCCGGCGGGCCGGGGAGGCACTGACCGCCACGATCGTCTCTCCCGGCTACTACGAGATGCACGAGCTGCTGCGGGCCCGGATCGACAAGTCCCTGGGCAGCGGGATCGAGGTGACCCGGATGGAGACCCGGGTGGATCCGGACTGGTCCTCCATCGACACCGATCTGGTGCTGACCACCATCGAGCCGCCGACTCCGGATGAGCGCACCGTCCACCTTCCGCCCTTCCTGACGGATCAGGACATGGAGAGGATCGCGGCGGCGGCCGGCAGGCGGCGCCGTGCCCACCGGCTCGCCCGACTCCGCGGCGAGCTGGAGTCCTATCTGGACCCTTCTGCCTTCCTGCGCCCGCTGAAGGCCGCCGACGAAGAGGACGCGATCCGTCAGCTGGCCGCCCCGCTGCGGGATCGCGGCGTGATCGACCAGGATTACATCGAGCGGACGATCGAGCGCGAGCAGCTCTCCTCCACAGCCTTCACCGATTCGCTGGCGGTGCCGCATGCGCTGAAGATGACCGGCACCACGACAGCCATCTCACTGGGCATCGCAGAGGGATCGCTGCCCTGGGGCGAGTGCCGAGTCCAGGTAGTGGCTCTGGTGGCCTTCAGCGAAGAGGAGCGCTCGGCCTTCCAGACGATCTTCGAACAGCTGGTGGAGGTCTTCAACGAGCCCGACTCCGTGCAGCGGCTGCTGCGCCGCGGTACCGACTTCTCCAGCTTCCTGGACGAACTGGTGGCGATCATCGACGGCTGAGTCGGCCAGGGCGGGCCGGCTCGGCTCTGCTCTGCTCTGCTCTGCTCTGCTCTGCTCTGCTCTGCTCTGCTCTGAACGGCACGGCTCTGAACGGGCCGTGCCCGCTCAGATCTTGGAGTATCCCTCTTCGCCTGCGGCCTCTTCAGCGGCCGGAGCACTGGTCCTGGAGCGGTAGAAGTAGAACAGCGCCGCCAGGATGGCCAGCACGACGACGGCGCCGATGATCCACCAGAGCCAGAGGGTCCCGCCAGCAGCCGCCCGCCTGCCGGATCGGGTGCACCGGCCGTCATGCTCTGCGATCGCGCCGTCGTCCGTCCCACCATGTCTGCGTCCTCCTGGGTATGCCTGCGGCCCTGGTCGTCCGGCCTGCCTGGGGCTACGTTACCGCGATCACATCGACCAGCACAGAGCTGCCGGGGCCCTACGCTCACGTGGGACGCAGGGCGCGGGTCTGCTCCGCCCGTGCCCGCAGCCGATCATCGTCCGGGTACTGCACCGATTCCAGGACCAGACCGTTCGGCGGGGCCAGACGCACCGAGGAGTCCCAGCTGGGCCGCTCCAGACGGCTCAGCACCCAGCCCGGCTCCCGGCGCCCCTCCCCCACCTCGATGCAGGCGCCGATCAGCGCCCGGACCATGTGGTGGCAGAACGCATCCGCCCTCAGGTGGGCCACCAGCACATCGTCGGGGCCCCGACGGATGCTGAAGTGCTGCAGCTGCCGAACGGTCGTGCTCATCTCCCGCGGCTTGCAGAAGCTGCCGAAGTCGCGCACTCCCCCGTCAGCAGCCACAGCTGAGGTCGCCTCAGCGTCCATGAGCCCCTCGTCCAGGGCCCGGGGATGCCAGGCGGTGTCGAAGCGGCGCAGCGGATCTCTGCGCTGCGGCCCGTCGGCCAAGCGGTAGCTGTAGCTGCGGCTCAGCGCGGAGAACCGCGCGTCGAAGTCATCAGGGACCGCCGCGGCACGGTGGACGATGACCGCGCCGTCCTGGCGCGAGAGCACGCCTCCGATCCTGCGCAGCATCGCCTCAGCCGGCGTGATGTCCCGGCCCCGGGCAAGTCGGTGCCACTCCTCCTCGGTGAGGTCGAAATGGACCACCTGACCGCGGGCATGCACGCCCGCATCCGTTCTGCCGGCCACGACCACCGGGACCTCCCGGCGGATGAGCGTGGCCAGGCCTTCCTGCAGCACGCCCTGGACGGTGGGCAGCCCAGGCTGGGCCGCCCATCCTCGGTAGGCGTTGCCGTCGTAGGCGAGGTCAAGACGGATTCTGGGCATGGTCCCAGCCTATCGCCGCTGCAGCCGCACACGCCCGACGCCGCCCTCTCCCCACACAGCCCTCAGACACAGAGAAGCGCCCCGGACCAGACGGTCCGGGGCGCTTCCCATGAAGAGCGTCAGAGGATCACTTGTCCTCGGACTCCTCGGAGGTCTCAGTCTCCTCGGCGGGAGCCTCAGCGGTCTCCTCGGCCTCGACCTCGGCAGCCTCCTCGGCGGGAGTCTCCTCAGCCTCGACCTCAGCGGGCTCCTCCGGCGCAGCGGCGGCGGTGGCCTGCTCTGCGTCGGCGACGACCTTCTGCTTCGGGGAGACCGGCTCCATCACCAGCTCGATGACAGCCATCGGAGCGTTGTCGCCCTTGCGGTTGCCGACCTTGGTGATGCGGGTGTAGCCGCCCTCGCGCTCGGCCATGGCCGGTGCGATCACGGTGAACAGCTCGTGGACGATCGCCTGGTTGGTGGCGTTCTTCGCAGAGAGCTGGCCGACCACCTTGCGGCGTGCCGCCAGGTCACCCTTCTTGGCGAAGGTGATCAGGCGCTCAGCGAAGGGCTGGACACGCTTGGCCTTGGTCAGGGTGGTGGTGATCGAGCGGTTCTCGAACAGGCTGGCAGAGAGGTTCTGCAGCATCATCTTCTCGTGCGTCGGGCTGCCGCCCAGGCGCGGTCCCTTAGTGGGGGTAGGCATTGTCTTGTTCTCCTAGAAATATATGTGCCGCAGCGGCTCAGTACTGCTGCTCGTCGTCGAGGTCCTCGTCCTCGCCCGCCTCCTGGAAGCGCGCGGCGGTCGGGTCGAAGCCGACCGGGGAGTCCTTCAGGGACAGACCCAGCTCGGTCAGCTTGTCCTTGACCTCGTCGATGGACTTCGCACCGAAGTTGCGGATGTCCATCAGGTCAGCCTCGGAGCGTGCCACGAGCTCACCCACAGTGTGGATGCCCTCGCGCTTGAGGCAGTTGTAGGAACGGACCGTCAGCTCGAGGTCCTCGATCGGCAGAGCCATGTCCGCAGCCAGGGCTGCATCCGTCGGGGACGGACCGATCTCGATGCCCTCGGCGGCCACGTTGAGCTCACGGGCCAACGAGAACAGCTCGACCAGAGTGGTGCCTGCCGATGCCAGAGCGTCGCGCGGAGCCACAGAGGGCTTGGTCTCGACGTCGACGATCAGCTTGTCGAAGTCGGTGCGCTGCTCGACACGGGTCGCCTCAACCTTGAAGGAGACCTTCAGGACTGGGGAGTAGATGGAGTCGACCGGGATGCGGCCGATCTCCGAGTCGGCGACCTTGTTCTGTGCAGCAGAGACATAGCCGCGGCCGCGCTCGACGGTCAGCTCCATGTCCAGCTTGCCGTCCTCGTTGAGGGTGCCGAGGTAGAGGTCCGGGTTGTGGAACTCGACGCCGGCCGGCGGGGTGATGTCAGCAGCGGTGACCGCACCGGGGCCCTCCTTGCGGAGGTAGGCCACGACGGGCTCGTCGTGCTCGGAGGAGACCGACAGCTTCTTGACGTTAAGCACCAGCTCGGTGACGTCCTCCTTGGCACCGGCGATGGTGGTGAACTCGTGCAGCACGCCGTCGATCCGGATGCTGGTCACAGCAGCACCGGGGATGGAGGACAGCAGGGTGCGGCGCAGCGAGTTGCCCAGGGTGTAGCCGAAACCGGGCTCCAGGGGCTCGATGACGAAACGCGAACGGTTATCTGCGACGACTTCTTCGGTCAGCGTGGGGCGCTGTGCAATGAGCACGTGTGATTCCTTTCAGAGTGCATCCGCTATATGACGCAAACTCACTGATTATGATGCTCGGCCCGCGCCCCGGCGCGGAGCCGGGGCGGGGGCTGGGGCCAATAGAAGGTCGCTCAGACGCGACGGCGCTTCGGCGGCCGGCAGCCGTTGTGGGCGCTGGGGGTGACGTCGGAGATGGAGCCGACCTCCAGGCCTGCGGCCTGCAGGGAGCGGATCGCGGTCTCGCGGCCCGAGCCCGGGCCCTTCACGAAGACGTCGACCTTGCGCATGCCGTGCTCCTGTGCGCGCTTGGCGGCCTGCTCGGCTGCCATCTGAGCGGCGTAGGGAGTCGACTTGCGGGATCCCTTGAAGCCCACCTCGCCGGAGGAGGCCCAGGAGACCACGGCGCCGGTCGGATCCGTGATGGACACGATGGTGTTGTTGAAGGTCGACTTGATGTGAGCCTGACCCTGGGTGATGTTCTTGCTTGCCTTACGGCGCGGCTTACGAGCCGCAGCGCGAGTCTTGGGGGGCATATCTTCTCCTGTGACTACTTCTTCTTACCTGCGACGGTCTTCTTCGGGCCCTTGCGGGTGCGGGCGTTGGTCTTGGTCTTCTGACCTCGCACCGGCAGACCGCGGCGGTGACGGAGGCCCTCGTAGGAGCCGATCTCGACCTTGCGGCGGATGTCGGCGGAGACCTCACGGCGGAGATCACCTTCGACGGTGAAGTTGCCCTCGATGTAGTCACGCAGAGCGACCAGCTGATCATCAGTCAGGTCCTTCACGCGGGTGTTGGGGTCAACACCGGTGGCCTCAAGGGCCAGGGCGGCGCGGGTCTTGCCGACGCCGTAGATGTAAGTGAGTGCGATCACCGTGCGCTTTTCGCGCGGGATGTCCACACCTGCCAGACGTGCCACGTGGCAGTCCTCCTTCTGCTTGTCCGAAGGTCTTCAGCAGTGCATGTCCCGGCATCGGAGGTGATGCCTGTGCGGGTCCCCGGCCTTCGGCAACCGGAGGTGTGCTCGTCAGCTCGTCCGAGCTGCACTGCCATGATTCTTTTGAGCTGTAGTCAGCGCGGGTGCGCCCTCACCTGAACGGGTCGTACAGTGAGGAGCTCAGCCCTGGCGCTGCTTGTGGCGCGGGTTCTTGCAGATCACGCGGACGACACCCTGACGACGAATCAGTTTGCAGTCCGAGCAGACCGGCTTAACGCTCGGCTGAACCTTCATGGGTTCTCCTAAATCACTTGTACCGGTAGACGATGCGTCCACGGTTGAGGTCATACGGGCTCATCTCCACCACAACCCGGTCCTCCGGGAGGATACGGATGTAGTGCTGGCGCATCTTGCCCGAGATCGTGGCCAGGAGGATGTGCTCGTTCTCCAGCCGGACCCGGAACATTGCATTCGGGAGGGCCTCGATGACCTGACCCTCTACTTCGATGACGCCTTCTTTTTTGCCCATGACTCCCCAACCTGGTTGTGTTGCTGGTTCAGGTCTCCGGGCACACCCCGTCCAGCCCGTTTATAGGCAGGGGTTAACCACAGAGACAACCAGCAGTCCATCGTACACGCCGGGACCGAATTCAGCCAATCGTCGCGGGTCGGTGCTAGGCGCCGCGGCGAGGCGCGTGCCTCACTGGCCGATCGGCACAGGGGTGACGCCCAGCGGCTCCAGCTCGGAGGCGCCGCCGTCGGGCGCGGTGAGGACCCAGATGCCGCCGTCGTGACGGGCCACGGAGTGCTCCCACTGGGAGGCACGGGATCCGTCCGAGGTCACCACGGTCCAGTCATCGGAGAGGACATCGGTCTCGATGCCGCCGCGGGTCAGCATGGGCTCGATCGCCAAGGCCATGCCCGGGCGGACCTTGGTGCCCTTCATGCCGGTGGAGTAGTTGAAGACGTCGGGAGCCATATGCATGGCCGAACCGATGCCATGGCCCACGTAGTCCTCGAGGATGCCGAGACGCCTGCCGGGCTGGGATCGGACATAGTCCTCGATCGCTTCGCCGATCTCACCGATGTGCTTGGCCTGGGCGAAGGCCGCGATCCCCCTCCACATGGCATCACGAGTGATCGCAGAGAGGCGTTCGTCCTCGGCATCCGCAGTCCCCTGTTCGGAGGATCCGAGGATGACGGTCCGTGCCGAGTCGGAGTGCCAGCCGTCGATGATGCAGCCGGCGTCGATCTTGAGCACATCGCCCGCCTCCAGCACCCGGTCCCCGGGGATGCCGTGGACGACTTCCTCGTTGACCGAGGCACAGATGTGGCCGGGGAAGCCGTGATAGCCGAAGAAGTTCGGCTCCGCACCCCGCTCAGCCAGGTGCGCGGCGAAGATCTCGTTGAGCTCGCCGGTGGTCTTCCCCGGGGCCGCCGCAGCGATGACAGCGTCCAGCCCCTCGCAGAGCACTGTGCCGGCGGCGTCCATCGAGGAGAGCTGATCTGCGGACTTGAGCTCCACGCGGCCCCGGGAGAAGACACCCATCCGTCAGGCCTTCAGCGCTTCTGCGATACGAGCCTCGACCTCTTCGACCTCGCCCAGGCCGTCGACCTGCTTGAGCACCCCGCGCTGGCGGTACTCCTCGATCATCGGGGCGGTCTCCTGCTCGAAGACCTCCAGGCGGTGGCGGATGACCTCTTCGGTGTCATCGGCGCGGCCGTCGATCTCAGCACGCCTGACCAGCCGACTGATCAGCTCCTCGCGGTCAGCGGTGAGCTCCAAGACCACATCCAGCTCGACGCCGAGCCGGGCGGTGATCTCGTCGAAGGCTGCCACCTGGGTGCGATTGCGCGGGTAGCCGTCCAGCAGGAACCCATCCTTGGCGTCGTCCCAGGTGAGACGATCCTCGATCATCCGGTTGGTGACGGAGTCCGGGACGAGGTTTCCGGCGTCGACGTACTTCTGGGCCTCCTTGCCCAGCTCCGTCTGACCCTTGATGTTCTCCCGGAAGATGTCACCGGTGGAGATGGCGACGATGCCATGCTCCTCGGAGATCTTCTTGGACTGGGTTCCCTTGCCGGCCCCGGGGGGACCGACGATCAGCATACGAGTCATCGCAGCAGCCCTTCGTAGTTCCGTTGTTCCATCTGTGCGTTGATCTGCTTGACCGTGGTCAAGCCCACACCAACCATAATCAGGATAGACGTTCCGCCGAAGGGGAAGTCCTGGTCAGCGCCGATCAGCACGAATGCGATCAGCGGGATCAGGGCGATGAAGCCCAAGTAGAGGGAGCCCGGGAACGTAATACGGGAGATCACATATGCCAGGTAGTTCTCCGTGGGGCGTCCGGCGCGGATGCCGGGGATGAAGCCGCCATATTTGCGCATGTTCTCCGCGACCTCGTTCGGGTTGAACGTGATGGTCACGTAGAAGTAGGTGAACCCGATGGTCAGCAGGAAGAAGGTGACCATGTAGACCGGGTGGGCGCCGGTGCCGAAGTACTGCTGGATCCACTGGGCGATCTGGCTCGGCTCCTCCCCCGGCGCGGGCTCGTTGAACTGCATGAGCACCTGCGGAAGCATCAGCACCGAGGAGGAGAAGATGACCGGGATGACGCCGGCCATGTTGACCTTGATAGGGATGTAGGTCGAGGTGCCGCCGACAGTCCGACGACCAACCTGCTTCTTGGCGTACTGCACGGGCACACGGCGCTGGGACTGCTCGACGAACACCACGGCCGCCACGATCGTCAGGCCGATCAGGCAGACGATGGTGAAGGTCTGCCAGCCCTGAGTGGTCCAGATGGCAGCCATCGAGCCGGGGAAGCCGGCGGCAATGGAGACGAAGATGAGGATGGACATGCCGTTGCCCACGCCGCGCTCGGTGATCTGCTCACCGAGCCACATGATCACAGCCACACCGGAGGTCATCACCAGGATCATCAGCAGGATGGTCGCGAGGTTGTCCTGCGGGATGATCGGGATCTCACACTGCAGCAGCGCCCCGGAGCGCGCCATGGAGACCAGCGTGGTGGCCTGGAGCGTCGCCAGGGCGATGGTGATGTAGCGCGTGTACTGGGTCAGCTTGGACTGACCCTGCGGGCCCTCGCGCTGCAGGGCCTCGAACCGCGGGATGACCACGCGCAGCAGCTGCACGATGATCGCCGCGGTGATGTAGGGCATGATCCCCAGGGCGAAGAGCGAGACCTGAAGCATCGCTCCGCCGGAGAACATGTTGACGAAGTTATAGAGGCCGCCGTCGGTTCCGCCCATATCCAGGCACGCCTGAACAGCGTTGTAGTCCACACCGGGTGCCGGGATGAAGGCACCGATCCGGTAGATCGTGATGATCCCGATGGTGAACCAGATCTTCCGGCGCAGATCGGGCGTTCTGAACACCCTGGCAATAGCGCTGAACAAGCGTCCTCCTCTATGGGTCTGGCGACCACACGGTCAGTCATCCTAACGTGAACGGCCCTCCCCGGTCTCCTTGAGGGAGTCCGGGGAGGGCACAGGTTCACATCAGGCTGATCGTCATTCCGCCTTCGCGGCAGCCTTCAGCGGGAGCTGCTCCACGGAGCCGCCCGCCGCCTTGATCTTCTCCTCAGCGGAGGCCGAGAAGGCGTGAGCCTTCACGTTGACCGCCACGGAGATCTCGCCGGAGCCCAGAACCTTCACCGGGCGGCCCTTCTTGGCCACGCCCTTGGCGATCAGGTCCTCTGCTGCGACGTCGCCGCCCTCCGGGAAGAGCTGGCCGAGCTTGGCCAGGTTCACCGGGGAGTACTCGACGCGGAACGGGTTCTTGAACCCGCGCAGCTTCGGAAGGCGCATGTGCAGCGGGAGCTGACCACCCTCGAAGCCGGCGCGGACCTGGTAACGGGCCTTCGTACCCTTGGTACCACGGCCTGCGGTCTTGCCCTTCGATGCCTCACCACGGCCCACACGAATGCGGTCCTTGCGAGAGCCGGGGGCCGGACGCAGGTCGTGAACCTTGAGGACGTCGGACTGAGCAGTGTTCTCTGCCATCCTTACTTCGCCTCCTCAACCTTCACGAGATGCTTCACCGAGTTGAGCATACCCACGGTCACGGCGTCGGCGTCGCGGACCACAGTGTGGCCGATCCGCTTCAGGCCCAGGGACCGCACGGTCTCCCGGTGCTTGGGGGTTGCGCCGATGACCGACTTGGTCTGGGTGATCTCCAGCTTGGAGTCGCCGACCTTCAGGTTCACTGCGGTGTTGTACTGAACGGGCTTGGCCATCATGCACCTGCCTTCTCGGCACGCGCTGCGCGGTCCTCCTGCATGGTGCGGAGCATCGGAGCGGGTGCCACCTCGTCGAGTGCCAGACCGCGGCGTGCTGCCACTGCCTCGGGCTCCTCGAGCTGCTTGAGGGCGTCGATGGTGCCGTGAACGATGTTGATGGCGTTCACCGAGCCCATGGACTTGGTCAGCACGTCGTGGATGCCTGCGCACTCCAGGACGGCACGGACCGGACCGCCGGCGATCACACCGGTACCTGCGGATGCCGGACGCAGCAGCACGACGCCGGCTGCATCCTCACCCTTGACCAGGTGCGGGATGGTGGAGCCCACGCGCGGGACGCGGAAGAAGTTCTTCTTCGCCTCCTCGACACCCTTCTGGATGGCGGCGGGGACCTCTTTGGCCTTGCCGTAGCCGACGCCGACGGTTCCGTCGCCGTCGCCCACGACCACCAGTGCGGTGAAGCTGAAGCGACGACCGCCCTTGACGACCTTGGAGACACGGTTGATAGTCACGACGCGCTCGAGGAACTTGTCCTTCTCCTCGTCACGACCGCCGCGGCCACCACGGCCTCCACGGCCCTCGTTGCGACCGCCGCGGCCACCACGGCCGCCATCGCGGCCGCCGCGCTGGCCCTGGTTCTGCTGGCCGACGCCCTGAGCCTGCTCAGCAGTCTCGGCGGCGGCGTTCTCGTTGGACTCAGTCACCTGTGCGTCCTTCTCGTTGGTGTTCTCGCTCACAGCTTCAGCCCACCTTCCCGGGCGCCGTCGGCGACGGCGGCCACACGACCGTGGTACTTGTTGCCGCCGCGGTCGAAGACCACGGCTTCGATGCCGGCAGCCTTGGCACGCTCAGCGATCAGCTCGCCGACCTTCTGTGCCTTGGCGGTCTTGTCGCCGTCGAAGCTGCGCAGGTCTGCCTCCATGGTGGAGGCGGAGACCAGAGTGCGGGACTCGAGGTCGTTGACGACCTGAGCGACGATGTGGCGCGCGGAGCGGTTCACCACGAGGCGCGGACGCTCAGCGGAACCGCTGAGCTTCTTGCGCAGGCGCAGATGGCGACGGCCGCGGGCCGCAGACTTGCTCTTGCCCTGGATACCAATAGCCATGGTTTACTTACCTGCCTTTCCGGCCTTGCGGCGAATCTGCTCGCCCTCATAACGCACGCCCTTGCCCTTGTACGGGTCAGGCCTGCGCAGCTTGCGGATGTTCGCGGCGACCTCGCCCACCTGCTGCTTGTCGATGCCGAAGACAGCAAGCTTGTTGGCGCCCTCCACGGTGAAGGTGATGCCCTCGGGGGCCTCCACCGGAACCGGGTGGGAGTAGCCGAGTGCGAACTCCAGGTCGGAGCCCTTCGCCTGCACGCGGTAGCCGGTGCCGACGATCTCGAGCTTCTTGGTGTAGCCCTCGGTGACGCCGATGATCATGTTGTTGATCAGGCTGCGGGTCAGGCCGTGCAGGGAGCGGGACTCGCGCTCGTCGTCGGGACGGGTCACCGTGATGATGCCGTCCTCGAGCTCGACGTTCACACCCTCGGAGAGGGTGCGGTTCAGCTCGCCCTTGGGGCCCTTGACCGAGATCTCCCGACCGTCGAGCTTGACCTCGACGCCGGCAGGGACAGTGATCGGAAGTTTACCGATGCGTGACATAGTGCTTCGACTCCCTTCCGTTACCAGACGTAGGCGAGGACTTCCCCGCCGATGCCCTTCTTCTGAGCCTGACGGTCAGTGAGCAGACCGGAGGAGGTGGACAGGATTGCGATGCCCAGGCCGCCCAGCACGTGCGGGAGGTTGTTGGACTTCGCGTAGACGCGCAGACCAGGCTTCGAGATGCGCTTCAGGCCGGCGATCGAGCGCTCACGGCTCGGGCCGAACTTCAGGTCGATGACCAGGGTCTTGCCGACCTCGGCCTCTTCCTCGCGGTACTCGGTGATGTAGCCCTCTGCCTTGAGGATGTCGGCGATACGGACCTTCAGCTTGGAGCTGGGCATGGAGACCTGGTCGTGGTATGCCGAGTTGGCGTTGCGCAGACGGGTCAGCATGTCTGCGACTGGATCAGTCATTGTCATAGGGGGCTGGTGCCCTTCCTCGCCACGGTTTCCTCATCTCCGGAGATTCCGTGTCCGGAACTCTGGTGAAGGGACCTGCGGCGTAGATGCTTACTGTTCGGTCTTGAAGGGGAAGCCCAGTGCACGCAGCAGCGCGCGGCCTTCCTCATCAGTCTTGGCGGTGGTCACCACAGTGATGTCCATGCCGCGCGGACGGTCGATCTTGTCCTGGTCGATCTCGTGGAAGACCGCCTGCTCAGACAGACCGAAGGTGTAGTTTCCGTTGCCGTCGAACTGGTTGGCGCTCAGACCGCGGAAGTCGCGGATGCGCGGCAGTGCGAAGGTCACGAGACGGTCCAGGAACTCCCACATGCGGTCACCACGAAGCGTGGTGAACGCACCGATCGGCTGGCCCTCACGCAGCTTGAACTGCGCGATGGACTTCCGAGCGCGGGTGATCTTGGGCTTCTGACCGGTGATGTTGGTCAGATCCTCGACTGCGCCCTGGATCAGCTTGTTGTCGCGAGCAGCCTCGCCGACGCCCATGTTGACCACGACCTTCACCAGGCCGGGGACCTCCATGACGTTGGAGTAGCCGAACTCGTCCTGCAGGGACGCCCGGATCTCCTCGCGGTACTTGGTCTTGAAGCGGGGGGTGATCTTCTGAGTCACGCTCTGCACCTCGGTCATCACAGCTCCTTTCCGGAGGCCTTGGCGAAGCGGACCTTCTTGGTCTCGCCCTCGCCGTTCTCCTCAATCCGGAAGCCCACACGGGTCGGCTTGCCGGTCTCCGGGTCCACCACGGCCACATTCGAGATGTGCAGCGGAGCCTCAGACTCGACGATGCCGCCTTCGGTGCTGCCGAACTGACCGGCGCGGAGGTGACGCTTCACGCGGTTGACACCCTCGACGACCACGCGCTCTTCGGCCGGGAGGACCTGCAGGACCTTGCCCTGCTTGCCCTTGTCCTTGCCTGCGAGCACCTGAACGAGGTCGTCCTTCTTGATCTTGTTGGCCATGAGTCAGAGCACCTCCGGGGCGAGCGAGACGATCTTCATGAACTTCTGGTCGCGAAGCTCGCGCCCCACGGGGCCGAAGATACGGGTGCCGCGCGGATCCTGGGTCTCACCCTTGAGGATGACAGCAGCGTTCTCGTCGAAGCTGATGTAGGAGCCGTCGTTGCGACGGGTCTTCTTCCGTGTACGCACGACAACTGCCTTGACGACGTCGCCCTTCTTGACGTTGCCGCCCGGGATGGCGTCCTTCACGGTGGCGACGAATGTGTCGCCGATACCTGCGTAGCGGCGTCCGGATCCACCGAGAACACGGATGACAAGGAGTTCCTTGGCACCGGTGTTGTCAGCGATCTTGAGCCGCGATTCCTGCTGAATCACTTGGTTTCTCCTGTCGTCGCACTGGTTCTCCCCCGAAGACCGGGTGAGCCTTGTGGAACTTCTAGAATGAACAACTCCCCCGCCGCTTACCCACCCAATCCTGACGGTGTGGTCAGTGGTGTGACTGGATGGCCGAGGCGGCCCTGGGGGACGTGCGCTGTCCGCGGCGACTCGACGAGTCAACGCATACGGGCGCACAGCCTCAATATCATACACGAAACAGAAAAAGACCCCAACCCGGAAGCCGGGTCGGGGTCTTTTCCTATGACGCTCTGTGCGGCGTCGGGAAGCATAGGAGCCCTGTGAGGCTCACACCAGGTGACGGATCACTTGGCCTTCTCGACGATGCGCACCAGGCGCCAGCGCTTGCTCCGGGACAGCGGACGGGTCTCGGAGATCTGGACGATGTCGCCCACACCTGCCTCACCGTTCTCGTCATGGGCCTTGAACTTGCTGTGGCTCTTCATGACTTTGCCGTAGAGCGAGTGCTTCTTGCGGTCCTCGACCTCGACGACGATGGTCTTGTCCATCTTGTCGGAGACGACGACGCCGCGCAGGTTCTTACGGTAGTTGCGCTCCGGGGCAGCGCCTGCTGTGCTGTTCTGCTCTGCCATGGTCAGTCCTCAGTCTTCTCTTCGCTGGTCTCAGCCTGGTCCTCACCGGAGGTGATGACCTCACGGATGCCGAGCTCACGCTCACGCAGGATGGTGTAGATCCGTGCGATGTCGCGCTTGACGGCCTTCAGGCGGCTGGAGTTCTCCAGCTGGCCGGTGGCCGACTGGAAACGCAGGTTGAAGAGCTCTTCCTTGGCGCTGCGCAGAGACTCGGCGAGTGCTGCGTCATCCATCTCTGCCAGCTTCTCCACTGCCAGATCCTTGGTTCCGACTGCCATCTTCACTCACCACTCTCTCGGCTGATCACGCGTGCCTTCATCGGCAGCTTGTGGATTGCCAGACGCAGGGCCTCCTTGGCGACCTCTTCGCTGACACCGGAAAGCTCGAACATCACGCGTCCGGGCTTCACGTTGGCGACCCACCACTCGGGGGAACCCTTACCGGAGCCCATACGGACCTCGGCAGGCTTCTTGGTGAGCGGGTGGTCCGGGTAGATGTTGATCCAGACCTTACCGCCACGCTTGATGTGGCGGGTCATGGCGATACGAGCGGACTCGATCTGACGGTTGGTCACATAGGCCGGGGCCAGTGCCTGGATGCCGTACTCGCCGAAGGCCAGCTCAGTGCCGCCCTTGGCTCGGCCGCCACGCTTGGGCTTATGCGGCTTACGGAACTTGACGCGCTTAGGCATCAACATCAGTTCTGCCCTCCTTCTGCGGCAGGTGCCTCGGCGGCGGGCGCTGCAGCGGCCTCAGCCTGCTGGTCACCGCGCGAACGGCCACCACGACGACGACGCTCACCGCCGCGACCGCCACGGTCGTTGCGACCGCGTCCGCCGGACGGCTGGGAGGCCTGCTGGGCTGCGAGCTCCTTGGAGGTCAGGTCGCCCTTGTAGACCCAGACCTTCACGCCGATGCGGCCGAAGGTGGTCTTGGCCTCGTGCTTGCCGAAGTCGATGTTCGCACGCAGGGTGTGCAGCGGCACGCGACCCTCGCGGTAGAACTCCGAACGGGACATCTCAGCGCCGCCCAGACGGCCGGCGCACTGGATACGGATACCCTTCGCGCCTGCCCGCATGGCGGAGGAGATGGCCTTCTTCATCGCGCGGCGGAAGGCCACACGTGCGGCCAGCTGCTCGGCGACGCCCTGTGCGACCAGCTGAGCGTCGGTCTCGGGGTTCTTGACCTCGAGGATGTTCAGCTGGATCTGCTTGGAGGTGAGCTTCTCCAGCTCACCGCGGATGCGGTCTGCCTCAGCACCGCGGCGGCCGATCACGATGCCCGGACGTGCGGTGTGGATGTCCACACGCACACGGTCGCGGGTCCGCTCGATCTCGACCTTCGAGATGCCGGCGCGCTCGACGCTCTTCTCCAGCAGCTCGCGGATCTGGACGTCTTCCTTCACGAAGTCCTTGTAGCGCTGACCCTCTTTGTTGGAGTCGGCGAACCAGTGGGAGACGTGGTCAGTGGTGACGCCCAGACGGAAACCATTGGGGTTGATCTTCTGTCCCACTACTGATCCCCACCTTTCTCTTCCGTACCGACCACGATGCTCACGTGGCTGGTGCGCTTGTTGATGCGGTATGCGCGGCCCTGAGCACGGGGGCGGAACCGCTTCATGGTCGGGCCTTCGTCGACGCGTGCCTCAGTGATGTAGTAGTCGTCCTCGTTGAAGGCGACACCTTCCTTGTCCGCGTGCTGGCGAGCGTTCGCCAGAGCGGAGGCCACCACCTTGTACACCGGCTCAGATGCGCCCTGCGGGGCGAACTGCAGGATGGCCAGTGCCTCGTTGGCCTGCTTGCCGCGGACAAGGTCGACGACGCGCCGGGCCTTCATAGGCGTCACACGCAGGTAGCGCGCAATTGCCTTGGCTTCCATTGCTTTCCTTCTCTCGTCTTGTCTAGAAGTTCAAACGCTGCGGATCCCTCGCGGGGTCAGCGGCGCTTGCCCTTCTTGTCGTCCTTCACATGGCCGCGGAAAGTGCGCGTCGGAGCGAACTCGCCGAGCTTGTGCCCGACCATCGACTCAGTGATGAACACGGGGATGTGCTTACGTCCGTCGTGCACGGCGATGGTGTGGCCGAGCATGTCCGGGATGATCATCGAACGGCGGGACCAGGTCTTGATGACGTTCTTGGTGCCCTTTTCGTTCTCAGCGTCGACCTTCAGGTACAGGTGCTGATCAACGAAGGGGCCCTTCTTCAAGCTGCGTGGCATGTCTCCAGGCTCCTATCGCTTGTTCTTGGTACGACGGCGACGCACGATGAGCTTGTCGCTTTCCTTGTTGGGACGACGGGTGCGGCCCTCGGGCTTGCCGTTCGGGTTGACCGGGTGACGGCCGCCGGAAGTCTTGCCCTCGCCACCACCGTGCGGGTGGTCGACCGGGTTCATGACCACACCGCGGACGGTCGGGCGGACGCCCTTCCACCGCATGCGGCCGGCCTTGCCCCAGTTGAGGTTGGACTGCTCGGCGTTGCCCACCTGGCCGACGGTGGCGCGGCAGCGCACGTCGACGTTGCGGACCTCACCGGAGGGCAGACGCAGCTGGGCGTACTTGCCCTCGCGGGCCACCAGCTGGATGGAGGCACCTGCGGAGCGGCCCAGCTTGGCACCGCCGCCCGGGCGCAGCTCCACAGCGTGGATCTGAGTACCCAGCGGGATGTTGCGCAGCGGCAGGTTGTTGCCGGGCTTGATGTCGGCGTTGGGGCCGGACTCCACGGCGTCGCCCTGCTTCAGCTTGGCCGGAGCCAAGATGTAGCGCTTGGTGCCGTCGACGAAGTGCAGCAGCGCGATGCGGGCGGTGCGGTTGGGGTCGTACTCGATGTGAGCGACCTTCGCCGGCACGCCGTCCTTGTCGGAGCGGCGGAAGTCCACCATGCGGTACTGACGCTTGTGGCCGCCGCCCTTGTGGCGGGTGGTGATCTTGCCCGAGCTGTTGCGGCCGCCCGACTTGGACAGCGGCTTCAGCAGGGACTTCTCCGGGGTGTCCCGGGTGATCTCTGCGAAGTCGGCCACAGACGAGCCGCGCTGGCCCGGTGTGGTCGGCTTGAGGTTACGGATAGCCATGTTCTTCTTCCTCGATTAAGTGGTCTCCGACCGGCTTCAGCCGACCGGACCTCCGAAGATGTCAATGTTGAAGCCCTCTTTGAGGGTCACGATCGCACGCTTGGTGGCGTTGCGCGAACCCCAGCCGAAGCGAGTGCGCTTCCGCTTGCCCGGGCGGTTGATGGTGTTGACCGAGTCGACCTTGACGGAGAAGATCTTCTCCACCGCGTACTTGATCTCGGACTTGGTGGCCTTCGGGTCGACGAGGAAGGTGTACTTGCCCTCATCGATGTTGGCGTAGGACTTCTCCGAGACGACCGGCGCGATGACCACGTCCCGCGGATCCTTTTCAGTCAGGACGCTCACTTGGACTCCTCCTCGGTGTTGATGCGCTTCCCAGCACCAGCAGCGTGGGCGAGGAAGGCGTCGTAGCCGGCCTGGGTGAACACGACGTCGTCGGAGACGATGACGTCGTAGGTGTTCAGCTGGTCGGCGTAGAGAGTGTGGACGGTCGGCAGGTTGCGGGTCGACAGCGCTGCGGCGTCGTCGCTGCGGTCGATCACGACCAGCCAGTTGCGGTTCGCGCTGCCCAGGCCGGCCAGTGCGTCCTTGGCGGCCTTGGTGGACGGAGCACCGGAGACCAGTGCGTCGACCACGTGGACGCGACCGTTGCGAGCCCGATCGGAGAGGGCACCACGCAGGGCGGCGGCCTTCATCTTCTTCGGGGTCTTCTGGCCGTAGCTGCGCGGGACCGGGCCGTGGACAATGCCGCCGCCGATCATGTGCGGGGCCTTCATGGAGCCCTGACGTGCGCGGCCGGTGCCCTTCTGGCGGAACGGCTTGGTCCCGGTGCCCGAGACCTCGGAACGGGTCTTGGCCTTGTGGGTGCCCTGACGGGCTGCGGCCTGCTGCGCCACGACGACCTGGTGGATCAGCGAGACGTTGGTGTTGGCGTCGAAGACCTCTGCGGGGAGGTCGACGGAAACCTTGTTGGCCATGTGGATCATGCTCCCTTCACTGCGGTGCGGACCAGGACGACCTGGCCGCGAGCACCGGGAACGGCGCCCTTGATGAGCAGCAGGTTCTTCTCGGCGTCCACTGCGTGAACGGTGAGGTTCTGCGTGGTCTGGCGGTTGTTGCCCATGCGGCCGGCCATGCGCACACCCTTGAAGACGCGGCCCGGGGTGGCTGCGCCACCGATGGCACCCGGCTTGCGGTGGTTCTTGTGCTGGCCGTGGGAAGCGCCCACACCGGCGAAGCCGTGACGCTTCATGACGCCGGCGAAGCCCTTGCCCTTGGTCTTGCCGATGACGTCGACCTTCTGTCCGCCCTCGAAGGCCTCGACGGTCAGGTCCTGGCCGAGCTCGTACTCGGAGGCGTCAGCGGTGCGGACCTCGACGACATGGCGACGCGGGGTCACGCCTGCCTTCTCGAAGTGTCCGGCCAGCGGCTTGGTGACCTTGCGAGGATCGATCTGGCCGTAGCCGATCTGGACGGCGCTGTAGCCGTCGGTCTCGCTGTTGCGGATCTGGGTGACGACGTTGGAATCGGCCTGCACGACAGTGACCGGGATGAGGGTGTTGTCCTCGTCCCAGACCTGGGTCATGCCGAGCTTCGTGCCCAGCAGTCCCTTGACGTTCAGTTCAACGCGGGAAATGGTGGTCATAGTCTCTCAGCACCTCCCTGCTTCAGAGCTTGATCTCGATGTTGACGTCAGCAGGCAGGTCGAGACGCATCAGCGAGTCGACGGCCTTCGGCGTCGGGTCCACGATGTCGATGAGGCGCTTGTGGGTGCGCATCTCAAAGTGCTCGCGGCTGTCCTTGTACTTGTGGGGAGAACGGATCACGGCGTACACGTTCTTCTCGGTGGGAAGCGGCACGGGGCCGACGACCGTTGCACCTGCACGCGTGACCGTGTCGACGATCTTCCGGGCCGAAGTGTCGATGACCTCGTGGTCATAGGACTTCAGCCGGATGCGGATTTTCTGTCCCGCCATGGCGACAAGCCTCTCTGTTCATGGTTCGTCTCGTCATTCGTCGCAGCCCGTTGACGCGAGTCCTCGCGAACTCACAGAAAGGCGTCTTCCACAGTGGGGACCTTCTGCTGTTATGGGCTGCCCGAGAGAGTGAATCCGCTGGGGCCGCGTGGCCCGCAGTGGGTTCCTCACCCTTCCGGTGACCGGCCCCCGCGGTCGGGCGTGTCGCTTAGATGAGCAGAACAGTTCTGCGCACAGCAGTACACCCGCGGTGTGCCGGCTTCGATGTGGTGGTCTCTGAGCTCACGCAGGACGCCAGAAAGGACATACCTCTGCGTGAACAACTTGTCTATTCTGACACACGAACGCCCCCGACGCAAAGCGTCGGGGGCGTTCGTGATAACGAGGCTGGCTAGGAGCCCAGAATCATCACTTGATGATCTTGGTGACCTTGCCCGAGCCCACGGTGCGGCCACCCTCACGGATGGCGAAGCCGAGGCCCTCCTCCATTGCGATCGGCTGGATGAGCTCAACGGTCATCTCGGTGTTGTCACCGGGCATGACCATCTCGGTGCCCTCCGGCAGGTCGATGACGCCAGTCACGTCAGTGGTCCGGAAGTAGAACTGCGGACGGTAGTTGGTGTAGAAGGGGTTGTGGCGGCCGCCCTCATCCTTGGACAGGATGTAGACGTTCGCCTCGAAGTTGGTGTGCGGGGTGATGGAGCCGGGGGCTGCCACGACCTGGCCGCGCTCAACGTCGTCACGCTTCAGACCGCGAAGCAGCAGACCGCAGTTCTCGCCGGCCCATGCTTCGTCGAGCTGCTTGTGGAACATCTCGATACCGGTCACGGTGGTCTTCTGCTTCTCACGGATGCCGAGGATCTCGATGTCGGAGTTGATCTTCAGCGTACCGCGCTCGGCGCGACCGGTGACGACAGTGCCGCGACCGGTGATGGTGAAGACGTCCTCGATGGGCATGAGGAACGGCTTGTCCTTGTCACGCTCCGGCTCGGGGATGAAGCTGTCGACAGCCTCCATCAGGTCCTCGACGGTCTTGACCCACTCGGCGTCGCCCTCGAGGGCCTTCAGGCCGGAGGTGCGGATGACCGGCGCGTTGTCGCCGTCGAACTCCTGCTCGGACAGCAGCTCGCGGACCTCCATCTCGACGAGGTCCAGCAGCTCCTCATCCTCGACCATGTCGGACTTGTTCAGAGCCACCAGCAGTGCCGGGACGCCGACCTGGCGTGCCAGCAGCACGTGCTCGCGGGTCTGTGCCATCGGGCCGTCGGTGGCGGCGACCACGAGGATCGCACCGTCCATCTGAGCAGCACCGGTGATCATGTTCTTCACGTAGTCAGCGTGACCGGGAGCGTCGACGTGTGCGTAGTGACGCGCCTCGGTCTGGTACTCCACGTGGGAGACGTTGATCGTGATGCCGCGCTCGCGCTCCTCAGGAGCGTTGTCGATGGACGCGAAGTCACGCTGGTCGTTCAGGTCCGGGTACTTGTCGCCCAGGACCTTGGAGATGGCGGCAGTCAGGGTGGTCTTGCCGTGGTCGACGTGACCGATGGTGCCGATGTTGAGGTGCGGCTTGCTCCGCTCGAACTTTGCCTTGGCCACAGGTTCCTCCTATAGAACTTGTTCAGGTCAGAAGACTTACTTCAGCCGCACGGGTGTCGAGGCTGAAACTCTCGCAAGTCTACTAAGTGGGTGTTTGTTTGGGGAAATCAGACGGGAATGAGCGTGCCGCTCACTCGCCGCGGTTCTTCTCGATGATCTCCTCGGCCACAGCCTTCGGCACCTCAGCGTAGGAGTCGAAGGTCATGGTGAAGACGGCACGTCCCTGAGTGCGCGAACGCAGCTCACCGATGTAGCCGAACATCTCCGACAGCGGCACGGAGGCCTTGACGACCTTCACACCTGCGGCGTCCTCCATGGACTGGATCTGGCCGCGGCGGGAGTTCAGGTCACCGATGACGTCGCCCATGTACTCCTCGGGAGTACGGACCTCGACGGCCATCGTGGGCTCGAGCAGCACCGGCTTGGCGCGCTTCGCACCCTCCTTGAAGGCCTGCGAGCCGGCGAGCTTGAACGCCATCTCGGAGGAGTCGACGTCGTGGTACTGGCCATCCTTCAGGGTGGCCTTGACGCCGACCAGCGGGTAGCCGGCCAGGATGCCGAGCTGCATGGCGTCATGGATGCCGGCGTCCACGGACGGGATGTACTCGCGCGGGATGCGGCCGCCGGTGACGGCGTTCTCGAACTCGTACATCTCGTCATCGGCACCCTGCACCTCGAGAGGCTCGAAGTCGAGGATGACCTTTGCGAACTGACCGGAGCCACCGGTCTGCTTCTTGTGGGTGTAGTCGACGTCGGTGACCTTCTGGCGAATGGTCTCGCGGTAGGCCACCTGCGGCTTGCCGACGTTCGCCTCCACCTTGAACTCGCGCTTCATGCGGTCCACGAAGACGTCGAGGTGCAGCTCGCCCATACCGCCGATGACGGTCTGGCCGGTCTCCTCATCCAGGGAGACGGTGAAGGTCGGGTCCTCAGCCACCAGCTTCTGGATGGCGGTGGACAGCTTCTCCTGGTCGCCCTTGGACTTGGGCTCGATCGCCACGTTGATGACCGGCTCCGGGAAGCTCATGGACTCCAGGACGATCGGGGCGTCGAGGCTGGAGAGGGTGTCACCGGTGGTGACGTCCTTCAGGCCGATGACCGCGTAGATGTGGCCCGCCTGGACCTCCTCCACCGGGTTCTCCTTGTTGGCGTGCATCTGGAAGAGCTTTCCGATGCGCTCCTTCTTGCCCTTGGTGGAGTTCAGGATCTGCGTGCCCGAGGACAGGTTGCCCGAGTACACGCGGATGAACGTCAGCTGACCGAAGAACGGGTGCGACGCGATCTTGAAGACCAGAGCGGAGAACGGGTCAGCCTTGGAGGGCTTACGGGTGAGGATCTCGTCCTCGTTGCCCGGTGCGTGGCCCTCCATGGAGGAGATGTCTGCCGGGGAGGGCAGGTAGTCCACCACGGCGTCGAGCATGGGCTGGACACCGCGGTTCTTGAAGGCGGAGCCGCAGAACACGGGGTAGGCCTCGCCGGCGACGGTCAGGGCACGGATGCCCTTCTTGAGCTCGTCGACGGTGAGCTCCTCGCCGCCGAGGTACTTCTCCATGAGCTCCTCGTCGGCCTCGGCCACGTTCTCGATGAGCTCGTCGCGGTACTGCTCAGCGCGCTCCTTGAGGTCCTCAGGGATCTCCTGGGTCTCGTAGGCGGCACCCATGGTGACGTCGCCCTTGGCGTCGCCGGGCCACACCAGGGCCTTCATGGAGAGCAGGTCCACGACGCCGACGAAGTCGGACTCGGAGCCGATGGGCAGCTGCATCACCAGCGGCTTGGCGCCCAGGCGCTCCTTGATGGTGTCCAGGGTGAAGTAGAAGTCAGCGCCCAGCTTGTCCATCTTGTTGACGAAGCAGATGCGCGGGACGTTGTACTTGTCGGCCTGGCGCCACACCGTCTCGGACTGCGGCTCCACACCCTCCTTGGCGTCGAAGACGGCGACGGCGCCGTCGAGCACGCGCAGGGAGCGCTCGACCTCGACGGTGAAGTCGACGTGGCCGGGGGTGTCGATGATGTTGATCTGGTTGTTCTCCCAGAAGGAGGTCACCGCGGCGGAGGTGATGGTGATGCCGCGCTCCTTCTCCTGTTCCATCCAGTCCGTCGTCGAGGCACCATCGTGAGTCTCACCGATCTTGTGGTTCAGGCCGGTGTAGAACAGGATGCGTTCGGTGGTGGTGGTCTTACCGGCATCGATGTGAGCCATGATGCCGATGTTGCGGACCTTGTTCAGGTCGGTGAGCACGTCTTGTGCCACGGTGAATCCCCTTAAATAAGCGGTTTTTCTCGGTCTTCAGGTTACTCCGAAAAGGTCCCTCGACCTAGGAAGGTCACAGGGGGTTCCTGACGTCGGAAGCCCGTGCAGCCTGGTCAGGTCTGCACGGGCGACGACAGGGACTACCAGCGGTAGTGGGCGAAGGCCTTGTTGGACTCGGCCATCTTGTGAGTGTCCTCGCGGCGCTTCACAGCGGCACCCAGGCCGTTGGAGGCGTCGAGGATCTCGTTCATCAGACGATCGGTCATCGTCTTCTCGCGGCGGTCCTTGGAGTAGCCGACCAGCCAGCGCAGGGCCAGCGCGGTGGCGCGTCCGGGCTTGACCTCGACGGGCACCTGGTAGGTGGCACCGCCGACGCGGCGGGAGCGGACCTCGAGAGCGGGACGGATGTTGTCCATCGCGGTCTTGAGGGTGTCGACTGCGTTCTCGCCGGTCTTCTGAGCCACGCCGTCGAGAGCACCGTAGACGATGCGCTCAGCGGTGGACTTCTTGCCGTCGACGAGCACCTTGTTGATCAGCTGGGTGACCAGCGGGGAGCCGTGGACGGGGTCCTGGACGAGAGGGCGCTTAGGAGCGGGTCCCTTACGAGGCATTACTTCTTCTCCTTCTTCGCACCGTAGCGGGAGCGGGCCTGGCCACGGCCCTTGACACCCTGGGTGTCGAGGGCGCCGCGGACGATCTTGTACCGGACACCGGGAAGGTCCTTCACACGGCCGCCGCGCACGAGCACGATGGAGTGCTCCTGCAGGTTGTGACCCTCGCCCGGGATGTAGGCGGTGACCTCGACGCCGCCGCCGAGGCGCACACGGGCGACCTTACGGAGTGCGGAGTTCGGCTTCTTGGGGGTCGTGGTGTACACACGGGTGCACACGCCACGACGCATCGGGGAACCCTGCAGAGCAGGGGTTGCGTTCTTCGCGCGCTTGGGCGAGCGGCCCTTGCGCACCAGCTGCTGAATAGTAGGCACTATGCGTTCTCCATACGTGGTTCAGGGGTGATGTTCGAGGCCGGGCCTCTGGCAGTCTCCCCGCGGGCGATCAGTTCTCGCACACTCCGCGGGAAGGGCCCCTAGGCGTGCAAAAATGTGGCATTCGTTGCGCAACTTCCCCGCAACCCGGACCGAGTCCCTCTGCCACACAGAAACAATCGAATCAACTGTAGCAGGTCGCGGCGCGTCATGCGAGAGGGCGGCCTGGATACGCCTGTGCATGCACCTTCTGCGCGTGCATCCCCGGGCCTGGGCATGCACGGACAGGAACACCATGCAGACGCGGCCCGCCGCCGGTCAAGCTCACTTCTGCGGAACGCAGGCACGGAGCAGCGCCGCCTCGATGGTCGCGAGGCTGTTGAGGTCATCCCATACGAACCGCACCATCCTCCGTCCGGTGCTGCGGATATCGTCCTCTCGACGCTTCTCCGCGACCACCGCCTGCGCCGCATCGGCCCTGTTCAGTGGGCCTCCCCCGCGGCGGTACTTCTGCAACCCGTCGAACTCCACCACGACGCCGGCCTCCTCGAACTCGGCATCTGCCCAGTAGGTCCGGCCACGGACGGTGATGGGAACCTGCAGGGCGGGCACGCCGAAGCCCAGGTCCTTCATGAGCACACGCATCAGCGACTCGCCCGCCGACTCACTGCGCTGATCGGCTGCGTCGAGGGCGTCCAAGAACCGGCGGCGGTGCCGCTTCACCGTCATCTGCTGGGCGTGATCTGCCAGAACGTCACGAGGCACTCCCCCGGCCTGCTGCACCAGGCTCCCGCGGCTTCCGGGACGCCGTGGTCCGGCGAGGACCGCATCCAACACCACGACGCCGGCCGCTCGGCTCATCCGCGGCACGGTGTCGGTGAGCACTGGAATCAGCTCCTCCACCCGGTACCCGTGTGCTGGTCCACGCGCCGCGCGGAGGATGGAGGCAGGCGCACCGGTGGCCTGAGGCAGAGGTTCTGTGGCCCAGCGCCGCAGACCGAAGCCGAGCAGCCCTGCGGCTGAGGACCTGGCGCCGCCACTCGGTGCTGCGGATCTGCGTGCCGGCACACGGCCTGCTCTGCTGCGTCGCGAGGCACGGACGGTCACGTCCTCGGGCGCTCTGAGCAGCGGCAGGTCCCAGAGTCTCTGCGGCTGCGCCTGCTCCGGTCAGGGCCGTCTATGCCCAGGGGAAATGGCCATGCCACACCTACGTAGAGTGGGCATCGCCAAAAGTGGTGGGCATAGCCACGAGTGGGGCCGGGGAGCCCGCAGATGCGAGAAGGCCCGGGCCCCGCAGAGAGGACCCGGGCCTTCGTCAGACCTCAGTCAGAGACTCGCGCTGATCAGGCGATCACCGGAAGTCGACATCGGTGTTGTAGTCATCCAGCGGGATGGCGTGGAACTCGCCCTCGCCCTCCGCACCGGCGTAGTCGAAGCTCGAACCGTAGAGGCTCGGGCCGGTGAACAGGTTGGCTTTGGCCTCCTCAGTCGGCTCCACACTGGACTGCGTGTAGCGGTCCAGACCGGTGCCGGCCGGGATGAGCTTACCGATGATCACGTTCTCCTTCAGGCCCAGCAGCGGATCGGACTTGCCCTCCATCGCTGCCTGGGTGAGGACTCGGGTGGTCTCCTGGAAGGAGGCCGCCGAGAGCCAGGAGTCGGTGGCCAGCGAGGCCTTCGTGATGCCCATGAGCTCGTCACGGCCGGATGCGGGCTGTGCGCCCTCGGCCACGGCCTTCCGGTTCTCCGCGATGAAGCGGAACCGGTCGGTGAGCTCACCCGGCAGCAGGTTGGTGCCGCCGGAGTCGATCACGGTGATGCGCCGCAGCATCTGACGGACGATGACCTCCACGTGCTTGTCGTGGATGCCCACGCCCTGGGACTGGTAGACGTCCTGGACCTCGGAGACCAGGAACTTCTGCGCAGACCGCGGGCCGAGCACACGGAGGACCTGCTTGGGATCCACCGCACCGGCCACCAGCTGCTGGCCGACCTCGACGTGCTCGCCGTCCTCGACGAGCAGACGGGCACGGCGCAGCACCGGGTAGGCCTGCTCCTCGGAACCGTCATCCGGGGTCAGCACCAGGCGCAGCTGCTTATCAGCTTCCTCGATGCGCACCCGACCGGCGGTCTCCGCGATCGGAGCCACACCCTTCGGAGTACGGGCCTCGAAGAGCTCCTGGATACGGGGCAGACCCTGGGTGATGTCGTCAGCCGAGGCGATACCACCGGTGTGGAAGGTACGCATGGTCAGCTGCGTGCCGGGCTCACCGATGGACTGTGCGGCGATGATGCCCACGGCCTCACCGATGTCCACGCGCTTGCCGGTGGCCAGCGAGCGGCCGTAGCAGTGGGCGCAGGTTCCGACGGCGGACTCACAGGTCAGCACGGAGCGGACCTTGATCTCGGTGACGCCGGACTCGAAGAGGCTCTGGATGAGCACATCTCCGACGTCGGAGCCGGCCTCGGCCAGCACAGTGCCGTCCTCAGCGGTGACGTCCACAGCAAGGGTGCGGGCGTAGGCCGAGTTCTCGACGGCGTCGTGCAGCTTGAGCTCGCCGTTCTCGTCCGCCACAGCGATCGGCACGGTGAGGCCGCGGGAGGTGCCGCAGTCCTCTTCGCGCACGATGACGTCCTGCGAGACGTCCACCAGACGACGGGTCAGGTAGCCCGAGTTCGCGGTCTTCAGCGCGGTGTCCGCCAGGCCCTTACGAGCACCGTGGGTCGCGATGAAGTACTCCAGCACAGACAGGCCCTCGCGGTAGGAGGACTTGATCGGACGCGGGATGATCTCACCCTTCGGGTTGGTCACCAGGCCACGGATTCCGGCGATCTGCCGGACCTGCAGCCAGTTACCACGTGCACCGGAGGTGACCATGCGGTTGATGGTGTTCAGACGGTCCATGCCGTCCTTCATCGCACCGGCGACCTCGTCGGTGGCCTTGGACCAGATCTCGATGAGCTCGGAGCGGCGCTCCTCATCACCGATCAGACCCAGGTCGTACTGGGACTGGACCTTGGCGGCCTGGTCCTCGTAGGAGTCCATGATGACCTTCTTGTCCATGTCCGAGGTCACGTCGCTGATGGCGACGGTGACGCCCGAACGGGTGGACCAGTAGAAGCCGGCATCCTTGAGGTTGTCCAGAGTCCGCGCAGTGGCCACCGTGGGGTAGCGCTCGGCCAGATCATTGATCAGAGCCGAGAGGGCGCCCTTATCGGCCACCGAGTCCTGCCACGGGTAGTCCGCCGGCAGCAGCTCGTTGAACAGCACCTTGCCCAGCGTGGTGTCCAGGGTGACCGGGGTGCCTTCCTCCCAGCCCTCAGGTGCGGGGACCTCCTTGGAGGGCACGAAGCCCTCCACGGTGATCTTCACCGGGGCGTTCAGGTGCAGCTCCCGCAGGTCGAAGGCCATCTGGGCCTCACCCACGGAGGAGAAGGCACGGCCTGCGCCGACCTCGTCCTCGCGCTCAGTGGTCAGGTGGTGCAGACCGATGATCATATCCTGCGAGGGCAGAGCCACCGGGCGGCCGTCCGAGGGCTTCAGAATGTTGTTCGAGGACAGCATCAGGATGCGTGCCTCGGCCTGGGCCTCCGGAGACAGCGGCAGGTGGACCGCCATCTGGTCACCGTCGAAGTCCGCGTTGAACGCGCCGCAGACCAGCGGGTGCAGCTGCAGGGCCTTGCCCTCGACCAGCTGCGGCTCGAAGGCCTGGATGCCGAGGCGGTGCAGGGTGGGTGCACGGTTCAGCAGGACCGGGTGCTCGGTGATGATCTCCTCGAGCACGTCCCAGACCTGCGGACGCTGGCGCTCCACCATCCGCTTGGCGGACTTGATGTTCTGAGCGTGGTTCAGGTCCACCAGGCGCTTCATGACGAAGGGCTTGAACAGCTCCAGGGCCATCTGCTTGGGCAGACCGCACTGGTGCAGCTCCAGCTGCGGGCCGACCACGATGACCGAACGGCCCGAGTAGTCGACGCGCTTGCCGAGCAGGTTCTGACGGAAGCGTCCCTGCTTGCCCTTGAGCATGTCGGAGAGCGACTTGAGCGGACGGTTGCCCGGACCGGTGACCGGACGGCCGCGGCGGCCGTTGTCGAACAGCGAATCCACAGACTCCTGGAGCATGCGCTTCTCGTTGTTGACGATGATCTCCGGCGCGCCCAGGTCCAGCAGACGCTTCAGGCGGTTGTTGCGGTTGATCACACGGCGGTACAGGTCGTTCAGGTCGGAGGTCGCGAAGCGGCCGCCGTCGAGCTGGACCATCGGGCGGATCTCCGGCGGGATCACCGGAACGGCGTCGAGCACCATGCCCTCCGGCGAGTTGCCGGTGGTCAGGAAGGCGTTGAGCACCTTCAGACGCTTCAGGGCGCGGGTCTTGCGCTGGCCCTTGCCGTTGGCGATGATCTCGCGGAGGTTCTCGGCCTCGGCCTCCATGTCGAAGTTCTCCAGGCGCTTCTGGATCGCCTCGGCACCCATGTAGCCCTCGAAGTACTGGCCGTAGCGGGCACGCAGCTCGCGGAACAGCGCCTCGTCGCCCTCCAAGTGGGAGACGGTGAGGTTCTTGAAGCGGTCCCAGACCTTCTCCAGCTGCTCGATCTCAGCGTCGGCGCGCTTGCGGATCTGCGCCATCTGCTTATCGGCAGTGTCGCGGGCCTTCTTCTTCTCAGCGGCCTTGGCACCCTCAGCCTCCAGACGCTCGAGGTCGTCCTCGAGGTCTTTGGAGACGGCGGCGATGTCGGCGTCGCGGTTGTCGGCCAGGACCTTGAGCTCCTGGTCGATCTCGGCCTGCAGGTTGGGCAGGTCCTCGTGACGGCGCTCCTCGTCCACCGAGGTGATCATGTAGGCGGCGAAGTAGATGACCTTCTCGAGGTCCTTCGGCGCCAGGTCCAGCAGGTAGCCCAGGCGGGAGGGAACACCCTTGAAGTACCAGATGTGAGTCACCGGGGCGGCCAGCTGGATGTGACCCATGCGGTCACGGCGGACCTTGGCACGGGTCACCTCGACGCCGCAGCGCTCACAGATGATGCCCTTGAAGCGCACGCGCTTGTACTTGCCGCAGTAGCACTCCCAGTCGCGGGAGGGACCGAAGATCTTCTCGCAGAAGAGTCCGTCCTTCTCCGGCTTCAGGGTGCGGTAGTTGATGGTCTCCGGCTTCTTGACCTCACCGTGGGACCAGCTGCGGATGTCGTCACCGGTGGCCAGACCGATGCGCATCGTTCCGAATGAGGATTCGTGGGACATAGTCCTGTATCTCTCTTTTCTCTAAAAAATCGTGACGTCAGTGAAGAGCGCCGCACGCTCGAGGAGTTCGATCAGACCTCTGTGCGTCAAACTTCTTCGACACTGCTGGGCTCTGCACGGGAGAGGTCGATGCCGAGCTCTTCAGCAGCGCTGAAGCCGGTCTCCTCTGCGTCACGCATCGAGACTGCGCTGCCGTCGGCGGAGAGGACCTCCACGTTCAGGCAGAGCGACTGCATCTCCTTGATGAGGACCTTGAACGACTCCGGAACACCGGGCTCCGGGATGTTCTCGCCCTTGACGACGGCCTCGTAGACCTTCACACGGCCATGGATGTCATCGGACTTGATGGTCAGCAGCTCCTGCAGGGTGTAGGCGGAGCCGTAGGCCTCCAGGGCCCACACCTCCATCTCACCGAAGCGCTGACCGCCGAACTGCGCCTTACCGCCCAGCGGCTGCTGGGTGATCATCGAGTACGGACCGGTGGAGCGGGCGTGGATCTTGTCGTCCACCAGGTGGTGCAGCTTCAGGATGTACATGTAGCCGACCGCGACGCCCTCGGGGAACGGCTCGCCGGAGCGGCCGTCGATGAGGTCGGCCTTGCCGTTGGCGCCCACCAGCTGCTCGCCGTCGCGGGACGGGTTGGTGGACTCCAGGATGCCGGTGAGCTCTTCCGGCTCGGCGCCGTCGAACACCGGGGTGGCGACCTTGGTCGGGCCGGTCTCGCGCGGCAGATTCGGAAGCCCAGAGAGCCACTCGGGCTCGCCCTCGATCTTCCAGCCCTGCTTGGCGGCCCAACCCAGGTGCAGCTCCATGACCTGACCGATGTTCATACGGCCGGGCACACCCATGGGGTTCAGCACGACGTCGACCGGGGTGCCGTCGGGCAGGAAGGGCATGTCCTCCACCGGAAGGATCCGGGAGATGACGCCCTTGTTGCCGTGGCGGCCGGCGAGCTTGTCGCCGTCGGTGATCTTGCGCTTCTGAGCCACGTAGACACGGACCATCTGGTTCACGCCCGGGGGCAGCTCGTCGCCGTCCTCGGCGTCGAAGATACGCACACCGATGACGGTTCCGGACTCGCCGTGGGGCACCTTCAGAGAGGTGTCGCGGACCTCGCGGGACTTCTCACCGAAGATGGCGCGCAGCAGGCGCTCCTCCGGGGTCAGCTCGGTCTCGCCCTTCGGCGTGACGCGGCCGACCAGGATGTCGCCGGCCTCGACCTCGGCACCGATGTGGATGATGCCGCGCTCGTCCAGCTGGGAGAGCATCTCGTCGGAGACGTTCGGGATGTCCCGGGTGATCTCCTCGGCGCCCAGCTTGGTGTCGCGGGCGTCGACCTCGTGCTCCTCGATGTGGATGGAGGTGAGGACGTCGTCCTGAACCAGGCGCTGGGAGAGGATGATCGCATCCTCGAAGTTGTGGCCCTCCCAGGACATGAACGCGACCAGCAGGTTCTTACCGATCGCGAGCTCGCCGGCCTCGGTGGAGGGGCCGTCGGCGATGATGCTCTGACGCTCCACGCGGTCGCCCTCGGAGACACGCACACGCTGGTTGTACGCGTTGCCCTGGTTGGAGCGCTGGAACTTCATGATCGGGAAGTGGGTCTGGGTGCCGTCGTCGTTCATGACGGTGACCAGATCCGCGGCCACCTTGGTGACCACACCCGGCTGCTCGGCGGTGACCGAGTCGCCGGAGTCGACGGCGATGAACTTCTCCATGCCGGTGCCGACCACGGGGGACTCGGACTCCAGCAGCGGCACTGCCTGACGCTGCATGTTCGCGCCCATGAGTGCACGGTTGGCGTCGTCGTGCTCGAGGAACGGGATCAGAGCGGTCGCCGCCGACACCATCTGGCGCGGGGAGACGTCCATGTAGTCGATCTCCTCGGCCACGGTGAGCACGGGCTCACCCTCACCGCCGCGCTGACGGCACAGCACGGTCTCCTCGACGAAGCTTCCGTCCTCGTTCAGCGGCGCGTTGGCCTGAGCGATCTGGGCGGCCAGCTCATCGTCGGCGGTGAGGTACTCGATCTCCTCGGTGACCTTGCCGTCGACGACCTTGCGGTACGGAGTCTCGATGAAGCCGAACGCGTTGATGCGCCCGTAGGTCGCCAGCGAGCCGATCAGACCGATGTTCGGACCCTCAGGGGTCTCGATCGGGCACATGCGGCCGTAGTGCGACGGGTGGACGTCACGGACCTCCATGCCGGCGCGGTCGCGGGAGAGACCGCCCGGGCCCAGCGCGGAGAGACGACGCTTATGCGTCAGGCCGGCCAGCGGGTTGTTCTGGTCCATGAACTGGGACAGCTGGGAGGTTCCGAAGAACTCCTTGATGCTGGCCACCACGGGACGGATGTTGATCAGGGTCTGCGGAGTGATGGCCTCCACGTCCTGGGTGGTCATGCGCTCACGCACGACACGCTCCATACGGGACAGACCGGTGCGGACCTGGTTCTCGATCAGCTCACCCACGGCGCGGATGCGACGGTTGCCGAAGTGATCGATGTCGTCCACGCTGATCGGGAGCTCGATCTCCTCGCCGTCGCGGATACCCTTGATGGTCTCCTGACCTGCGTGCAGAGCGCACAGGTAGTGGATCATCGCAGTGATGTCCTCTTCGGTGAGGACGGAGGCGTCGGAGTCGGTGAAGTCCTTGTCCACGCCCAGCTTGCGGTTGAGCTTATAGCGGCCGACCTTGGCGAGGTCGTAGCGCTTGGGGGTGAAGTACAGGCCCTTCAGCAGCTGCTCAGCGGCCTCGACCGTCGGCGGCTCGCCCGGACGCAGCTTGCGGTAGATGTCCAGCAGGGCGTCGTCCTGGGACTCGAAGGTGTCCTTCTCCAGGGTGGCGCGGATGGAGTCGTAGTTGCCGAACTCCTCCAGGATGCGGGACTCGGTCCAGCCCAGCGCCTTCAGCAGCGCGGTGACCGGCTGCTTGCGCTTACGGTCCAGGCGCACACCGACCTGATCGCGCTTGTCGATCTCCAGCTCGAACCAGGCACCGCGGGAGGGGATGACCTTGGCGGTGTAGATGTCCTTGTCGCTGGTCTTGTCAGGGCTGCGCTCGAAGTAGGCGCCCGGGGAGCGGACCAGCTGGGAGACGACCACACGCTCAGTGCCGTTGATGATGAAGGTGCCGCGGTCGGTCATGAGCGGGAAATCGCCCATGAAGACCGTCTGCTGCTTGATCTCGCCGGTGTTGTGGTTCATGAACTCGGCCTTGACGTACAGCGGAGCGGCGTAGGTGGTGTCCCGCTCCTTGCACTCAGAGACCGGCATCTTCGGGTCGGCGAACTCCGGCTCCGAGAAGCTCAGGGACATCGTGCCCTGGAAGTCCTCGATGGGGGACATCTCCTCGAAGATGTCAGCCAGGCCGGAGGTGTCGGCGACGCCCTTGACGCCCTTCTGGCGCGCCTCCTCGACACGGGCGGCCCAGCGCTCGTTGCCGACGAGGCGGTCGAAGGAGTCGATCTGCAGAGCAAGCAGCTCCGGGACATCGAGGGGCTCGTGGATCTTTGCGAATGAGAGTCGGCCGGCGTATTCAGCGGTACGGGCCGAAGCAGCGGTTTGAGTTGAGGTGCTCGAGGCGACCAAGAGGGATCCTTCCACAGACCTTCGTAGCTTCCGTAGGAAATGCGCTCACCAGGATGCCCACCGCTATTTGAAGGCACGAAAGTAGAAGGGAAGCGCAAAGGTACAGACTATACGAGAGCCGGCGATCTTAGCAAGCCTTGCTCTGCCTGTGAAAGACGACACGACGAGAGTACACGATTCGAGCCTCCCTCAGCATGCTCAGCTGCGCCCGCTCCCCCGCGCCGAGGCACTGGAGCGGCCGGCACCAGTGCCATAGAGTCGTCGAGGAGAGGGCCGGACGAAGACCGCTCCCCACTCCCCTGCACGCCGACGACGCCGACGGAGGCTCCTTTGCCTGCTGAATCCACCACCGCTGACACCCGGCACCACGACTTCCTCGCCGCCGATCCCGCCCAGGTGGTCTCCGGGCTGACCGTCGAGCAGAAGGCCGATCTGGTCACCGGCGCCACATTCTGGACCACAGCGGAGATCTCCGGCTCCGGCTCGGCTCCGGACGTCCCCGCCATCATGCTCACCGACGGTCCCCACGGACTGCGGAAGCAGGCCGGAGCCGCTGATCACCTGGGCCTGGAGCAGAGTGTGCCGGCCACCTGCTTCCCGCCGGCTGTCGCATTGGGCTCCTCCTTCGACCGCGAGCTGGCACGCCGCGTGGGCGAGGCCATCGGCGCCGAGGCACAGGCCGAAGGGGTCGGCGTCGTGCTGGGCCCGGGCCTGAACATCAAGCGGTCCCCGCTCTGCGGACGCAACTTCGAGTACCTCTCCGAAGATCCGTTGGTCTCAGGAGAGATGGCGGCCGCCCTGACCGAGGGGATCCAGAGTCGGGGCGTGGGTGCCTCGCTGAAGCATTTCGCCGCGAACAACCAGGAGCATGACCGGATGCGCAGCTCCAGCGACGTGGATCCCCGCCCGCTGCGCGAGATCTATCTGCGCGGCTTCGAACGGGCCGTGAAACAGGCTCAGCCATGGACTGTGATGAGCTCCTACAACCGGATCAACGGCACCTCCGCCTCGGAGAACCACTGGCTGCTCACCGGAGTGCTGCGCGAGGACTGGGGCTTCGAGGGACTGGTCGTCTCAGACTGGTTCGCCGTGGCCGACCGGGCCAAGGCGCTGCAGGCCGGCCTGGACCTGGAGATGCCCACCACCGGCGGACTCAGCCGCCAGCGGGTGCTGGAGGCGCTGGGCTCCGGCGAGCTGGAGGAATCCGTGCTGGATGACTGCGCGGTCCGGGTCATCCGGCTGATCCAGCAGGTGCTGCGGGGAGCGCCTGAGGGTTCCGTCCCGGAGGGTTCCCCTGCTGAGGACTCCGCCGTCGTCGGCTCCGCTGCTGAGGCCTCAGCCACCGGCGCATCGTCGACCGAGGCGGCAGCTCAGACCGGTGCCCACCACGAACTGGCCCGGGAGGCGGCCGCCCGTTCGGCCGTGCTGCTGAAGAATGAGCAGCTGCTGCCGCTGGCGCCGCAGAGCTCCGTCGCGGTGATCGGTGAGTTCGCCCGTCAGCCGCGGTTCCAAGGAGCCGGCAGCTCACAGATCAATCCGATCCGCGTCGACGACGCCTACAGCGCCATCGTCGACGCCGCACAGGGCCCGGTCAGCTTCGCCCCCGGGTTCCGCCTGCCCGGGGAGGAACCCGCCGGCTCCGGCGCGGACCAGGACTGGACAGCACAGGACTCACCAGCGCAGGACCCGACAGCGCATCCGCAGACCCGCGCCGAGCAGCTGCGCAGCGACGCCGCTGAGACCGCAGCCGGCGCCGACGTCGCCGTCATCTTCCTGGGGCTTCCCGCTGAGACCGAGTCCGAGGGCTTCGACCGGGAGCACATCGACCTGCCCGCCGAGCAGCTCGATGTGCTGGATGCGGTGCTCGCCGCCAATCCGAACACCGTGGTGGTGCTCTCCCACGGCGGTGTGGTGACGCTGCCGTTCGCCCCTCGTGTTCCGGCCGTCCTGGACGCCTGGCTGCTGGGTCAGGCTGGCGGCTCCGCCACCGCTGACCTGCTCTACGGCGAGGCGAACCCCTCGGGGAAGCTCGCCGAGACCATCCCGCTGCGGCTGACGGACTCCCCGGCCTACCTGAACTTCCCGGGTGAGCACGGCCACGTGCGCTATGGCGAGGGGATCTTCGTGGGCTACCGGTGGTACGACGCCCGCAGATGGAGGTGGCCTTCCCCTTCGGCCACGGGCTGAGCTACACCCGGTTCGACTACGCGGACCTCGAAGTCGAGGCCGACGACGCCGGTCTGCACCTGCGGGCTGAGATCACCAACTCCGGTCAGCGCAGCGGGCGCGAAGTCGTCCAGGTCTATGTGGGCCGCCCGGAATCCTCCGTGGCCCGGCCTCCGCGCGAGCTCAAGGCGTTCGCCTCCGTGGAGCTGGCGGCCGGGCAATCGCGCACCGTTGAGCTGACCGTGCCGCGGGAGGACCTCGCCCATTGGGACATCCGCCTCGAGGACTGGGTGGTCGAAGGTGGACGCCATGCGGTCGCCGTGGGCGCCAGCTCCCGGGATCTGCGGCTGGAGACCACAGTGGAGCTGCCCGGCGATGAGGTCGCCCTGCCGCTGAGCGAGGAGTCCACACTGGGCGATGCGCTGGCCCATCCGGTCACCGGCCCGATGATCCGTTCGCAGCTGGAGCAGGCCGCCGGCGCCGATGACTCCGTCTTCAGCGCCGAGGGCATGCTGAGGATGATGGAGTCCTTCCCACTGGGACGGATCAGCAGCTTCGCAGGCTCCGGGCTGGACTCACAGAAGGTCCAGGAGCTGATCGCCCTGACCCGGAGGGACTGAGACCTGCGACGCCGGAGCCTCACCTCACCACGCCGCTGAGCTCCAGCTCCTCGGCGAAGTGGCAGGCGCTCCGCCGGCCCGGGGCGATCTCACGCAGCGCCGGCGCCTCCGTCGCACAGATCTCCTGGGCGAAGCGGCACCGGGTGCGGAAGGGGCAGCCGTCGGGCCGCTGCGTCGGATCGGGCAGCTCGCCGGTGATCTCCACCTGCTCCCGGGCTCGCTGCCGCACCGGGTCCGCGATGGGCACCGCAGAGAGCAGCGTCTCGGTATACGGGTGGGAGGGGGCGGCGAAGAGCTCCTCGGCCGGCGCCACCTCCACCATCCTGCCCAGGTACATGACAGCGACGCGGTCGGCCAGATGCTCCACCGTGGACATGTCGTGGGAGATGAACAGGCAGCTCAGCCCCCGGTCCTCCTGCAGCCGTGCCAGCAGGTCCAGGATCTGTGCGCGCACGGAGACATCCAGTGCAGAGACCGCCTCATCGGCCACCAGCACCTGCGGGTCGGTGGCCACCGCCCGGGCGATGCCGATCCGCTGACGCTGCCCGCCGGAGAAGGCATGCGGATGCCGCGCCAGATGCGCAGGCTCCATGCCCACCATGGTGATCAGCTCCACCAAGCGCTGGTGCAGCTGATCGGCGGAGAGGCCCAGGCCGCGCAGCGGCTCAGCCAAGATCTGTTCCACGGTCATCCGTGGGTTCAGGGAGGCGAACGGGTCTTGGAACACCATCCGGATCTGCCGGCGGTAATCCCCCAGCGCGGACTCCGGAGCCGAGGCTACCTCAGTGCCGGCTTCAGCGCCCTGTGAAGCCCCCGCCTGAATGTTCTGTTGAATGTTCTGTTCCGTCAGACGGTGCCGGATGGACCCGGAGCTGGGCTTCTCCACGCGTAGCAGACATTTGGCCAGTGTGGACTTCCCACACCCCGATTCCCCCACCAGGCCCAGCGTCTCCCCTGGATAGATGTCCAGATCCACCCCGTCGATGGCGTTCAGCCGGTTGCGGCCCATCCCGAGCGTCCCGGTCTTCAGGGAGAAGGTACGGGTCAGATCCCGCACCGAGACCAGCGGATCAGCCTGCGCGAGGGCGCTGCGCACCGTCGGCTCGGCCGCTCCGGCGCGCAGCGTGGGCGTGGCCTCCAACAGCACCTGGGTGTACTCATGCTCCGGTGCGGCGAAGAGCTCGTGGACAGCTCGGCTCTCCACCACGTGGCCGCGGCGCATCACCGAGACCTCATCGGCGATCTCAGCCACCACGCCCAGGTCGTGGGTGATGAAGAGGATGCCCATATCGCGCTGCTGCCGGATCTCACGCAGCAGCTGGAGGATCTGCGCCTGGGTGGTGACATCCAGCGCGGTGGTGGGCTCATCGGCCACCAACAGATCCGGACGGCCGGCCAGGGCGATCGCGATCATCGCCCGCTGCCGCATCCCGCCCGAGAGCTCGAAGGGATAGGACTTGGCACGCAACTCGGCCCGCGGGATCTGCACATCGCGCAGCGCCTCCACCGCCTCTGCCCAGGCCTGTCTGCGACTCAATGGACGTCCTTCGACCGTACGATGCAGCCGGATCGCTTCGGCGATCTGGAAGCCCACCGTGTGCATGGGCGAGAGGCTGCGGGCCGGCTCCTGGAAGATCATGCCGACCTCGCCGCCGCGGACCCGCCGCATGCGCGCACCTCGGGGCTTGAGCTCCGCCAGATCGACCGGCTGAGCACCGGGCGGACGGAAGAGGATCTCCCCACCGGCGATCCGGCCGGGAGGGTCCAGCAGCCCCAGCGCGGCTCGGGCGGTCTGGGACTTGCCGGAGCCGGACTCGCCCACCAACGCGTGGACCTGGTTGGGCCGCAGGCTCAGATCGGCGCCGTCCACTGCGGTCACCAGACCCTCATCGGTGGGGAACTCCACCCGCAGCCCTCGGACCTCCAGCAGAGGGTGCGGCGGCTGACGCACCTCGGGGGCCTGCCCGTCCGAGCCCAGCGCAGAGACGGTCGGCGTCGTGGCTGCTGCTGCAGCACCGGTCTGGATGCTCATCGTGCACCTCCATAGGGGTCGGCGGCGTCGCGCAGTCCGTCGCCGAGGAAGTTCAGGGCCAATGTGGCGATCACCACCGCGGCGGAGGGGACGATCAGCAGCCACGGTGCGGTGATCACGCTGCGCACGTTCTGCGCCTCCTGCAGCAGCACGCCCCAGGAGACCACCGGAGGCTGCAGCCCCAGACCGAGGAAGGACAGGGAGGTCTCGGCCAGGATCATCGCCGGAACGGCCAGCGTCACCGAGGCGATGATGTGGCTGGTCAGGCTGGGCAGGATGTGGCGCCGGATCACTCGGAACCTGCTGGCCCCGTCCAGCCGCGCGGAGACCACATAGTCCTCGCTGCGCAGACTCAGCACCCGGCCGCGGACCTCACGGGAGAGCGAGGTCCAGCCGATCAGCGAGAGCAGCACGGTGATCCCGAAGTAGACCTGCAGCGGACTCCAGTGCTGCGGCAGCGCCGCGGCCAGCGCCATCCACAGCGGCAGCGTGGGGATGGACATGAACAGCTCGGTGATCCGTTGGATGGCGGTGTCCAGCGGTCCGCGGAAGAAACCGGCGAGCGCCCCCAGCGTCACTCCGATCACCAGGGAGAGCACGACGCCGATCAGCCCGATGGACATCGAGACCTGGGTTCCATAGATCACCCGGGAGAAGATGTCCCGCCCGTTGGAGTCTGCGCCCAGCAGATAGAAGGGGGCATCGGCGTCCTCCGGCGCGAGCAGCTTCCGGTCGGTCTCGAAGAGTCCGAGGAACCGGTAGTCGTGGCCGCTGGGGACGAAAAGGCCCAGCTTGTGCAGCTCCTCCTCGTCAGTGACGTACTCCCGGTTCCACGAGACCTCGTCGAACTCCTGGGTGTAGCCGTGGACATAGAGCCCGAATCCGCGGCCGTCCCCCGGATCGGTCAGCGTGATCGACTGCGGCGGAGCGTAGGGGTGGTCGACGTCGTAGTCCCCGGCGGGCCGCGGTGCGATCACATCGGCCAACAGCGCGACCAGGTAGATCCCGACGATGATCCACAGCGAGACGTGGGCGAGTCTGTGCCGACGGAACCGGGTCCACATCAGCGAGCGCGCAGACTTCAGCTCGACGGTCTGGTTCCGGCTCATGCGGCGGCTCCTGAATGTTGGCGGCGCACCCGTGGATCTGCCCAGGCCAGCACCAGATCGGAGATCACCGTACCGATCACGGTGAGCACCCCGAGGATGAGGATGAAGCTGCCGGCGAGGTACATGTCCTGGTTGCGCAGCGCACCCAGCAGGACCGGGCCGGTGGTGGGCAGCGAGAGCACCTGCGAGACGATGATCTCCCCGGAGATCACCGAGGGGATCGCGTAGCCGACAGTGGAGATGAAGGGGTTCATCGCTGCCCGCACCGGGTAGCGCAGGGTCAGCACACTCTCCCGCTGGCCGCGGGCCCGGGCTGCGACCACGTAGGGCTGGGCCAGCTCATCGGAGAGGTTGGCCCGGGTGATGCGGATCAGTCCGGCAGTTCCTGCGGTGGCGATGATCAGTGCCGGCACGATCAGGTTCTTCAGCAGGTCCCAGGCTCTGGCCGGGGACCAGTCGGCCTCCACGAACTCCGGAGAGAACAGCCCGCCCACACTCATGCCGAAATATCGGAAGGCGATGTACATGAACACCAGCGCCAGCACGAAGTTCGGCACGGAGAGCCCGATGAAGCCCATGAAGGTGAAGAAGTAGTCGCCCAGGCTGTACCGCTTCACCGCGGTGTAGATGCCGATGGCGAAGGCGATGATCCAGGTCAGGATCATGGAGCCCCCGGCCAGCAGGATGGTGAAGGGCAGATGCTCCATGATCACGTCTGCGGCCGGTCGGTTCCAGCGGAACGAGTAGCCGAAGTCGCCCTCGGTGACGATCCCGCTGATCCACGCCCAGTACTGGCCGTACCACGGCATGTCCAACGCGTATCGGTCCCGCAGCACCTCCACCTGGGCGGCGGAGAGACGCCGTCCATCCTCCTCCGCCGAGGCCATCAGCACAGAGACGAAGTCTCCGGGCGGAGCTTGGATGATGAAGAAGCAGACGACGGAGATCAGCCAGATGGTCAGCAGCGACCAGCCGATCCGGTGCAGAGTGTAGGTCAGCATCAGCTGTCGTCAGGCTCCAGTTCGACGTCGACGTCCTCCGCCTCGTCCTGGACGGTCCCCTCGTCCTCAGCCTCGGCGGACTCAGGGTCCTCCCACCACCAGACGGCGGGGTAGGCGGGACCGGGGTTCTGGAAGGCGCTGGCCTCGTAGAGCTCATGCGGGGCGTTGTTCAGCCCGTCGGCCACCACACCGACCCGGTTGGGGCTGGTGGAGACGCCGATGGTCCAGAAGGCCTCTGCGGAGAGGTCCAGCAGCTCCTCCATGAGCTCGGCCTGCTCCTCCGGATCTCCGGTGACCAGAATCTCCTCATAGATCTCCCACTGGTCCCAGGCCAGGGAGTCCTCGGGCGGGGCCTCTCCGGCATCCTCCCCGTCGAGGAAGTAGGAGCCCCAGGACCAGGCGTAGGCGCCGGAGTCCCCGTAGGGCATGTACCAGTGAGGGCGCAGGATCGCGTCCTGCAGACCGGCCGATCCGTCGCGGACGTAGACGTCGAACTCCCCGGCGTCGCGGCGCTCGTTGCGCAGGTCCCGGTCCATAGAGTTGATCTCCAAGGTCAGGCCCACCTCGGCCCAGTGCTCCTGGACCAGCTGCAGAGCATCGACGTGTTCCACCGAACGGTCGGTGGCCACGTCCACGGAGAAGGTGAAGGGCCGGCCGTCCGAGTCGAGCCGGCGGCCCTGCTCGTCCTTCTCCGGCAGCACCTGATCCAGATACTCTTCAGCGAGCTCGACGTCGTGCTCGAGATACTGTTCCGCGAGCTCCTGGTGATAGTACGGGGAGCCCTCTCGGGGCGCCGCCTGGGACGGTTCGCCCTGGCCGAAGTAGACCAGCTCGATGATCTCCTCGCGGTCCATCGCATGGGAGAGCCCGGCTTTGAAGTTCACGTCCTGGAAGATCTCTCGCATCTCCTCATCTGGGTGGATGTGGTTGAAGCTGAACAGCATGGTGTTCATGTCTGTGGAGGTGACGTCGATCAGCCCGAAGCCGTTCTCCTCCATGGACTCGGCCAGCAGCGGGCGGAAGTCGTGGTCGAAGTGCCGGTCCTGATAGGAGATGTTTCCGGCCGCGGCGCGGAAGGCGATGACCTCCTGGTCCGCGAAGACGTCGTAGACCAGACGGTCCACATAGGGCAGCTGATTGCCGTCCTCGTCCACCTTCCAGTAGTAGGGGTTGCGCACTGCGGTGACCCGGGTCCCCTCATAGGCCGGGGTCTCGATGATCCACGGGTTGATCTGGGGAAGGTCCGGGTTCATCCACCGGGCGTCGAAGCCGGTGCCCAACGTCACCCAGCCCTTGGAGGTGAACATGTCGGCCCAGCCCTCGTAGCCCTCCTCCTCGGCGAGGCTCGCGGCGTCGTCGTTGTAGTCGATGTGGAACTGTTCCAGGTAATGGCGCGGGAAGCGGTGGAATTTGCCGTCCTCCTCCGCGCGGGCCAGCTGCATCAGGAACAGGCCGTGAGGTTCCTGGAACTGCAGCTCCACGGTGTGGTCGTCCAGGGCGGTGACCTCCGGCCAGTTGCCCTCCGGGTCCATCAGGTATTCGGTGGGACCGGGGGTCAGCTCCTCGTTCATCAGGACGTCCTCGTAGCCGAAGACCAGATCATCGGCGGTGAAGGGCACGCCGTCGGACCACCGGATCCCCTCCTCCAGGTGGAAGGTGTAGGTCCGGGCGTCCTCCGAGACCTCCCATTCCTTCGCAACGCCGGGGGCCAGCTCATCGGACCAGTCGGCATCCCAGCGGACCAGGGGCTCATATGCGGCGTAGCGGCGGATGGTCGAGTCGTCGTCGGCGTCGAGCATGGCCATCTGCATCTCGCCGCCGTACTGACCGACGCCGTCCTTGCCCATCAGGGTCACGGCCTCCTCCGGCACTCGCTCCTGCAGCGGCGGCAGATCGCCGGCCTCCACCTGTTCCGCCAGGTCAGGGGCCTCCCCGGCGGGGGCGGTGCGCTGCTCGGCGATGTTCGGGGCGCCGGTCTCCATGCCGGTGTCGCGTCCGGGGCCGGAGTCGCCCGCCTGGGCCTCCCCTCCTCCCCCGCCACAGGCGGTCAGGGCGATCAGTCCGGTGGTCAGGGCAGCTGCGGCGCGGGGTGCATGACGCATGGTGAACCTCTCAGGTGTGGGCGATGCCAGTGATGCAGTGCGAGTGGTGCGGTACGGGCGTGCAGTGGAACGGTGCTGCTGCGGTCAGTGCAGCAGGGCGGGGATCTCACCGGGATCGGTGACCAGGTCGGTGGCCCACCCGGCGGTCAACGCCTCCTGGAGCTCGGACTCCTCTCCGGAGCCGCCGCGGGTCAGGATCCGCCGTCCGATGCCGGCTCTCTGAGCTCCGTAGGCATCGTTGAACGGCTTGTCCCCCACCATCACGGCATGCTCCGGGGCGACGCCGGCCATCGCCAGCGCGCGCAGGAAGATCTCCGGATGCGGCTTCTTCAGCCCGATCTCGTCGGAGCAGACCCATCCGGCGATATGCCCGTCCAGTCCGTAGGAGCGGATGATCCCGCGGACCCCGGTGCCGCAGATGGTGTTGGAGACGATGACCACCCGGCGGCCGGTCTCGACCGCGTGGAGCAGCATGGACCGGATGCCGGGGCGCTCGGTCTTGGAGGATTTGGAACGGTAGAGGGCCGGATGGAGCACCTCGGCTGCGGCCACGAGGGCCTGTCGCTGCCGGGCGGTCACCGTGGAGGCGGTGAACTCGCCCCAATACATCCGCGGGGTGACCTCCCCGTAGAGCTCGGATTCGTCCTGTGCGGCCTTGTACTTCTTGTACTCCTCATGGGCGACTTCGACGATATGCCGACCCATGCCCGGCTCCACGGCGCTGCCGGAGCGCGCCAGCACGGCCTCAACCGTCTCAGCGGCCTCCCGGAAGGGCTCAGCCTGCTTCCGCGGGGCGGAGACGACCCCGCCGTGATCTAAGAGGATGGCCCGGTTCTGCATGCCGGAGACCGTCCCGGCGGCGAGCTGGGCCGGGACCGAGGCGGCCGGATGCAGCGAGGCGGCCGGCGTCGCGGCCCGATCATCGGGGCCGGGGGCGGAGGCGAGCCTGCGGCGCAGCAGCTCCAGCAGTTCGGCGGGGGTCTCCAGGACCGCCTCGGGCTGGGACTCCACGGGGAAGGGCGGCTCATCAGTGTGCTGAGAGCGGGTGAGGATCACCGCCCCGACGCCGGCACGCCGGCCGGCCACCACATCGCGGTCCAGAGTGTCGCCGACGTACCAGCTCTCGGCGAGGTCAGCGCCCAGGGCCTCCGCCGCCCGGCAGAGCATCTGCGGGTGGGGCTTCCGGATGCCCGCCTCATCGGAGTAGATCTGCACACCGAAGGCCTCAGCCAGGCCCAGTTCGGCCAGGATGCGCCGATGGCTGCGCCCTGAGTGGGCGTTGGAGACGATCCCCAGGGGGAGCGAGTGCTCCCGGGCGAACTCGATGAGCTCCCGGGCCCCGTCGCGCAGCGTGTGGTCGGTCAGCGCGGTGGCCATCTCATCCAGCAGCTCGGTGCCCCAGCCGGTCAGCACAGCCCGGGCCGGGTCCTCGAGGTCTCCGAAGTAGAAGTCCCCGAGGATCTCCTGGACGCTGAGCTCACGCGGCAGGCTGCGCCGCGAGGAGGCATGCTTCCAGTGCTTCAGCGAGGTGGCGCCGGCCTGCAGGCAGCTCTCCAGCCGCTGAGCAGAGACCTCGACGCCGGTGCGCGCCAGCCGGCTGCTCAGCTGCTGGGCGAAGGCGCGGCGACCCTCGGGACGCTTGGAGGTGCTGACGATGACTCCCCCGAAGTCCAGCAGAAGTGCGCTGGGACGGCACAGAGCGTGCAGGGTCTCCTCCACTGTGTCGGCGGCGTCGGGCGTGTCGGCGACGTCAGGCGCGTCGGCGGGGCCGGCGGCACCGGTGGAAGATGTTGCCGTGACCTCTGGTGCGGGGCTGTCGAGCATCGAGTCGTACCTCTTCTCTGATTCTGCGGCCGCAGCGGGAGCGACCGGGTCGAAACTACGAACTCAGAGTGAGGCGACGACGCATAGAAGGTGACGGGGAGTGGAACGTTCCAGAAATTTCCGCTGGAACGTTCTAGAAACGGCGCGGCCGCGCCACCGCCGATCTACTGTGGTGCCGTGAATCCCGCACAGACCAGCCGCCCACCCACGGTCCACGACGTCGCACGCGCCGCCGGAGTCTCGAAGTCCGCTGTCTCGCTGGCGGTGCGGAATCAGAAGGGCCTCTCGGAGGCCACCCGTCAGCACATCCTCAGCGTCGCCCAGGAGCTGGGCTACCGCTCCAACGTGTGGGCGCGGTCTCTGGTCCAGGGACGCAGCGGGCTGGTGGGCGTGCTTCTGCAGGACCTGGGCAACAGCTACCACCGGGACGTGACCGCAGGGGTGGAGGACGCGGCAGCCGAACAGGACCTGCGGCTGGTGATCGGACACGGACGGCGCGATGCCGCCAAGCTGCGCACCGAACTGGATTCGCTGTTGGCGCTCGGCGTGGAGGGGGTCGTCATCGTCTCCTCGTGGCTGCCCCCGCAGGCGCTGGAGGAGATCGCCCGCCGCGTGCCGCTGGTGGTGGCCGGTCGACTCCCGGAACTGGTCTCCGGCGTGGACTCCGTGGCCAACCATGATGAGATCGGGGCACGGCTGGCCGTGGAGCATCTCACCGAGCTCGGCCATGAGCGGATCATCCACCTGACCGGATCCGCCCGCCCAGCGGCGATGCACCGGCAGGCCACCTTCCGTGAGGTCATGCGTGAGCACGTCCCCGGCATCGAGCCCCGGGTCGAGGGCCCTCAGCGCGTAGATGCCGCTGTCCGGCACGTGATCTTTCAGCTCCGCGAGGAGAAGGCCCCGCCCACAGCGGTCTTCACCCAGAACGACCGGGTCGCCGCCGACCTCGTCGGAGCCTGCCTGGATGCCGGGGTCAGCGTCCCCGGGCAGCTCAGCGTGGTCGGCTATGACAACTCCAGCATCTGCCGCATGCTTCGCCCCCAGCTGACCAGCGTGGACCAACCGCGGCAGCAGATGGGCCGCATGGCGCTGGAGATGCTCAGCCAGCGCCTCGCCGGACGCTCAGAGGATCTGCACGAGAGGCTCTCCCCGCAGCTGGTGGTGCGCAGCTCCACTGGTGTGCCCGGTACGTGACGAGGAGGCCGGCGTCGGGCCAGGTGTGTTGAGTTCCCGGGAACTGCCCCACTGGCAGGACCCGGGAACTCAACACATCGAACGCAGCACCCGAGGCTGGAGCCGACGACGCCGGCCGCTCGCCTCAGCCCTTCACCGCACCAGCGGTCAGCCCTCCCACGATATAGCGCTGCAGCGCCAGGAAGAGGATCAGCACCGGAGCCGCGGAGATCACCGCCCCTGCCGCGAACAGCCCCCAGTTGGCGTCGAGCTCGCCCGCCACCCAGCTGTAGAGGCCCACGGCCAGGGTCCACCGCTCCTCGGAGACCAGGATGAGGCGAGCCAGCACGAAGTCGGAGAAGGTCGCGATGAAGGCCAGCAGCCCGACCACGGCGAGCACGGGCCGCACCAGGGGCAGGATGATCGTCCAGTAGATCTGGGCATGGCTCGCGCCGTCGATCCTAGCCGCCTCGTCCAGGTCCCGGGGGATGGTGTTGAAGAATCCGTAGATCAGGAAGGTGTTCACGCCCAGGGCTCCACCGAGGTACACGAAGATCAGCCCCAGCTGGCTGTTCAGGCCCAGCACGGGGACCACTTCGCGCAGGCCCAGGACCAGGATGAAGATCGCCACGAAGGCCAGCACCTGCGGGAACATCTGCAGCACCAGCAGCGTGGCCAGCCCCGCTCGCCGCCCGGTGAAGCGGAAGCGGGAGAAGGCATAGGCCGCGGCCGCGCCCATGAGCACCGTCCCGACGGCGGTCACCAGCCCGATCACCAGCGTGTTGACCACCCAGGTCCAGAAGTACGTGTCCCCCAGTCCTGCGTAGTGGCTGAAGGTGATGGTGCGGAAGAGCTCGTTGGACCCTGTGAGGGTTCCGCGCTCGGCCAGGGAGGCGGAGACGATGTAGATGATCGGGAAGACCGCGACGGCCGAGGCGATCACCGCCACCAGATGGCGCCAGCCCAGCTCCGCGAACCAGCGTGCGACGCCGCCGCGGCCCGCTCTCCGGTGCACAGACAGTGTGTTCTCAGCCATCAGTGAATCTCCTCGAGGGATCGGGTCCGGCGGAAGCTGATCACCGCGATGACGGTGACAATCAGGAAGATCACCAGCGACATCGCCGCGGCCAGGCCGTAGTCGGTGGCCTGCCCGCTGGCCAGCCCTGAGATCTTGAAGACCATGGTGATCAGGATGTCGGTGTGACCCACCGGCGCCTCCACGCCCTCCATGCGGGGCCCTCCCCCGGTGAGCATGTAGACCAGGTTGAAGTTGTTGAAGTTGAAGGCGAAGGTTGCGATCAGCAGCGGCGCTGTCGGGACCATCAGCATGGGCAGGGTCACCGACCACCAGCGGCGCAGCGGGCCGGCCCCGTCGATGGATGCCGCCTCCAAGGAGTCCTTGGGGATGGCCTGCAGGGCCCCCATGCAGACCAGGAACATATAGGGGAAGCCCAGCCAGGTGTTGACCAGGATGATGGAGAGCTTGGCCAGCCAGGGATCGGTCAGCCAGGGGATCGAGGCCCCGCCCAGCAGCACCTCGTTGACGAAGCCGAAGCGTTCGTTGAGCATGCCGGCAAACAGCAGCGCGGAGAGGAAGCCGGGGAAGGCATAGGGCAGGATCACCAGCACCCGGTAGATCCTCCGGCCCCGCAGCCGCTCGTGCTGGAAGGCGATGGCCAGGAACATGCCCACCAGGTAGGTCAGCACCACCGAGGCCAGGGCGAAGACGAAGGTCCAGGCCAGCACCTCGAAGAACGGCCCGGCGGTCTGGGTGTCGGCGATACCGGTGACGAAGTTGTCGAAGCCGACGAACACCCGCCAGCCCACGGCCAGCTCCGTGCCGTCCTCGGCGGCGAAGAGCCCCTCCTCCGTGGGCGAGTAGACCGTCCCGTCCTCCACATGGGTCAGGGTCTCAGCCTCCTCGTCATAGACCAGGGTCTGCTCATAGACATGGGCGGTGCGCCCGTCCTGGGTCAGCAGCGCTCCCTCGGCCTCATCCTCGCCGAAGGGCACCCGCAGCTCCGCGACCTCGGTCTGCCGGTCCAGGACCTCCTCACGGTCCAGCACCTGGTAGCCGGGCACGGAGGTGACCTGATCGGCGTCGGCCTCGGCACCCTCCACCGGCCGCAGCGGCTGCTCGGCGGTGCCCACCAGCACCTGGGAGTCCTCGACGACGGCGAAGCCCAGCTCCTCCTCGCCCAGCAGTCCGCCGTCCTCGCCCTCCGGCAGCACGACGGCGACCGGGTAGGACTCGCTGCCCTCCACCCGCTGTTCGTTCTGGGCCACCAGCTGATCGGCGGCGTCCTGCTGGGAGCCGATATGCCCGGTGCCGTAATTGGTGAAGGCGATGCCGGCGGTGTAGAGGACCACGAAGACCTGATAGACCAGCAGGAACGCGAAGCCGGGGAGGATGTACTTCAGCGGCAGGGCCCGCTTGGAGAAGTAGACCCAGTCGGCCGCGATGAGCAGCCCGGCCATACCGGCCAGGATCCCCCAGCTCTGGGCCTGTGCCGCCGAGAAGATGATCATCACGCCGACGGCGTTGATGATCGCCATGATGACTAGCTTCACCCAGAAGCCTCGGCCATAGCTGGCATGCGGTGTGCCTGCTGTCTGTCTCACTGCTGTCCCCTCAGTCGTCTGGCTGCGCTCAGTCATCAACCTGCGCCTGGATCGTGTCCATGGTCTGCTCCCAGGTCACCGCCGGGTCCTGGCTGCGCCCGTCGACGATCTGGGCATGGGCCACACCCCAGTAGTCGAAGACGATGGCCATCTCCGGGATCCCGGGCATGGGCAGCCCCTCAGCGCCCACCTGGGCGAATCCGTCCATCCGCGGGTCCTCGGCAGCCACCTCGGCCGCTGACTGCAGCGCGGGAGTGCGACCGCCGGCCTCGAACAGGGCCACCTGCGCGTCGTGGCTGGCCAGGTAGTCGGTCACCAGTTCAGCGGCCAGCAGCGGGCTCTCCGTCTGGGAGGAGATGTAGAAGCCCTGGGCCCCGACGAAGGGCACGGCCTCCTGGTCTCCTGGACGCGGAATGGGCTCCACAGCCACATCTAGGTGTTCCACCTCCGGCAGAATCCACGGGCCGGAGATCAGATACGGGGACTCCTCATTGGCGAAGGCCTCCCGAGCGATGTCGAAGGTGACCGTAGTGTCCAGCACTCGGGCCTGACCTTGGACGTCCAACCACTGGGCGAACTCGGCACCGGGCTCACCGCCCATAGCTATCTCGGGCTCATAGCTGCCGTCCTCGGCCTGCTCGAAGACCTCTGCTCCGAAGGATGTCTGCATGGGATACATCATGTAGGGGTCACCCTCGGTGTCCATCTGCAGCAGGATGGGGTAGTCAGCGTCGAGCTCCTCCCCCACCTCCACGGCCTCGTCCCAGGTCTCCGGGGTCACGTCGGTCATCGCGGTGTTACGGATCAGCGCGAGGTTCTCGATGGCATAGGGCACCGCCCAGGTCTGGCCCTCATAGGTGAAGGCCTCCAGGGAGACCGGCTCCATCTCCTCGGTGAGTTCTCCGGGCTCGATCGGGCTGATGACCCCGTTGACGGCCAGCTCTCCCAGCCAGTCGTTCGCGCCCACGGTGATGTCGGGACCCTCTCCGGTGGGGACCTGGGAGATGAAGTCGTTGCGGATCTCCTCGTAGTTGCGCAACACGATTTCCACCTCCACGCCGGTGTCCTCGGTGAACTGCTCGACGGCGCGGGCCACTGGCTCCTGGCGGTCGTCATCCACCCAGATGGTCAGGCTGCGACTTTGGTCATCCAGCGCCACACCGTCCCCGGCACAGCCGGAGAGGGCGAGCAGCGCAGCGGCGGCGGATACGGCGACGATGCCTCGGTGCATCAGGACTCCTGGAGTCGTGAACGGTCAGGTCGATCAGCGGAGTGTCGCTGATCACATCGCGTTGACCGTAGCACCGCGTGCAACATTACTGCAACATTTTTCAGAAGCTTTCCTGCACCCATTGCAGGCTCTAAGCTGATCCCGACCGAAGGAGATCTATGCGCCTCACCGACATCGCTGCACGGGCCGGTGTCTCCACCGCCACCGTCTCCCGCGTGCTCAACGGACGCCCCGGCGTCGGCGAGGAGACCCGGGCCGCGGTGATGGCCGCCGTGGAAGAGCTGGGCTACACCCGCGCCGAGGCCGGCCGCCCGCGCCATCGCCCCACCGGGCTCATCGGCCTGATCGTGGGCGAGATGTCCAACCCGATCTTCCCGGCCTTCGCTCAGGGCATCGAACATGCCGCCGCCGGGGCCGGCTACACCCAGCTGCTGTGCACCGGCTCCCCCGGCGGGATCAGCGAGCAGGACTATCTGGACATGCTCCAGCGTCACCAGGTGGACGGGATCGTCATCGTCTCCGGACAGCATTCGGACACCGAGGCCGATCTGAGCCGCTACCGGCAGCTGGACGACCTGAACATCCCGCTGGTGGTCATCAACGGGACCCAGGAGGAGATCCAGGCCCCGGCGCTCTCCACCGATGAGCACGCCGCCATGGACCTGGCCGTCCGCCACCTTGCCGCCCAGGGTCACCGGCGGATCGGCCTGGCCACCGGACCTACCCAGTTCGTGCCCACGCTGCGCAAGATCGAAGGGTTCCAGACCGCCGTGGCGCGGCATCTGCCCGAAGACCCTGAGGGCGGCGAACTGGCGAACTCGCTGTTCACCCTTGAAGGCGGCGTGGCAGCCGGCACCGACCTGATCCAACGGGGATGCACGGCAGTGGTCTGCGGCTCAGACGTCATGGCCCTGGGCGTGATCCGAGCGGCCCGATCCGCCGGACTGGACGTGCCCCGGGACCTCTCCGTGGTGGGCTTCGACGACTCCAGCATGGTCGCCTTCACCGATCCTCCGCTGACCACGCTGCGCCAACCGGTGGATGCGCTGTGCCGCTCCGCCATGGCCACTCTGCTGCGGCAGATCCAGAACCAGTCAGCTGAGCTGCCCGCGAGCGCTGAGCTGCTGTTCGAGCCGGAACTGGTGGTGCGCGGCTCCACAGCCGCCGCACCTGCAGAACTGGCCGAACCGGCGTCGTGATCCTGCCGCTGCTGCGCAGAGCAGGACCCGACGCCGACCTCGACCCTGACCGACTGATCCGACCCCTCACCCCAGGAGCGATATGACCTCCCCGACCTCGCAGAGCGCAGCCGCCACGCTGCACGTCCAGTCGCCCGAGCAGACCGAATGGTGGCGTCATGCGGTGATCTACCAGATCTATCCGCGCTCCTTCGCCGACGGCGACGGCGACGGCATGGGCGACCTGCCCGGCATCACCTCCCGCCTGGACCACCTGGCGCAGCTGGGAGTGGACGCGATCTGGCTCTCCCCGTTCTACCGCTCCCCGCAGAACGACGCGGGATATGACGTGGCCGACTATCGGGACATCGATCCGCTCTTCGGCACGCTGGAGGATGCCGATGAGCTGATCGACACGGCGCACAGCCTGGGCATCCGCGTGGTGGTGGACCTGGTGCCCAACCACACCTCGGATCAGCACGCCTGGTTCCGTGCCGCCTTGGCCGCTGGGCCGGGAAGCCCTGAGCGCGAGCGCTACATGTTCCGTGAGGGAGCAGGGCCCGACGGCGCACAGCCGCCCAACAACTGGGAGTCCCTCTTCGGCGGCCCGGCCTGGACCCGGGTCCGCGAGCGCGAGGACGCCCCCGGCTCCTCCTGGGCCGAGGACGGCCAGTGGTACCTGAACCTCTTCGACACCTCCCAGCCGGATCTGAACTGGGAGAACCCGGAGGTCCACCGCGAGTTCGATGACATCCTGCGCTTCTGGCTGGACCGCGGAGTGGACGGGTTCCGCGTGGACGTGGCCCACGGCATGATCAAGGCCGAGGGCCTGCCCGACTGGTCCGGACATGTGGAGATGGTCTCCGGCGCCGCGGAGGCCGCCGACGCTCCCGGCGACAACCCCGGCATGCCGCCCTATTTCGACCAGGACGGCGTCCACGAGATCTACCGGCACTGGCGCACCATCCTGGACGAGTACTCCGGGGACCGGATGCTGGTGGCCGAGGCCTGGGTGGACCCGCTGGAGCGCCTGGCCCGCTACGTCCGCGCCGATGAGATGCACCAGGCCTTCAACTTCGCCTTCCTGACCCAGCCCTGGGAAGCCTCAGCGCTGCGCGCCACCATCGCGGAGTCCTATGCGGTCAACGATTCGGTCAGCGCCCCCACCACCTGGGTGCTGTCCAACCACGACGTCGTCCGCCACGCCTCCCGCATGGGCTTCGCCGAGGCCACCAACTCCGGCCCGAACAAGGGCATCGGCCCGCAGGATCCCCAGCCGGACCGCGCGCTGGGCCTGCGCCGAGCCCGGGCTGCCTCTCTGCTGATGCTGGGCCTGCCCGGCTCCGCCTACCTCTACCAGGGCGATGAGCTGGCCCTGCCGGAGCACACCACCCTGCCGGCGGAGTCCCGTCAGGACCCGACCTTCTTCCGCACCGACGGCGAGGAGCGGGGCCGCGACGGCTGCCGCGTGCCCATCCCGTGGGAGGCAGGGGCTCCGGCCTACGGCTTCTCCTCCACCGGGAAGTCCTGGCTGCCCCAGCCCGATGACTGGGACGACTATGCGGTGAGCTCCCAGCGCGGCGACGCCGGCTCCACGCTGGAGCTGCACCGTCAGGCGCTGCGGCTGCGCCGGGAGTACGGCCTGGGGACCGCTTCCCTGGCCGATGAGCCTCAGCTGGCCGGTGCCGGAGGTGTGCTGGCTCTGGTGAGCAGCGACCCAGCCGGCGAGCGCGCCGATGTCCTGCTGATGGCCAACACCGGCTCCGAACCGGTGGAGCTGCCCGCGGGCTGGACCGTGGTGCTGAGCTCCGCGGCAGATGCTGCGGCCGGGAGCAGCAGCGGCGCGGACGGCGTCGTGGTCCCTGCGGACACCACCGTGTGGGCCGTGCGCGGCTGAGCTGCGTCCCAGGGCACGCCACCGCCTGCCCGATGTGTCGAGGTCCCGGGAACTCCCTCCCTGAGAGGGTCAGATCCCGGGACCTCAACACATCTGGGGCCGTTCAGAGCATCAGACGATCCGGCGGCGCTCGGCCCAGCGGGTGAGCTCGTGGCGGGAAGACAGCTGCAGCTTCCGCAGCACCTTGGAGACGTGGGTCTCCACCGTCTTGATCGAGATGAACAGCTCCGAGGCGATCTCCCGGTAGGTGTAGCCCCGAGCGATCAGTCTCATGACCTCCACCTCCCGGGCTGAGAGCCGATCCAACTCCTCATCCCGCACGTCCTCTGCCAGTCCGGAGGTGCCGAAGGCGTCCAGGACGAACCCGGCCAGCCGAGGCGAGAAGACGGCGTCGCCGGTGGCCACCGATTCCACGGCGTCGGCCAGGTCCGCTGTGCTGATGGTCTTGGTGACGTAGCCGCGGGCTCCTGCCCGGATCACTGAGACTACGTCCTCAGCCTGGTCAGAGACGCTGATGGCCAGGAAGCGGACGTCCTCCAGCACGTCTCGGCAGCGGGTGACCACTTCAGCCCCACCGCCGCCGGTGCCGCCGGGCAGGTGGACATCCAGCAGGACCACCTCGGGCTGATGCTCATGGACTGCGGCCACAGCGGATTCGACGTCGTGGGCCTCGCCCACCACGTCCACACGACCCTGCATCTCGGCCTTCAGCCCGGCACGGAAAATCCCGTGATCGTCGACGATCACCACACGCCGCAGCGTCTCTGCACTCATGACTCCGTCTCCTTCGACACTCGCTCCTCAGCGGGCAGGAACAGCTGAACCTCTGTGCCGCTCTCCGAAGAGCGGATCCGCGCCCGGCCTCCGGCACGGCTCATCCGGCCGATGATCGACTCTCGCACACCCAGCCGGTCCTCCTCGATGCTGTCGACGTCGAACCCCTGTCCGCGGTCGCGGATGAACACCGCATCCTCGCGTTCGTCCGACTCCGCATAGACCGACGCCGGCCCGGCATGCTTGAGCGCGTTGACGATCGCCTCTCGGGCGGCCGCCACCAGCGCCTCATGGTCTTCCCGGTGTGACTCTCCCACGGTGACCACCTCCACCGGAACCGTATAGAGTTCCTCCAGCTCGGCGGCCGCCGCCATCAGCTGGTCCCGGAGGCTCTGGGGCTGTTCCCCGACGCCGGCCTCTCCCGGCTGCTGCGCTCCGCGAGTCTCCTGCCCCCGGGGATTCTGCCCCCGGGGATTCTGCCCCCGGGCCTCCTGCTGACGGTAGAGCCAGTCACGCAGCTGCCGCTCCTGGCTGCGTGCCAACTGGCCGACGGCAGCCGGGTCATGGCGCTGCTTCTGGATCATCGCCAGCGTCTGCAGCACCGAATCGTGCAGATGAGCCGCGATGTCGGCCCGCTCAGCCTCGGCGGCGGCACGCGCCCGCTCCACCGACATGGTGCGGTACATCTTGATCAGCCACGGCGCGATCACCAGCGCGACGCCGGCCAGCAGCATCCCGGCCAGTACGAGGCTGAGGATCAGCTCTCCGGCCGGGATGAACCCGCCAGCCATGACCAACAGCGCGACCAGCACCAGGAAGGCGCCGCCGGCGAACTGCCAGAGCGCGGCCTGTCGGCTGCGTGTGGTCCTGGCGCCCTCCCCGGCATCGACCTGGGACCAGGCCAGCAGCAGTCCGACCACCAGGATCGCCGGAGGACCGATCAGCCACCAGTCGACGCGGAGGCCCACCAGCTGCAGCACCATGATCCCGGCGATGCCCAGAAGGAGGCCTCCGGCCAGCACCTCTGGAGAGCGGGTCAGCACATCGAGGCCTCGACGCAGACGCGCGGCGAAGTCCTCCTCGCCCGAGGCTCCGGAGGGCCCGGCGCGGGAACCGGTCCCACCTCCGGCGTCGGGCTTGGGAGAGCTGCCGGGTACGCCGGCGTCGGGATTCTCCACAGCGGGTCCGGAGAGCCCGCGGCGGGCCGCCTCAGGCTCCGGCTCCGTCTCCACCGGCACAAAAGCCCAGAGCCAGCAGTAGAGGATCAGCCCGATCCCCCCGGCGATGGTCAGCGCGATCATCACGGTGCGGATCACCGGGACGGAGACGCCCAGGTGACGGGCCAGACCCAGGCACACTCCAGCCACGGGTGTGTCCAGGCCGCGCCGCAGCGGGGGCCGGCTCGTCGGGGTCGTCATGGGCCCATCCTGCCACGGACCGGAGTCCCCGATCCCCGGATTCGCCCGGATATCCGGGGATCCCAGGGGAGGATCAGGGTCATCTCAGGGTGGACCCCAGTAGCGGCGATGAGGCCGCGAGCAGGAGGCTTGAGACATGGAACAGCACACGAACACTCAGCCTTCCGAGGAGAAGCCGGAGACCGGCCGTCAGTTCTTCGACTGGCTGCGCTCCACGGGCATCCGCCGCGCCGAGGGCGGATGGATCGGCGGCGTCTTCTCCGCCGTCTCTCAACGCACCGGATGGGACGCGACGCTGCTGCGCGGCATCGGCGTCATCGCCCTGATCCTCGTCGCCTCCCCCACCGCCATGCTCTACGGTCTGGCCTGGCTGCTGGTCCCGGACCAGCACGGCCGGATCCACGCCGAATCCGCAGTGCGCGGCCAGTTCAGCGCAGCCGTGGTGACCTCCGGGCTGTTGGCGGTGCTCGGCGCGGTCAACGTCTTCACCCCGCTCAACATCGGTGGTCCCTTCGCCGTGCTGATCAACCTGTTGGTCATCGGCGCGGTGATCTGGGGCGCCTATGTGCTGATCAGCCGAAACGGCGGCTGCGGTCAGCATCAGCGCGGCGAGGATGCCGAGGGGGATGGCGCTGACGACCGGACCGACGGCAGCCCGGCGGGCGCCTCCACCTCCGGGGACGCGGGTGGTCAGGGAAAAGCGCCGGGGCCGCGGACGTCCTCGAAGGACGGGTCTGCTGAGGCTCGTCCCCGCGCCGACGGCAGGCCGGCCTGGTATCCGAAGGACTCCGCGTCTGCCCCCGACGCTGGGGCAGGACGCAGCACAGGCGCCGGACATGGCGCTGGGGCAGGCGCCGGTGCTGGGGCGGCTCCCGGGGGAACGGCCGCTGCATCGGCGTCGTCCGCCTCAGCCGCACATCCCTCCAGCTATGACTACAGCTACCAGTACCCTGCGCCGGCCCCGCAGAGCCCGCAGGAGCGGGCTGAACGACGCCGACGCCGGATGCTCACCTGGGGCCTGATCCTACTGATCGTCCCGGCGACCGCGGCGCTGGCGATCGTCAGCGGGTGGTTCGGGCTGTCTACGCTGAGCGTGCTGGCACTGGGTGCAGCGACCCTGGTAGTCCTGCTGGCCTTCCGGCATATGAGCGCCGCGGCGCGCGGCAGGAAGGGCAACGGTTTCGCCCTGGGCACCGCTGCCGGCGTGATGGTGGTGCTGACCGTCCTCGTTCCGAGCCCGGGCGAGGGTTCCAGCAGCTCCGAGCACTACGTGTTCGGCAACTACACCACCAGCAGCACCTCCACGACCACCGCCTTCTCCAACACGGTGATGGATCTGCGCGGCCTGAGCGGAGCACCTGCCGACGGGTCCGAGAGTCACCATGCCGAGGTCAACATGGCCTTCGCCAACACGACTGTGGTCGTCCCGGATGAGGCTCGAGTGCTGGTCAACAACGGCCACGCCATGGGAAATCTGGACGTCCGCACCCAGGACGGCCGGTTCAACGAGAGCGGAATCGCCGGAGCCGACACCGAGCTGGGGCCCGAGGATGCAGAGACCGAGATCCAGCTGGATCTGAACTCAGGATTCGGCAATGTCGAGATCTATGACGCCACCACCTACGCAGAAGAGGTCGAAGGACCATGAGCCCCACACAGAACCCCTCGGAAGAGCCCACCCGCGAAGTGCGCAGGGACGCGCCCCACGAGACGAACCCCACCGCCGCGATGCCGATGCCCCCGGAGCCGGAGAACATCGATGAGCTGCTGGCCGAATCGCTGAGGGCTCAGTCGGAGGAGGACTTCACATGGAAGGAGCCGGAGAAGAAGCCGCGCTGGTGGCAGCGGGCCGAGGCCCAGCACGGCGACGCGCTCTCGGCGTCGCCGCGGCCGGAGCCGATGGCGACGCAGCCGACGTCATCCCCCGCACCGAAGTCGGGACCGCGGCTGGGCCAGCTGGTCTTCGCGGCGATGTGTCTGATCCTGGCGCTGTGGACAGTGATGACCGTGCTGTTCGGCGTCTTCCTGGACCCGCTGGTCGTGGCCCTGGGCGTCTGCACCCTGGGCGGCGTTGCGCTGGTCGTGGGCGGACTGCTCCCCCGGTCCGGACAGCGGATCTAGGACATCTGCCTGAGCTGCTGGACCCGCCCCTGGCGGCCATCCCAGTCTGGACGGCGACCAGAGCCGCACACATGCAGAAGGACCCCGGAGGGATTTCCCTCCGGGGTCCTTCGTATGCAGCTGCAGAAGCTGGAGAATGCGGCTCACGCCGCACAGATCACTTGAGGGTGATCTTGGCGCCTGCGCCCTCCAGGGTCTCCTTGGCCTTCTCAGCAGCGTCCTTGTCCACGCCCTCCAGGACGGGCTTCGGAGCGCCGTCGACGAGCTCCTTGGCCTCCTTCAGACCGAGGGAGGTCAGACCGCGCACCTCCTTGATGACGCCGATCTTCTTGTCGCCTGCGTCCTCGAGGATGACGTCGAACTCGGACTGCTCCTCAGCAGCCTCTGCCTCGCCGCCTGCTGCCGGAGCGGCAGCGACAGCAGCCGGAGCTGCTGCGGTCACGTCGAAGACCTCTTCGAACTGCTTGACGAACTCGGAGAGCTCGATCAGGGTCATCTCCTTGAACTGCTCGATCAGTTCTTCGTTGCTCAGCTTAGCCATGAGAGTGGCTCCTTAATGTTGCTAGATGCGGATCTTGCGATGTTGATGCGCTGAAAGCTCAGGCTGCTTCTTCCTGCTTGGCACGCAGCGCCTCAGCCGTACGAACGGCCTTGGACAGCGGTGCCTGGAAGACAGCGGCAGCCTTGGACTGGGCGCCGATGAGAGCGCCAGCCATCTTGCTCAGCAGAACCTCACGGGATTCAAGATCCGCGAGCTTCTTCACTCCCTCTTCATCGAGGACGGCGCCATCCATGTAGCCGCCCTTGACGATGAGTTGGGGGTTGTCCTTGGCGAAGTCACGCAGTGCCTTGGCTACGTCGATGACGTCGCCGTGCACGAAAGCGATGGCGGACGGGCCGGTCATCTTGCCGTCGAAGGCCTCGATGCCGGATTCCTTGGCCGCGATCTCGGTGAGCGTGTTCTTCACCACGGCGTACTGTGCGTTCTCCCGCACGGACCGCCGCAGGGTCTGCAGCTTGTCCACGGAGAGGCCGCGGTATTCCGTGAGCACTGCGGCGGTCGAGTTGCTGAACAGTTCCTTCAGCTCGTCGACGGCGGCAGCCTTCTCAGGATTCGCCATGGCACTCCTTCCGGTCAGTGGGCCGGTCGATCCTGCCGGGCGCAGGGCATAAAAAATGCCCCGATGCGCAGGCGCATGGGGCTCATCTCATCTCTGCCACAGAACACACAGTGCTCCGCGAAGAGATCCAATGGCTTTCATCGCACCTGCGCAGGTCGCCCACAAGGGTCTTTACAGTTGCGTCGCAACTCTGGCGGTGCCAGATGACCGTGCCTCTCAGTGCCACTGATCTGCACACGACGACAACGACCGGCGGTCTTTGGTCGGGTATCACTATACACGCAGATGCGGGGTCCTCCTAATCGAGGACCCTGCCTCTATGTGTGCGACAGGCACCGGAGACGACAGAGGCCCCGCTCCCAGATGGGAACGAGGCCTCTGTGCACGGACCCTCGATCAGAAGGTCCTAGCGACTCACTCGGAGATCACCTTGGTCACGTTCGGGTCCACGGCGATGCCGGGGCCGAACGTGGTGGAGACCGTGGCCCGCTGGATGTAGCGACCCTTGGAAGCGCTGGGCTTCAGGCGCAGGATCTCGTCCAGGGCTGCGGCGTAGTTCTCCGCCAGCTGCTGGGGCTCGAAGCTGGTCTTGCCGACGATGAAGTGGAGGTTGGAGTGCTTGTCGACGCGGAAGTCGATCTTGCCTCCCTTGATGTCGCCGACAGCCTTGGCGACGTCGGGGGTCACCGTGCCGGTCTTCGGGTTCGGCATCAGGTTGCGGGGACCCAGCACCTTACCGAGGCGGCCGACCTTGCCCATCATGTCCGGGGAGGCCACGGCGGCGTCGAAGTCGGTCCAACCGTCTGCGACCTTGGCGATCAGCTCGTCGCCGCCCACGAAGTCAGCTCCGGCCTCCTCTGCCTTGGCCACGTTGTCACCCTGGGTGAAGACGACCACGCGGGCAGTCTTACCGGTGCCGTGCGGCAGGTTCACGGTGCCGCGCACCATCTGGTCGGCCTTGCGGGGGTCGACCGAGAGGCGCAGGGCGACCTCGACGGTGGCGTCGGTCTTGGAGGGGTTGGTCTCCTTGGCCAGGGCGACGGCCTCAGCCGGAGAGTAGACAGCGTCCTCGCCGATCTTCTCGAGTGCCGCCTTGTATGCTTTGCTGCGCTTTGCCATCTGCGATGTTCTCCTTAGCAGTTGTGGTACGCGGACCGCGCTCGGCCCTTCCCACCGGCCCGACGTCGTCGGGCCTTCCTATATGTCTGGTACGGCTGTTCAGCCGTCGACGGTGATGCCCATGGAACGAGCAGTGCCGGCCACGATCTTGGAGGCGGCGGCCATGTCGTTCGCGTTGAGGTCTTCCATCTTGGTCTGGGCGATCTCCTCGACCTGGGCCTGGGTCAGCTTGCCGACCTTCTCGGTGTGCGGAACACCGGAGCCCTTCTGCACGCCTGCGGCCTTCTTGATCAGCTCAGCAGCCGGCGGGGTCTTGGTGATGAAGGTGAAGGAGCGGTCCTCGTAGACCGTGATCTCCACAGGGATCACATTGCCGCGCTGGGACTCAGTCGCCGCGTTGTAAGCCTTGCAGAACTCCATGATGTTGACGCCGTGCTGACCCAGTGCGGGACCGATGGGCGGAGCCGGGTTCGCGGCACCTGCCTCGATCTGCAGCTTGATCAGACCGGCGACCTTCTTCTTGGGGGCCATAATCTGTCCTTACTTTCCGTGCTTCCTCCGGCCTCAGGAGCGAGGGCGGAGGGGTCGGTCGCTGTGGCGCAGCGACCAGCTCGACGCCGCAGGCCAAAGCGAACCTGCGACGTCGGACATCTGTAGTTGTGCTGGACTCCGGCCCAGCCGAGAGGATCGGCTCAGTAGATCTTCTCGACCTGGTTGAAGTTCAGGGTCACCGGGGTCTCGCGCTCGAAGATCGAGACGAGGACCACCAGCTGGCGGGAATCCGGGTGGATCTCGGAGATCGTGGCCGGCAGGGTTGCGAAGGGACCATCGGTGACGGTCACGGACTCGCCGATCTCGAAGTCGACCTTCACGTCCGATGCCGGTGCGGCGGCGGCACCTTCGCCCTCCACCGTCTCCTCGCCGTCGACGACGGCCTTGCGCGGAGCATCCGGCTTGCCCAGCAGGTGCTCGGCCAGCATGTCGAAGACCTCGTCGGTGCTCAGCGGATGCGGGTCATGGGCATTGCCCACGAATCCGGTCACACCCGGAGTGTGGCGCACCACGCCCCAGGAGGCGTCGGTGAGCTCCATGCGGACCACCACGTAGCCGGGGATGCGCACCCGGTTGACGACCTTGCGCTGGGTCCCCTTGATCTCCACGACCTCTTCCATGGGGACTTCGATCTCGAAGATGTAGTCCTCCATGTCCTGGGTCTGGATGCGGGTCTCCAGATTGGACTTCACGCGCTTCTCGTAGCCGGCGTAGGTGTGGACGACGTACCAGTCGCCGAGCTGACGGCGCAGCTTAGCCCTGAGCTCCTGGGCGCGCTCCTCGTAGGACTTCTCCTCCTCGGGAGTCGCCTCCTGCTCGGGAGTCTCCTGCGAAAGATCCTGCTCAGACACTTCTCTCCTGCTTTCCGTGATGCTCAGCTGACGCAGCGATCTGCTGCATCACTCGGCGTCGTCGCCCTCGGGTCCTTCCGGCTCCGGCTGCTCGCCATCCTCGCCGCCTTCGATGTCCAGATCGTCGAGGTTCAGGTCCTCGAGGTCCTCCGGGGCCAGCTCCCCGCCGGGACCCTGCTCCGGGCCCGGGGCAGGAGCGGGATCCGCTCCCTCCTCGACCGGACCGCCCCCGCCGAAGACCCAATCAGCGCCGGTGCTGAACACGCGGTCCAGGCCGGAGACGATCAGGATGACGATGATCACGAACACCAGGACGACCAACGTGTAGTTGGTCAGCTCCCTGCGGGTCGGAACAACGACCTTCTTGAGCTCATCGATCACCTGGCGGAGGAACAGCCACACCTTGCCGAACGGGCCCTTGGGTTCGCCTCCGGCAGGGGAACCCTGCTCATCTGTCGAAGGCGTCTGCGACACGAAGGCTCCATCTGTCAGAACGGATCGGGTGGGTGTTTCCGCCGAGACACGAGACTCAGCGCAGGGCAGACAGGACTCGAACCTGCAACCTACGGTTTTGGAGACCGTTGCGCTACCAATTGCGCCACTGCCCTTCGGGGTCCTGCTCCAGCGTCACGAGCCTACCTCAGCAGGCACGATCAGTAGAGGTGTTCAAGACACCGGTGAATCAGTCTACGCTGAAGCTGTCCAGAACGACAAACCACGATCCTGACGCGGCTCTGCCTCTGCCGGTAGGGTGGTCGATGATGACCTCCTCGAACGACGCCTCTTTGAACGACGAAGGAACCACCATGCCTGCTGCCTCCCGCATCTCCGACCGCATCGGCGCCATCGCCGAATCAGCGACGCTCGCCGTCGATGCCAAGGCCAAGGCCATGAAGGCCGCCGGCGAGGACGTCATCGGATTCGGTGCCGGAGAGCCGGACTTCCCGACCCCGGACTATATCGTCGAGGCCGCGGCCGAAGCCACTCACAACCCGCGCTACCACCGCTACTCCCCCGCTGCCGGCCTGCCTGAGCTGCGCGAGGCCCTGGCGGAGAAGACCACGCGTGACTCCGGGTACCGGATCGACGGCAAGCCCTTGGCCGCCGCCAACATCCTGGTCACCAACGGCGGCAAGCAGGCGGTGTACAACACCTTCGCCACTCTGCTGAACCCCGGCGACGAAGTCATCGTCCCCACCCCGTACTGGACCACCTATCCCGAGGCCATCAAGCTGGCCGGCGGCGTGCCCGTGGACGTCTTCGCCGGACCCGAGCAGGGCTACCGCGTCACCGTGGACCAGCTGGAGGCAGCCGTCACAGAACGCACCAAGGTGCTGCTCTTCGTCTCCCCCTCCAACCCCACCGGTGCGGTCTACTCACCCGATGCCGTGGAGGAGATCGGCCGCTGGGCGGCCTCGAAGGGCCTGTGGGCGGTCACCGATGAGATCTATGAGCATCTGACCTACGACGACGCCGTCTTCACCTCCATCGCCTCGCTCCCCGAACTGGCCGACCAGGTGGTCGTGCTCAACGGCGTGGCCAAGACCTACGCCATGACCGGCTGGCGCGTCGGCTGGATGGCCGGTCCCGTCGATGTCATCAAGGCGGCCTCCAACCTGCAGTCCCACGCCACCTCCAACGTGGCCAACGTGTCTCAGGTGGCCGCGCTGACCGCGGTGACCGGGCCCCTGGATGCGGTGGAGGAGATGAAGCGAGCCTTCGACCGCCGTCGTCGCGCCATCGTCGAGGGCCTCAACGCCATCCCCGGCTTTGACTGCCCCACCCCTGAGGGCGCCTTCTACGCCTACGTGGATGTCCGTGGCGCGCTCGGCGAGCAGGGCTCCGCCGCCGGAATCGCAGGCAGGACGCCGAACACCTCCGCCGAGCTGGCCGAGCTCATCCTCGAGGAGGCCAAAGTCGCCGTGGTCCCGGGCGAGGCCTTCGGCCCCAGCGGGTTCCTCCGACTGTCCTACGCGCTGGGCGATGAGGATCTCGCGCGCGGCATCGAACGCATCCGCGCACTGATCGCAGGAAGCTGACGGGGATTAGACTGAATCCCGAAGAAATCTCCAGCCTGCCGACGTCGCCAGGACCATTCGTCATCTGTTGAAGGGATGAGCACAAGTATGCGCATCGGACTGCTGACCTCAGGCGGGGACTGCCCCGGCCTCAACGCCGTGATCCGCTCCGCCGTCCTGCACGGCATCAAGAGCTACGGCGACGAGTTCGTCGGCTTCAAAGGCGGCTGGCGCGGCCTGATCGAGGGTGACTACACCGAGATCACCCGCCACGACGTTCGCGGACTCGCCCGCGAAGGCGGCACCATCCTGGGCACCTCCCGCACCCACCCCTATAACCACCCCAAGGGTGGTCCGGAGAACATCGCCAAGCAGATGAAGCGTCACGACATCGACGCCGTCATCGCCATCGGCGGCGAAGGGACGCTCGCGGGGGCCAAGCGCCTGGCCGACGACGGCATCCCCGTGGTCGGAGTGCCCAAGACCATCGACAACGATCTGAAGGCCACCGACTACACCTTCGGCTTCGACACCGCCATCTCGATCGCCACCGACGCCATGGACCGTCTGCGCACCACCGGTGAGTCCCACCACCGCTGCATGGTGGCCGAGGTCATGGGCCGCCACGTCGGCTGGATCGCCCTGCACTCGGGCATGGCCGCCGGTGCCCACGCCATCCTCATCCCCGAGCAGAAGGTCGACCTCGACCAGGTCTGCGAATGGGTGGAGCAGGTCCACTCCCGCGGCCGCTCACCGCTGGTGGTGGTCGCTGAGGGATTCATCCCTGAGGGCGACGACGAGGCACTGGCCGGCAAGGGCCATGAGGCCGATGGACGCCCCCGCCTGGGCGGCATCGGCGAATGGCTGACTGCGCGCATCGAGGAGCGCACCGGCATCGAGACCCGCAACACCACGCTGGGCCATATCCAGCGCGGGGGGAACCCCACCGGCTATGACCGCGTCCTGGCCACACGCTTCGGCATGAAGGCCCTGGACCTGGTCCACGATCAGGCCTGGGGACACATGGCCTCGCTGCGCGGCACCGAGATCGTCCAGGAGGACCTGGCCAGCGCGCTGGACGGCCTCAAGGGCGTCCCGGTGGAGCGTTACGAAGAGGCCAAGATCCTCTTCGGGCGGTGATCCTGACTCACTGATACGACGACGCCGGCGGCCTCTCGCAGTAGGAGAGGCCGTCGGCGTCGTCGTATCTGAGGGAGGAAGGCTCTCTGCCGGCCTTCGGCACTTCAGAACCAGAGACTCAGCGGCGCGGGGCCCGCACGAAGCCGCCCCGGGGGCGGCCGACCGTCTTGCCGGCGTCGGGCCGCACGATCAGCTCCTGAGCCGCGGCATAGAAGGTGGGCGCGGGCGCCTCCTCAGCGCCCTCCTGCGGCTCAGCGGAGCTCGCGACGGCGTCGCGGACCACCAGTGGGGCGTCCGGATCCACCCGGCGCTTCACCAGCGCCAGGGCGATCGGTCCCATCTCATGGTGCCGGGCCGCAGAGGTCACCACTCCGACGGCGCGCTCGGCGGCCAGCGCCTCAGCCTCGGCGGTGGGCTCCTGGGGGGCGAGCACCTCGGCACCGACGGCAGGAAGCGTGTGCTCGGATCCGTCCAGGTGCAGGAAGACCAGCCGGCGCGGCGGATGTCCCAGGTTATGCACCCGGGCGACCGTCTCCTGGCCCTTATAGCAGCCCTTGGAGAGGTGGACGGCCGTACGGATGAGGTCCAGCTCGTGCGGAATGGCCTTGTCGTCGACTTCCCGAGCCAGACGCGGACGCCAGGCGGCCACACGCAGCGCCTCGGCGGCGAAGGTCCCGGCCAGCGTCCAGTCCTGGGCCCCCAGGCCCTCCGCCACGCTGCTCAGGCTCTCCCGCGGGATCACGGTCAGGTGCCAGGACCAGTCGGCACCGGGATGCCCTGACTCCTCCACCGCGGCATAGCTGGCGGCTCCCGGACCCAGCTGGGGCCACGGGTCCTCCCAGCGGGCGGCAGCGGCGACGGCGTCGGGGAGCTGATCAGGGAGCGGCTGGGCCGAGCCGAGCACGGCGAAGTCGGCTGTGCGATCGGTGATCTCCACCCGCAGCATGAACTTCATCGAGTCCAGCCAGTCAGCCAGGACGCCGCCGTGGGTGTTCTCGGTGATGAGCCACGCAGTCTCGCCGTCATCGGTGATGGAGGCCTCGTGCTCGATGCGCCCGGAGATGTCCAGCAGCAGCAGCTCAGAGGACTCCCCCGGCCTCAGGCCGTCGACCTTCTGCGAGGACAGCGTGGTCAGCCAGCTCAGCCGATCCGGGCCGGTCACGGTGACCACCGAACGGTTCGAGAGGTCCACCAGGCCGCGGCCTCGGTCCAGGGCCCGCTGCTCCTTGGTGGGGTCTCCGTAGTGTGCGGCCAGGCCGGCGTCGTCGCCGGAGTCGGCCACGGCACCGGGACGCTGCAGCAGAGGGGAGGAATACTCGGTCACAGAACGGCTCCTTGAAGGTCTGGGAGACCAGCCGGTCCTCAGACGCGTTCGAGGATGGCGGAGGCGTGAGGCTTGAGCTCGTCACCGTCCTGCACATCCCAGCGCCAGAACAGCTGGTCGTTCACCAGTCCGAACATGCGCGTGCCCCCGGGGTATTCCGCCGCCTGCTCGCCGCGCATGACGGCGTCGGTGACGATCTGCAGCTGCGGCCCCTTGACGCGTCCGTAGTAGAGCTCAGTGATGCTGCCGGGATGCGAGATCGTCGCAGTGATCGGGTAGGAGCCGTCCTCGTTGGCCAGCTCCTCCACCTCCGAGGCGCTCTTATAGGCCGGGACCACATCGGCGGGATCCAGACCGGGCCCGACGTCGGCGTCGGTGCGCTTCCGATCCAGGGCCCAGAAGCCGGTCTCCACGCTGAGCGGGCGCAGCCGCGTCCCGTCCTGCTCGGTCAGCCAGGACTCGGCACGGTATTCGACGAATTCAAGCCCTGAGTCGCGGAAGGTGACCTTCTGGGTGAAGGTGGGGTCAGACTCCTCCCCTTCGCCCAGCCGTCCCTGGCCTTCCCATTCGCCCAACAGCCAGTACAGCGGCGCGAGCTCAGGAGTCAGATCAGTGGGCAGCTCCATAGGTGCCATAGAAGGTCAGCGCTGACCCTTGTACAGGCGGGAGATGACGGTCCAGGAGATCCCGGCGATGATCAGGGTGCACAGCACCAGCAGGCCGATGAAGAAGATCTCCATAGCCAGAAGCGAGACATTCTGCAGTGCGAAGTTCATACCCAGCAGTGTAGCTGGTCACACCAGCAGGACGCGCTCCGTGAAGTAGATCAGCACGCCTGTGGCGGCGATCGGCGCAGCACCCACGGCCATCCCGGAGAACAGGCCCGACGGCGTCCCCTGCTGGATCAGGAAGCGGCGGAAGCACACCAGCAGCGCACCGGCGCTGAGTCCGATCACTCCGGCGAAGAGCAGCGTCAGCTCGCCCCAGAACACGGTCATCCCCACAGCTGCGGCCGCACTGCCGAGGACCACCAGCGGCAGGGTGAGCGCATCACGCCACGGCAGACACGCCAGCAGAGCGCCGACGAACAGCGTCGCTGCGGCCAGGCCCGCCACGCTGAGCTCCCCGCCGGGACCGGTGACACCCAACATGCCCCATTCCTCATACGGCATCAGGCCGCGCACGCTGAGGAACCCCATGACCTCGGAATCCTCACCGCCCTCGGCCAGGCTGGCCGGGTAGCGCAGGCCGGCCACCCAGCCCGCGGCAGTGGTGGTGACCACCACACCGGCGCAGGCGCCCAGCGTGGACTCCAGCCGGTGGGGCCGCCCGGTGCCGCGCAGCACCTGGATCACGAACACCGCGATGATCCCGAAGGCCAGGGCCACGGAGGACCAGAAGAACAGGGTGTCGACCTCGGCGGCGATGGACGCCCCGACGGCGGCGACGATGCCGGCTGCGCCGATCACTGCCGAGAGGGAGCCCCGCGCAGTCACGCCCATCAGCTGGGGCCAGCCCAGTGCGACGACGGCACAGATCAGGCACACCACCACGGTCAGGGCGGCGGTGCCGAGCCAGGAGGTCAGCGCGAGCGCCGCTGCGGAGATCAGGGCGGAGGCGGCCACTGGTAGATACTTCACAGGAGACCATCCTGCCAGAGGGTCCTGGGCAGGCCATGCCCCTCGGCTATACTCCTTGATCAGGCCCGCAGCGTGCCTCGATGCGTTGGAGCCCTGTAACTGTGCTGTAACAACAGGACTGGTTTACTCGGACCCGACATCACCGGTGCTCGGTGTTCCGAGGAGTCAGACTCTGACCCCTCCGTGAGAGGACTCGCCGCTCTAGGCCGCCAGGGAACCGGGGCCGGACCGCCACACTGGTGACAAGCAGTCGAGAGGGAGGACGACGGATGGCACAGGTGCTGCTGCTCTCTGACGCCCCCGATGACGCTCTGCCCTCGTTGGAGCTGCTCAACCACCGGGTGCGCTCCTTCCCCTCTGAGGCCGCGAGCATCGTCCGTGCGCCGAATGTGGACATCACGCTGATCGACGCGCGGAAGAACCTGGCTCACGCACGCTCGCTGTGCCAGCTGGTGAAGTCCTCCATGCTCTCTCCGGTGATGGTCATCGTCTCCGAGACCGGCCTGCCCACGCTCAACGAGTCCTGGCAGACCGACGACTTCCTGCTCACCGACTCCAGCCCCGGCGAGATCGACGCACGCATCCGCCTGGCCGCCGTGGAGGTGGAGGACGAGGTCCCCAGCGGAGAGATCCGCGCCGGCGGCATCACCATCGATGAGACCACCTATATGGCCACGATCAACGGCCGGCTGCTCAACCTGACGTATAAGGAGTTCGAGCTGCTGAAGCATCTGGCCCTGCACCCGGGCCAGGTCTTCACCCGCGACCGCCTCCTCCATGACGTCTGGGGCTATGACTACTTCGGCGGCACCCGCACGGTGGACGTGCACATCCGACGTCTGCGCGCCAAGCTCGGTTCCGAGCACGAGACGCTGATCGGCACGGTCCGCAACGTCGGCTACCGCCTGGTGGTCTCCGGAGCCGATGACAACGGCGCCGTCTCTGCCGCCGATGCCCTCTCCTCCGATACGGTGTAACTCCAAGACACAATGCCCCTCCGCGGAGCGGGCAGCGGCGCAGGAGTGTGAGATCCATGAGCACCGAGGCTCAGAGCCAGCCCCAAGACATCACCGTGGAGACGCTGCGCGAGGCACCCAGCCCTGAGCGCGTGGAGGCCCTGCACGAGCTCGCCCGTGCGGCCGAGGAGGCCGACGGCAACCCTCCCTTCTCCGAACAGACGCTCATCGAGCTCACCAAAGCCCTGGAGCACGACGCCGGCGAGGCCCCGCTGACCATCGCCTACGCCTGGGCCTCGGCCGGAGGTTCAGGCACCGGAGGTTCCGGCAGGACCGAGGAGGACGCCGATTCGGCCGAGCGCGGCCTGCTGGCCGGGGCCGGCGTCGTCGTCCTGGGTGATCCTCAGGAGGGTGAGGAGAGCCCGGACGTGCTGGAGATGGTGGTGCGCCCCGACTGCCGCAATCAGGGCATCGGCGGGATGCTCGCCGCTGCGCTGTCCCAGGGCACGCTCTCCCCCACCTCGGGTCGCCTGCAGCGGGCCTGGGCCCACGGCGAGCACGCCGCGGCCCAGCGTCTGGCCTCCCGCTTCAGCTGGAGCCCGGTCCGCGAGCTCTGGCGGATGCGGCTCTCCGCCGTCGATGAGATGGACGCAGAAGACCTGCCCAGCGCCCACCTGCCCGAAGGCGTGGAGATCCGCCCGTTCCGCCCGGGCCAGGACGAACAGGCCTGGCTGCGGACCAACGCCGCAGCCTTCGCCGACCACCCTGAGCAGGGACGACTCACCCTGGAGGATCTGCAGGCACGGATGGCAGAGGACTGGTTCGACCCGTCCGGCTTCCTGCTGGCCTGGGAGACCGACGCCGAGGGCGGAGAGACGCTGCTGGGCTTCCACTGGACCAAGGTCCACCGCCCCGAGGAGGGCGCCGCGGACCACGAGTCCGTCGGCGAGGTCTACGTGGTCGGCGTCGCGCCCGAGGCCCAGGGCCGCGGCCTGGGACGCTCACTCACCCTGGCCGGCATCGAGCATCTGCACCGTCAGGGGCTCAGCGCCATCATGCTCTACGTGGACGCGGACAACGCCCCCGCGGTGGGGCTCTATCGGGCGCTGGGCTTCACACGCTGGGATGTGGACACCCAGTTCGCACCCTCGTACCAGTAGGCCCGAACGTGTGAGTCTGCGCGTGACGCTGGCCGGGTCACCGGACTGATATCTTTCCATTGTGAGCACCGGAGCACGTCTGCATCAGGTCCCCCGCCGTCGCACTGCTGATTTCGCCGACGACGGCGCTGATGCGCAGATCCTGGCCGCGGGAGCTCTGTGCTGGCGGCTGCATCGCGGTGAGCTCGAAGTTCTGCTGATCCACCGTCCGCGCTACGACGACTGGTCCTTCCCCAAGGGGAAGCTCGACGATGATGAGACCCTGCCCGAATGTGCCGTGCGCGAAGTCGCCGAGGAGATCGGGCTGAAGATCCGGCTGGGCATCCCGCTGCCGGTCACCCGGTACGACGTGGTCAAGCCCCGCCGCAACGACTCCGCCGGAAACCCGCGTGCGGACCGTCGGCGCAGCAAAGAGGTCTGGTACTGGGCCGCCGAGGTCAAAGAGGGCACTCCGCGTCCCGACGCCGAGGAGACCGACGAGGTCCGCTGGGTGACCATCGAGGCCGCCCGGCAGATGCTCACCCAGAAGGGCGACATCGTCCCGCTGGATGCCTTGGAGCGTCTGCATGAGGAACACCGCCTGCGCACCACGCCGTTCGTGGTGCTGCGCCACGCCAAGGCCAAACCCCGCTCCTCCTGGTCCCGCGCCGAAGGTGAGCGCCCGCTGGCCGCCACCGGCAAACGGCAGGCCAGAGCCGTGGAGCGCCTGCTCACCGCCTGGCGGCCCCGCCACCTGGAGTCCAGCCCGTGGAGGCGCTGCGTGGAGACGGTCGCCCCCTATGTGAAGCAGCACCGGCACAAGATCAAGTACCGGAAGTCGCTGACCGAGAAGCGGGCCAGGGAGAACCCCAAGAAGCCGCAGAACCGGACCCATAAGTCCCTGGAGATGCTGCAGCCCAGCTGCCTGTGCACCCATCGGCCGGTGCTCCCCCTGGTGCTCGAGGAGCTGCGCCGCTGGGTCAAGGACCAGACCGTCCTGGAGGCCCTGCCCACTGAGGATCCGTACCTCGCGCCCGGAGCAGTGATCGTCGCCCAGCAGGCCACCGACCGCGGCGGGGAGATCGTCTCGGTGGAGGTCTACGAGCCCTTCGACGACTGAAGCCCCACCCGGGATCGCGTACGCCATTGTCGAGAATCGGGTACCCGATCGCCTCATTCCGCCCCATCCGGCACACGATCCGCGGCGCCGGCCGGACGGTAGACTGGCCGCGTGAGCTCAGCTACCGCAATCCCCACGCCCTATGAGGACCTACTGGCCGACGTCATGGCCCACGGCGCCCATAAGGCGGACCGCACCGGCACCGGCACGCGCAGCGTCTTCGGCCGCCAGATCCGCTTCGACCTGGCCGAGTCCTTTCCTCTGATCACCACCAAGCGGGTCCACTTCCGCTCGGTGGCCCTGGAGCTGCTGTGGTTCCTGCGCGGAGACTCCAACGCCACCTGGTTGCAGGAGCGCGGAGTGCGCATCTGGAACGAATGGGCCGACGAGGACGGCGAGCTCGGCCCGATCTACGGTGTGCAGTGGCGCAGCTGGCCGACCCCCGACGGCGGCTCCCTGGACCAGATCAGCCAGGTCATCGACCAGCTGAAGACCAGCCCCGACTCCCGCCGCCACGTCGTCTCGGCCTGGAACCCGGGACAGATCGAGGACATGGCCCTGCCGCCGTGTCACATCCTCTTCCAGTTCTACGTGGCCGACGGCCGGCTCTCCTGCCAGCTCTATCAGCGCAGCGCAGACATGTTCCTGGGCGTTCCGTTCAACATCGCCAGCTACTCGCTGCTGACCCTCATGGTCGCCCAGCAGGTCGGCCTGGAGCCCGGAGAGTTCATCTGGTCCGGCGGCGACTGCCACATCTACGACAACCACGTGGAGCAGGTCCAAGAGCAGCTCAGCCGCCAGGCCTACCCCGCTCCGCAGCTGAAGCTGGTCCGGACCCCGGACTCGATCTTCGACTATGAGCTGGAGGACTTCGAGGTCCTGGACTATCAGCACCACCCCACCATCAAGGCCCCCGTCGCCGTCTGAGGCAGCCTCCCGCACGCCGCGGGAAGGAGCACGAGGGAAGGAGCACTGTGAAGACCCAGCTGGTCGGAATGATCTGGGCCGAGGCCGCCGAGGGAGTCATCGGCCATGAGGGCGGCATGCCCTGGCACCTGCCCGAGGACCTCACCTACTTCAAGAAGATGACCGCGGACTGCCCGGTGATCATGGGACGGCGCACCTGGGAGTCGCTGCCGGAACGGTTCCGGCCGCTGCCCAAGCGCACCAATGTGGTCATCACCTCCGACGCCGGACGGGCCGCCTCTGTACGCTCCGAGGGTGCGCTGACCGCCTCCTCACTGAAGGAGGCCATCAGCCTGGCCGGCCAGAAGGACCCCAAGGCCCATATCGCCTGGATCATGGGCGGCGGGCGTCTCTATGCGGAGGCCATGGAGAAGGATCTGACTGATCTGATCTCCATCACCCGGATCGACCTGCAGACCCCGGGCGACACCTACGCGCCCGAGCTGGGTGCGGGCTGGACCGGCGTCGGGAAGGTTCCGGACCGGGGCTGGAATACGGCGGAGAACGGGACGCGCTATCGGTTCGAGACCTACCGCAGAGAGGGACGACCATGACGCAGAAGCCGGAACTTCAGCAGTCCGCCGCCCAGACGGGCTTCACCAACGCCGTGGTGCTGGGCCTGGCCGCCTACGTGGTCTTCCCGGTGCTCGCACTGATCACCGCGGTGATGGGCCTGGTCCTCATCCTCAACGACCGCCTGGTGCCAGGGATGATCTTCCTGATCGTGATCCTGCAGGCCTGGGTGATCGCCGGAGTGTGGACCCATCTGCGCCGGAGGAAGATCCTCGAGCGCGCCGCCCGCGTCGTGGAGCGGCAGACGCGCGAGGAGCGCGAATCCTGACCCGTCTCTGAGAACCCTGCCCCAGGATGGGGATGAGCCGACCCGGTCGGAGCCCCCGCAGAACGGGAGGGCATACTTTTCGGTACGCTGGAGGGCATGACTTCCACCGTTTCTTCCGTAGGCCTCATCGGCTGGCGCGGCATGGTCGGCTCCGTGCTGGTCCGGCGCATGCTCGATGAGGGCGACTTCGCCCACATCAATCCGGTGTTCTTCTCCACCTCCAACGCCGGCGGCCCGGCCCCGACCTTCGACGGCGTCGAGGCCGAGGAGACCAGCCTCCAGGACGCCTATGACATCGAGACGCTGAAGAAGCTCCCGATCATCGTCACCGCTCAGGGCGGGGACTACACCAAGGCCGTCTACCCCAGGCTGCGCGAGGCCGGCTGGGACGGGATCTGGATCGACGCGGCCTCCACGCTGCGCATGGAGGCCTCCTCCATCATCACGCTGGACCCCATCAATCGCGATGTCATCGACGCTGGCCTGGCCGCCGGGGTCAAGGAGTTCGTGGGCGGCAACTGCACCGTCTCCTGCATGCTCATGGGCCTGGGCGGACTGTTCAAGCAGAATCTGGTCGAGTGGGGAACCGCCATGACCTATCAGGCGGCCTCGGGCGGCGGCGCCAAGCACATGCGCGAGCTGCTCAACCAGTTCGGCGATCTCCACTCCGCCGTCGGCACCGAGCTGGCCGACCCGGCCTCGGCCATCCTGGACATCGATCACAAGGTCCTCCAGACCCAGCGCGAGGGCCTCGACGCCGCACAGTTCGGCGTGCCTCTGGCCGGCTCGCTGATCCCCTGGATCGACGCCGACCTCGGCAACGGCGTGGCCAAGGAGGAGTGGAAGGCCGGCGTCGAGACCAATAAGATCCTCGGCCGCGGCGAGAATCTCGCCCCCGGAGTGGACCGCCGGGGAGATGCTGTTCCCTTCGACTCGCTCTGCGTGCGCGTAGGCGCCCTGCGCTCGCACTCCCAGGCGTTGACTCTGAAGCTGCGCGAGGACATCCCGGTCAGCGAGATCGAGGACATCGTCGCCGGCGGCACTGACTGGGCCCAGGTGGTGCCCAATGAGAAGGAGGCGACGATGGAGCGGCTGACTCCGGTGGCCGCCACGGGCTCGCTGGACATCCCGGTGGGGCGCATCCGCAAGCTCGAGATGGGCCCGGAGTACATCTCCGCGTTCACTGTGGGCGACCAGCTGCTCTGGGGTGCGGCCGAGCCGCTGCGCCGCATGCTGCTGATCGCCGTCGGCAAGCTCTGAGGCCTCTCCTCAGCCCAATCGACCGAGAATTCCTGTGGCATATGCCACAGCCATACTGAAGGCCCCGGCGCTCCCTGCGGAGCACCGGGGCCTTCTGCATGCCTTGGGGCGCCTGAGCTGGAGGATCATCGACAGCCCCTCCAGAGATGGCCTGGAGCACCTGGAGCACGTCCGCCCTGCACAGAGCCAGACCCTATGATGCAGAACAGCCCAAACCTGACGATTTCGCCAGAACTGGCTGGATACACACTGATCGATCTGGTTCACCACACACCGCAGGGTATGACGAAAGGAAGGTATGGAGGACTCTGGTTCACCCATCCTGAGCACGGCGACTGTCGTCGTGCTGCTGATCCTCTTCTACGGACTCACGCTCTATGTCGCGCTGAGGATCCGTCGGAAGAAGGAGAACGCGGACGCCTACATGACAGCCGGCAACAGAGTCGGCTTCGGAGTAGCCGCCGCGAGCATGACCGCCACATGGATCTGGGCCTCGTCGCTGTACGCCTCAGCGACCTCCGGGTACAACTACGGCATCTCAGGCCCCATCCACTACGGCCTCTGGGGCGCCCTGATGATCCTGTTCATCTATCCGTTCGGCCGACGCATCCGCCAGATCGCGCCGCGGGCCCACACGCTGGCAGAGATCATGCGCGCCCGCCACGGCAGCTCCAGCCAGCTGCTGCTGGCCGGTTCCAACGTCGTCGGCAGCATTATGAGCCTGATGACGAACTTCGTCGCCGGCGGCGCTCTGATCGCCCTGTTCTCACCGCTGAGCTTCGTCCAGGGCGTCATCGCTGTGGCGGCAGGTGTCCTTCTGTACACGTTCTGGTCGGGATTCCGCGCCTCAGCGCTGACCGACTTCATGCAGGTCCTGGCGATGCTGCTGCTGGTGGGCATCATCATCCCCATCGTCTTCTTCGCCGCCGGCTTCCCTGAGGCCTTCGAGACCGGGTCGACCAATCTGACCCCGGAGCAGGGGAACTTCTTCTCCTCCGAGGCGTTCCTCAACCAGGGGGCGCCCTACATCGCCGCAGTCCTGGCCTACGCGATCGGCAATCAGACCATCGCCCAGCGGCTCTTCGCGGTGCGGGAGGACCTGATCAAGAAGACCTTCGTCACCGCAACGGTGGGCTACGGGGCGATGGTCATCGGCGTCGGCATGCTCGGAGTGCTCGCCCTGTACCTCGGGATGGAGCCGGCAGGTGGGGACACCAACAACTTGGTGCCGCAGATGGCGGCCGAGTTCCTGCCCACAGCGCTGATCGCACTGTTCCTGATCATCATCATCGGGGCGCTCTCCTCGACCGCGGACTCCGATCTCTCCGCCCTGTCCTCGATCGTGATGGCTGACATCTACGGTCAGAACATCGCTGAGCGCGGTCGAGCCGATCCCAAGACCATGCTGTTCGTCGGGCGCATCACCATGGTGCTGGCCACTGCCACAGCGGTGATCGTCGCCGGGCTGCAGCTGGACATCCTGGACATGCTGGTCCTCGTCGGCGCCCTCTGGGGTGCTCTGGTGTTCCCGGTGATCGCCAGCTTCTACTGGCAGAAGGTCACCAACCGCGCCTTCGTCACGGCGGTGCTGAGCGCCTTGGCGATCTTCCTCCCGGTGCGCTTCGACTGGCTGCCGATGGAGAGCGCCTTCTTCGCGGTGCTGGTCGATCTGCTCAACGCCGTGGGGATCGGAGTGATCCTGGGCCTCATGGCCTTCGGCTTCTTCGGCCTCCGGGCCGGCCAGGTCACCGGGGTGCTGGCCACCGTGATCAGCCTGCCGCTGACCTTCGGCTGGATGCACGAATACACCGTCCTGAGCGCATCGCTGGTGGCTTACGCCGTGAGCACGCTGGTCTGCATCGGCATGTCAGCGCGCAGCGGCGCCACCTTCGACTTCTCCTCGATCAGCCGACGGGTGGGAGACTTCGACGCCCGCCCGGCTGACAGGGAGCCGGCTGACCCCGGGGAAGCCGACGCCATCGACCGTGAGACCGCAGGAAGGAGCTGAAGACCATGGAGACCGCTCTGCTGACGCTCTATGTGCTGGTGTGGCCGGTCATCGTGCTGGCCGTGATGGCGCTGCTCGTCAAGGGTTTCGTCGCCGACTGGCGCGAAGCCCGGCGTGAGGGGCGCACGCTGCTCTGACACACCTGATCCGGTGCACTTCGCAGATATGAGGCCCCGGCCCCGCTTCAGGGGTGCCGGGGCCTCACGTCTGCGGCGTAGACTTCAGCTGCGACGGGGTGTCGTCAGAAACACCACCCCACCCGAGCGGCCGCCGGCTGAAGGAGAGCACCATGACGGAGAAGGACATCAGCGCCTACGGACGTGTCTATAAGAAGCACACGCCCGACATCATGAAGACCTGGGGAGAGTTCAACAGCGCCGTCTTCTCCGAGGAGCGTGAGGTCCCGGTGAAGTACCTGGAGCTCATCGCCATCGGCGTGGCCATGACGACCCAGTGCGAGTACTGCATCGAGTCCCACACTGCCCGGGCCGTGGAGGCCGGGGCCACCGACGCCGAACTCGCCGAGGCCTCCTGGGTGGCGGCGGCCCTGCGTGCCGGCGGCGCGTTCACCCACGGCCGCTTGGCCTTCAAAAACGCCGAGGAGCACCGACACACCCACTGAGGCGAGGCGGCGGTCAGGGGCGTGGGATGAGCCCCTCGCGGCCGCCGGAGACCCAGTCCGGGGAGAAGCTGCGTTCGCCGCGGACCTGCTCCGCCAGGGCGTCCAGCCGAGCCATGGTCCCGGCAGGAAGCCCGACGCCGGCCCCGTCCTGACCCAGCCCGGCCTGCAGCTCGTCCCAGTGCTGGGCATAGCGGGTTCCTGGGATCGGCGCGATCACCGCACCCAGTTCGGCGGCCTTGGCGAAGAGCCAGGCCAGAGCCAGCCCCGCCGCGGGGACCCCCACGGCGGCCGCCTCGGCACGCACCTGCTCGGCCAGGTTCTGATTGACGGCCAGGTTCTCCCCCTGGAACCACGGGAAGTTATGCCGCCCGTCGCCCTCGCCCAAAGCGTCCGGGGTGAAGTGATCGGTGATCAGCCCACGCCCCACCGGCGAATACGGCACAAAACCGATCCCCAGCTCCGCGCAGGTCGGCAGCACATAGGTCTCCACGTCCCGAGCGAAGATGCTCCACTCGGACTGTACGGCGGTCACTGGATGCTCTGCGTGGGCGCGGCGGATCTCCTCGCCCGTGGCCTCGGAGAGCCCGATGGCGCGGACTTTGCCCGCCTCCACCAGTTCGCCGAGAGCTCCCGCACTCTCCTCGACGGGCACTTCGGGGTCCACGCGGTGCAGATAGTAGAGGTCCACATAGTCGGTCCCCAGCCGCTGCAGGCTCAGATCGACCTGTTCGCGGATATAGGCGGCGTCCCCGCGGGCCCGTCGCTGTCCGACGCCGCCGCCCTTCTCGATACCGACTTTGGTGGCCAGGACGAATTCGTGGCGGCGATCGCGCAGAAAGGTGCCGACCACCTGCTCACTGACGCCGTCGCCGTAGATGTTCGCCGTGTCGATGAAGTTCACACCGCGCTCCTCCACGTGGTGGAGCAGGTCGAGGGCGGCGTCCTCCGCGATGCGGCCGTAGGCGCCGGCGATGGACATCGCGCCATAGCCGATGGAGGTCACATTCAGAGCGTGCTCGCCGGTGCCGAGGCGGACATCCGCGACAGGCATGGGACAGTCCTTCCGAGATCGTTGCGTCGTCGTCATAGGGTGTAACCGGAGCAGCTCAGCTAGAGAGAGCAGCCGAGCAGCACCGGCTCCGGGTGCAGCTCGACGCCGAATCGCTGCCTCACCGCGTCCCGCGCGGCGCGGGCCACTGTCAGCAGGTCCTCCGCCGAGGCCGTCCCACGGTTGGTGACCGCCAGGGTGTGCTTGGTGGACAGCGAGGCCCTGCCCTCGGTGAGATCAGCGCCGAATCCCTTGCCGCAGCCGGCCTGGTCGATCAGCCACGCGGCCGAGAGCTTCACCAGGTCCTCTCCGGACTCACTCTGCCCGGCCGGGAAGCGCGGCGCTCCCTCCGGCAGCCCGGCGGCCGCCGAGGCCGGCACGATCGGGTTGGTGAAGAAGGAGCCGGTGGAGTAGGTGTCCGGGTCGGCGTCGTCGAGGACCATGCCTTTGCCCGCGCGCAGCGCCAGGACCTTGTCCCGGACATCCTGCAGCGGGGCGCGGCGCTCATCCTCCACCGCGTTGGCCTCCATCCCCAAGGAGCGGGCCAGCTCACCGTAGCGGACCGGCGCCGAGAGCGTCTCGTCACCTCGATGGTCCAGGGCGAAGCGGACCGAGAGGACCACATAGCGCGGCGAGCCGCTGACGGTGGTGCGTTTGAGCAGCGAATCCCGATAGCCGAACTCCAGCTGCTCAGCCTCCAGGGTGACCAGCTCACCGACAGCACGGTCCCATGCGCGGACGTCCAGCAGTGTCTGAGAGACATCAGCCCCATAGGCGCCCACGTTCTGCACCGGCGTGGCTCCGGCGGACCCAGGGATCCCCGAGAGCGCCTCCAGCCCGGAGTATCCGCGCCGGACCGTCCAGTCCACCGTCTCATCCCAGTCGGCCCCGGCGGCCACCGTCACCACGGCTGTGCCCTCCGAGGCCTCCGCCGAGATGCCGGTGAAGGCCAGCTGCAGAACAGTGCCCTCGAAGCCGGCGTCGGAGACCAGGAGGTTGGACCCCCCGCCGAGCACCAGCAGAGTGTCCCGTGCGGCGGCACGGTCCTCCTGCGCGGGCAGCGGATGCTGCTGCAGGACGGTCAGCGCCTCCTGTTCGGCGTGGGCGATGACCCACTCCCCCGCGGGCCCACCGACCCGTGCTGTGGTGTTCTCGGCGAAACGTGTCATCAGACGAGCTTCACCACGGCCTGAGACTTGGCGAGCACCTTCTGGGGCTTGGCGCTCTGTCCCTCAGCGTCCTGTCCCTCAGCGTCCTGCGGCAGCAGCTCCACGCTCAGATCCACCCGAGCAGTGCCGGCCTCGACGTCGGCAGCGCCGATCTTTCCGCTGATCCGGAGCGTGGCGGTGGGGGTGTCCGGTCCGCCGGAATCGGCGTCGGGAACCGGAACCGGCTTGGTGAAGCGGGCCTGGTAGTCCACCACAGCGCCGGGATCTCCTGCCCAGCCGCTGACCAGGTCCACCGCCGAGCCCATGGTGAGCATGCCGTGGGCGATGACACCGTCCAGGCCCACTTCGCGGGCGAAGCGCTCGTTCCAGTGGATCGGATTGTGGTCTCCGGAGGCAGCGGCGTAGGCGATGAGGTCCGCGCGCGAGAAGGTGATCTCGCGGGAGCCGATCTCCTGACCCTTCTCCAGGGTCGTGATGTCAGGGGTGCGGCTCTGGTCGCTCACGCGGCGGCCTCCTCGTTCTGTCCAGCGGCATTCTCCTCAGCGGCGTTCTCCTCATCGGCGCGGACCAGCAGGCTGGAGGTGACGGTGGAGCGCAGCTCGCCCTCCGGCGTCGTGATCTCCACCTTGGTGGTCACCATGGCGCCTGCGCCCATCACCCGGATGCGATCCACGGTGACCTGGGCGTGCAGAGTGTCGCCGGCCAGGATGGGGCTGTGGTGAGTGAAGCGCTCGTCGGCGTGGACCACACGGCTGAAGTCCACTCCCAGCTCGGGGTCCTCGATGGCCGCGGCCTCGGCCCGCTGGGCGACGACGACGGCGAAGCTCGGTGGAGCCACCAGATCGGCGTGGCCGAGGAGCTCAGCGGCGTCGACCTCATAGTGAGCCCGGTGTTCAGCCTTGACGGCGGCAGCGAACTCACGGACAGCTTCGCGGCTGACCTGGTACGGCTCGGCGGGCGGGTACTGGTGACCCTCTCGTGCGGTGTTCACGCTCATACTCAGGAGCCCTTCTTCTTGGATCTGTTCGCGCCCGTGCCCTCGGCCCGCTGGGTCTGCTGGCGGTCACGGTGGGCCTGGATGATCTCCTTGGCCTGACGACGGCGCAGCAGGATGGAGATGAGGTGGCTGAGGATCCCCGCTCCCACCAGCAGAAGGCCGAAGGTCCGCACCGTGCCCCCCGCCGAGCCGCCGCTGAGCGCAGCGATCACCAGCAGCACCACACCGCCGAAGGTGCAGACCATACCGGTCACCAGCGTGCGGCGATAGGCCGGTGTGCCGTTGGTCCACGGGTCGAACCGCGGCGGTGGGCTGGGCGCAGTGTTCATCGCTGGTCATATTACCGGCCAGGCTGGGCGACGTCCTGATCGACCCAGTCGAAGGTCTTCTCCACGGCCTTGGACCACTGGCGCATGAGACGCTGGCGTTCGGCGTCGTCGATCTGCGGAGACCACCGGACGTCCTCGGCCCAGTTCGCTGCGACCTCCTCGGTGGACTCCCAGAAGCCGACTGCGAGACCGGCGGCGTAGGCCGCGCCCAGAGCAGTGGTCTCGATGATCTTCGGGCGGACCACATCGACGCCGAGGACGTCGGCCTGGAACTGCATCAGCGTCTCGTTGACCACCATGCCGCCGTCGACTTTGAGCTCGGTGAGCTCATCGGAGGCGTCAGCACCCATCGCCTCGACCACTTCGGCCGATTGGTAGGCCACCGACTCCAGCGCCGCCCGGCAGAGGTGGTTCTGGTTCACATATCGGGTCAGACCCACGATCACGCCTCGCGCGTCGGCACGCCAGTGCGGGGCGAAGAGCCCGGAGAAGGCCGGGACGATGTAGGCACCACCGTTGTTCTCGACCTTCTTCGCCTTGGATTCGACCTCCTGGGCCGAGGAGATCAGGCCGAGGTTGTCGCGCAGCCATTGGATCAGCGATCCGGTCACCGCGATGGAGCCCTCCAGGGCATACACCGGCTTCTGGCCGGAGAGCTGATAGGCCACAGTGGTCAGCAGCCCGTTCTCTGAGCGGACGATGTCCTCGCCGGTGTTCATCAGCATGAAGTTGCCGGTGCCATAGGTGTTCTTCCCCTGGCCGGGCTCGAAGCAGGCCTGACCGAACGTGGCCGCATGCTGATCTCCGAGCACTCCGGAGATCGGAGTGTCGATCAGCAGGGACTCCCGGCGGCCGTAGCCGTAGACCTCTGAGGAGGTCCGGATCTCCGGGAGCATGCTCACCGGAACGCCGATGGCCTCAGCCAGCTCCTCGTTCCAGTCCAGGGTGTCGATGTTCATCAGCAGCGTGCGGGAGGCGTTGGTGACATCGGTGACGTGGACTCCCTGACGCTCTCCCTCGCCGGAGCCCACTCCGCCGGTGAGGTTCCAGATCAGCCAGGTGTCCATGGTCCCGAAGAGCAGGTCCCCGTTCTCGGCGCGCTCCCGGGCGCCCTCCACGTTGTCGAGGATCCACCGGATCTTCGGTCCGGCGAAGTAGGTGGCCAGCGGCAGCCCGGCGGCATCCCGGAAGGCGGCGCTGCCGTGCGAGGCCTCCAGCTCATCGCAGATGGCCTGAGTGCGGGTGTCCTGCCAGACGATCGCGTGGTAGATCGGCACCCCGGTGTGTCGGTCCCAGACCACGGTGGTCTCACGCTGGTTGGTGATGCCCACTCCGGCCAGGGAATGGCGGTTCACATCAGCATCGGCCAGGGCCAGGCCGATGACTTCGCGGGTGTTGCGCCAGATCTCCATAGCGTCGTGCTCCACCCAGCCGGGCTGCGGGAAGATCTGCTGGTGCTCGCGCTGGCCCGAGGAGACGACCTGACCTGCGTGGTCGAAGACCACGGCGCGGGTGGAGGTGGTGCCCTGGTCGATGGCCAGGACGTACTGATCATCGGTGGGGCGCTTGGTGTGCGGGGCCTGTGTCATGAGTCTGCCTTTCAGAAGTGTTTGCCGGGGCGTGTCCGCTGGTGAGAGCCGAGGGTGTGGCCGGGGGTCAGCCGGCCAGCATGACAGGTGCGGTCAGCCCCGCGGCCAGCCCGCCGGTCACCGGGCCCACGATGGGGACCCAGGCGTAGGCCCAGTCGCTTCCGCCCTTGTGGCGGATGGGCAGCAGGGCGTGGGCGAGGCGGGGGCCGAGGTCCCTGACCGGGTTGATGGCGTACCCCGTGGGGCCGCCCAGGCACGCGCCGATGGCGACCACCAGCAGGCCCACCTCCAACGGACCCAGCTCCGTCGGCGTCGCGCCGAAGAGCAGCACCACCAGTACGAAGATATAGGTCGCGACGGTCTCGGTGACCCAGTTCCAGCCGTAGCTGCGCTCAGCGGGGTCGGTGCAGAAGGTGGATCTGATGACCGCGGCGTCCTCGGCGCCGTCGTACTGCTTCTTATAGACCAGCCAGGCGACCAGCGCGCCGAGGAACGCCCCGATCAGCTGAGCGGTGAAATAGGCGAGCATGGCCGGCACATCGGCGGCGATGCCCGGGGCGAACTCGTTCTCCCCGGAGACGAAGAGTCCTACAGTCACCGCGGGGTTCAGATGTGCTCCGGAAGCCCATCCGACATAGACACCTGCGAAGACTGCCAGACCCCATCCCCAGTGGATCATCAGCGGCCCGCCGCCGTTTCCCTTCGCTCCGGGCAGCAGGGCGTTGGCGACGACGCCGGTGCCCAGCAGCACCAGCGTGGCCGTTCCCATGATCTCGAACAGGAAGATGGTCTCCACCAGATGACTCCTTCGTCATGATGCTCAGGTGTGAGCAGAGTGCAGTGCCGTATGCCCCGCGGAGCGGCTGCCCGCGCGGAGGTTCCTTGTCCCCGAGGGGGTCAGGAGGTCTCGAGGACCTGCTGGGCAGGCAGCACGGCCCGCATCAGCTCAGCCGCCTCGGCATCCGTGGCGGCGCGCTCGGCCGCCCGGTGGGCCTCGACATAGCTGGCGTAGGCGCGCAGCTCATACTCGGTCTGCGCCTCGTCCCAGCCGATCTCTGCAGCGACCAGGGCGGCCACATGCTCCGATGCCTCCAGGCCCCGGTCCCGGACCTCATGGAACAGGCGGGTGCGGCGCTCCAGCAGATCCTCCAGGTGGACCGCGCCTTCGCAGCGGGCGGCATAGACGTATTCCGCCCCCAGGTAGCCGGCTGCGCCGGGAACCGGTTCGCCGAGCTCGGGCCGCTGATCGATCAGCTCCAGCACCTCGCTCAGCAGACTTCCGTAGCGGCCCAGCAGACGCTGAACCGTCTTCGGAGCGAGGTTGTAGCCCGCGGCGATGTCATCGGCGCGTTCGGCCCACTCGCCATAGCCCTGAGCGCCCAGCAGGGGCAGGTGCTCGGTGAGCGAGGAACGGTCCCGGTGGCGCTCAGCGATGGCGAAGTCCACCGCATCCTGAGCCATCGAGCGGTAGGTGGTGAGCTTGCCGCCGGCCACTGCGGAGAGGCCCGGAGCCATCCGCATCACCGTGTGCTCCCGGGAGACCTTCGAGCTGCTGGCCTCATCGGCATCGACCGGCTGCAGCAGCGGCCGCAGCCCGGCCCAGGTGCCGATGACGTCGTCGTGGGTCAGGTCAGTCTCCAGCACCGCGTTGGCGTGCTCGAGCACATAGTCGATGTCCGACGCGTTCGGAGCCGGCACATCGACCGCCTCGTGCCAGGCCGTGTCGGTGGTTCCCACCGACCAGTACTCCCCCATCGGGATGATGAACAGCACGGACTTGTCCGTCTGGGTGATCACCCCGACATGACCCTGGGCCGGGATGCGGTCCTTGGGAACGGTGATGTGGATGCCCTTGGAGGCCAGCACCTTCAGGGCCGGGCCGGTGCCGTCCTGCGCCTCCGCGTGGGCCAGCTTCTCCTGATCCCCGGTCCAGACGCCGGCGGCCATGATGGTCTCGCGGGCGTAGACCCTGTGCTCCGCACCGGTCTCCCGATCCCGGACCACCACACCGACGATCTCCTCGCCGTCGCGATCGCTCCTGAGATATTCGGTGACCTCCGTACGGACTGCCACATGGGCGCCCAGGCTCGCGGCCGAGCGGGCCAGCGTCATCACCAGACGTGCGTCGTCGACCTGCGCGTCGAAGTACTCGAGGGCGCCGATGAACTTGTCATGGTCGAGTCCGGCGAACCGCTTCTGCAGACCCTTGCGGCTCATATGGCGGTGCAGCGGGGCGCGGCCGGCGCCGCTGAAGACCGACTTCAGCCCGTTGCCCAGGGCCGAGGCGGCCGTGGAGAGGCCGTCATAGAGCGTGACCCCGGAGCCGATGAACGCCCGGTCGGCGAGCCGATGCTCGAAGGGGAAGACGAAGGGCAGACCCTTGACCAGGTGCGGGGCCGTGCGGGTCATCAGCAGATTGCGCTCGCGCAGCGCCTCGGCCACCAGCTTGAAGTCCAGCATCTGCAGGTACCGCAGGCCTCCGTGGACCAGCTTGGAGGAGCGCGAGGACGTCCCCTGGGCCAGGTCTCGGGCCTCGACCAGACCCACCTGCAGTCCACGGGTGGAAGCATCGAACGCGGCGGCCGCACCGACCACGCCTCCTCCGACCACCAGGACGTCCAGAGGGTTCTCCGGCGTCGTCCCAGCCATGGCGTCGAGGGCCTGCTGACGGGTGGTGGAATTCATCGGCAAAGGGTGCATGGCGCCGTCCTGACATTCGAGAGTGTGGCTGTGTGATCCCCATGACATATCAGCGCGGTCTTTTTCTCAAAGGGAGTGCACATGTGTGCAATCGTGCGGCAGACTGGCCACTATGAGAGGTTCCTATCGGGAGAAGCTCGAGTACATCGCTGCACAGATGTACTACAGCGAGAACCGCACGATGCAGCACATCGCTCACGAGCTGGAGATCTCCCGCTCCACCGTCTCCCGCCTGCTGACCGACGCCCGGGAGCAGGGGATCGTGCGGATCAGCCTGCATCCGCCCACCGACCGCCCCAGTGCGCTCGAGCACCGCATCGCTGAGCAGTACGGGGTCACCGCCCATGTGGCTCATACCGGTGAGCGCAGGACCCCGCCCCAGGACGCCGTCGCCCGGCTCGGCGCCGGGGTGATCGACGCGCTGGTGGAACCAGACACCGTCATCGGGGCGGCCTGGGGCGCCACGATGACCGCCGTGGCCGAACGGCTGCCCGAACGCAGCGTCCCGGGAGTCCAGGTGGTCCAGCTCAACGGCTCGGTGAACTCGCAGCCGGTGGCCGCCGACGCGACCGGGACCGGTCTGGGCATGGGGGTGGTGGAACGCTTCGCTGAGGCCTATGGAGGACGCCCGCACCTCTTCGCCGCCCCGGCCATCTTCGACTACGAGCAGACCAAGCAGCTGCTCTGGCGCGAGCGCTCCACCTCCCGCGTGCTCAACCTGCAGCGTCGCACCTCTCTGGCGGTGTTCGGAGTGGGCGCATTCGCCGACGGCCGGCCCTCCCAGGTCTATGCCGACGGCTATCTCAGCCGTGATGACCTCAACCAGCTCGCGGAGGAGCAGGTGGTGGGCGATGTCTGCACCGTCTTCCTTCGCGGCGACGGCTCCTGGCGCACCATCGAGCTGAACAGCCGATGCTCCGGGATGCGACCGGACGAACTCATCCGCATCCCGCGCCGGGTCTGCGTGGTCAACGGCCCGCATAAGGTCGCGGCCCTGCGCGGAGTGCTCGCCGCCGGGCTGGTCACCGACCTGGTGCTCGACCAGGCCTCAGCGAACCTGCTGGCCCACGGCGACTGAGCCGCCGCCTCAGACTCTGATGCGATAGCCGCGCTTGACGACCGTCTGGACCAGGTCCACCGGCAGCGCTCTGCGCAGGCGGGAGACCCACATCTCCAGAGCATGTCCTGAGTCGCAGCAGCGGACCTGCTCCAGCAGATCCTCCCGGGAGAGCACCGCACCTTCGGCCTCCATCAGCGCGCGCAGCAGCGCCAGCGGCCCGGGGGCCAGCCGGACCGGCTCCGCGCTGACCTCGCACAGGCGAAGCTCGGCACCGCGCAGCTCGGCCGGCCCATGCTGGGTGTCCAGACGGATGGTGTGGTGACGCTCCAGGTGGTCGCAGACCTTCTTGATCATCGCGCCCAAGCGCCACCGTTCGGGGATCACCGGCTCGATGCCGGCCTCGATCAGCGGACCGGCGGCGACCCCTCCCACTGCGGCGGAGATGACGTCGGTCTTCAGCGCCTCGAGCAGCTCGTCGCGCCGCCCGTACTGCTGGGCGACTCCCAGGAACGCGTCCACGGCCGGGGCGGCGGTGAAGGTGACGATGTCCAGCTGGCGCTCGATGACGGCGTCGATCATGCGCAGCAGCTCATTGTCCTCGACCGGCTTGGCCCAGGTGTAGGGCATGACGGTGAGCACCCGCGCCCCGGCGTCCTCCAGTCGGCGGATCTGCTCGTGGTTCAGCAGCCCATGCAGCTGGAACGCGACAGTCTTTCCGCTGAGGTCACGTTCCAGGAGCATGTCCAGGACGGTGTCGGTGCGTTCGTCCTCGGCGGCGCCGTCGTCGTCGAGCCCGCAGGCGCGCACCGCACCTCTGGCTTTGGGGCCGCGCACCAGGATGGCCGCCTTCTCCAGGACCTCATAGAGCTCTGTCCAGACCCCATAGGTCTCGGCGGCCTCCGCCCAGCGGCGCATCCCGTAGGCGGTGGTGATGATCGCGAAGTCCGGCTGGGCCGCGATGACCTCGTCGGTGTCCCGCTGCAGGGTGATCGACTCGGTCAGCGGGGCGATCCGCAGCGCGGGAGCATGCATCACCTCGGCTCCGCGGCGCTCGAAGGCGGAGATGAGCTCCTCACTGCGCCGGTCCGAGGTCACTCCGATCCTGAATCCGGCCAGCGTCTGCGGCAGGGCGGGCACAGCCCCGAGGTCCGGAGTGGAGGCACTGGGGGCGACGGCGGAGGTGGACTGCCCAGCAGCCGTCATGCCAGAGCCCCCGCCTGCAGCGCGGCGGCACGCACGACGCCGGCCGCCTCCTCCGCGGTGCCGGCCTCTCCCCTGCCGGGCCCGTCGGCGGCCAGTCGGACCACCTCGCCGATCACCAGCACGGCCGGCGATCCGATGCGCTGGGCGGCCACAGCTGCCAGGATTCCGTCCAGCGGCGCCAGGCAGACCCGCTGCTGTGAGGTCAGGCCATGCTCCACCACTCCGACCGGAGTGTCCTCGCCCAGGCCGTGGCGGCGCAGTCCCTCCACAGTATGACCCAACGTTCCGATGCCCATCAGGACCACCACTGTACCGCCCAGGCTGGTCAGCCCGGCCAGCTCCTGCTCGGTGAGCGGGTCATGTCCTGAGATGACGGTGAAGGCCCGATTGATGCCGCGGGCTGTCACCGGGATGCCGGCGGCGGCAGGCACGGCCACTGCAGAGGTCAGGCCCGGCACTGTGGTGACCGGTATCCCGGCCTCGCGGCAGGCCGCCACCTCCTCGCAGCCGCGGCCGAAGACATAGGGGTCCCCACCTTTGAGCCGGACCACATGATGGCCGCGGCGCGCGGCGTCGAGCATCATCGAGTGGATGTTCTCCTGGGTGACCCGGTGATGCCCGGGGCGCTTGCCCACATCGAACAGCTGGGCCTGCGGGGCCCAGGTCCGCAGATCGTCGGTGGGGGCCAGCCGGTCGTAGAGCACGACGTCGGCGGCGGCCAGAGCGTCTCGGGCGCGGACGGTCATCAGATCCGCAGCACCCGGTCCTCCTCCCACGAGAGTGACCCGACCGGCGGCTGGGTGCTGGGCAGCCGGCGTCGGGCTCCGGTCCTGGCCCTCGCTGTTCTGGTGGTCCCAGCTCATGAGGCACCGACCTTCCGTCCCGAGGCAGGGGCTCCCACCAGCTCGAGGTCCTCCTCGATCATGGGCTCGCCGTCAGCATCCGGCGAGCGGACTGTGCCATCCAGAGGGGAGGCAGTCACCGCATCCGAGCGGACCGGGATGACCGGGCCGAGCAGCACCGGCCCTTCCCCGGCGGCCGCGGCCTGCTTCTCCTCTTCGAAGGCAGGACGGAACTGATCTCGCTCGAGAACATACTTCAGATCGGTGTCCGGGGCCTCCGGTGCATTGATGAAGGAACGGAAGCGGCGCAGCTTCTCCGGATCCTTCAGCGTGGCCGCCCACTCGTCCTCATAGCGTTCCACATGCTCAGCCATCGCCACCTCGAGATCTTCGGCGATGCCCAAGGAGTCCCTGACGACCACGTCGTAGACATGGTCGATGCCCCCGGGCAGCTCCTCGATCCACCGGGCTGTGCGCTGCATCCGGTCAGCCGTGCGGACGTAGTACATGATGTAGCGGTCCATGTACCGGATGAGCGTCTGATCATCGAGGTCCTTGGCCAACAGCTGGGCGTGGACCGGGGTCGCACCGCCGTTGCCGCCGACATAGAGGTTCCATCCCTCCGGGGTGGCGATGATGCCGGCGTCCTTGCCGCGGGCCTCAGCGCATTCGCGGGCGCAGCCGGAGACACCGAACTTCATCTTATGCGGCGAGCGCAGGCCCTTGTATCTGTTCTCCAGGCGGACGCCCATCGCCACCGAATCCTGCAGACCGTAGCGGCACCAGGTGGTGCCCACGCAAGATTTCACGTTGCGCAGAGCCTTGCCGTAGGCCTGTCCGGATTCGAACCCGGCGTCCACCAAACGCATCCAGATCTTGGGCAGCTGCTCCAGCCGAGCACCGAACAGATCGATGCGCTGGGCTGCGGAGATCTTGGTGTAGAGCCCGAACTCCTTGGCGACCTCCGCGATGACGGCCAGCTTGTCCGGGGTGATCTCTCCGGCGGGTATGCGCGGCATCACGGAGTAGGTGCCGTTGCGCTGCATATTGGCCAGCGCACGGTCATTGGTGTCCTGGAGACCGCCACGGCCGCCCTCCAGGATGTAGCCGTCGTGCAGGGCGGCCAGCATGGAGGCCACAGCCGGCTTACAGATGTCACAGCCGAAGTTGATGCTGGAGTCCGCAGGCGAGCCGAACCGGTCCACGATCTCGGTGAAGGAGGTCAGCTGGGTCGCCCGGACCACTTCGAAGAGCTCGGCGCGGGCATAGCCGAAGTGCTCACACATCGCCGTGGAGACCTCCATCCCCTGAGCGAGCATCGCCTTCTCCATGGTCTTCTTGGCCAGCGGGACGCAGGAGCCGCACTGGGTGCCCACAGCCGTGCAGCTCTTCAGGGCCCCCATCTCGGTGACCGGTTCACCGGTGGTCTCCCCGGCGACGGCCTGACGGATGTGCCCTGCGCAGACGGCTTTGCAGGAGCAGACCTCGGCGTCGTCGGGCAGGTCCATGTCCACGTCTCCTCCGGAGGCTGAGAGGAAGGCTCCGGGCTCAGCGGGCAGCTCACGCCCCAACAGCGGGCGCAGCGAGGAGTATGGAGTCGCATCTCCGACGAAGACGCCGCCCAGCAGTGTGGAGGCGTCATCGGTGACCACGAGCTTCTGGTAGACCCCTGCGACGGAGTCGGCGTAGACCACCTCCAGAGCTCCCTCAGTCTCTGCGAAGGTGTCGCCGAAGCTGGCCACGTCCATCCCGGCCAGCTTCAGCTTCGCGGCCGTGTCGAAGCCGTCGAAGCTGGCCTCACCGCCGAGGAGTCGGTCGGCCACAACCTCGGCCATCGCGTTGGCCGGCGCCACCAGGCCCATGCAGAGGCCCTCATAGTTGGCCACCTCGCCGATGGCCCAGACATGGGGCGCGGAGGTCGCACAGGTCTGGTCGATGACGATGCCGCCGCGCGGATTGGTCTCCAGGCCGGCATCGCGGCCCAGCTCATCACGGGCGGTGATCCCGACGGCGGCGACCACCAGGTCCGCCGAGACATCGGAGGTCTCCGCGAAGTTCAGGGTGAAGCGGAAGGAGCCGGCGCCGTTGATGGTCAGCGCAGCCGGCCGCTCACCCATGTGGAGGTCATAGCCCTCCTTGGCCAACAGCCGGTTCAGCGTGCGGCCGCCGCCCTCGTCCAGCTGGGCGTTCATCAGGTAGTCCCGGGAATGGACGATGGTCACTGTGGCGCCGCGGCCCTTGAGACCGCCGGCGGCCTCCAGGCCGAGCAGGCCTCCGCCGATGACCGCACAGTGCGGGGTCCGGCCGAGCTCTTCGCGCAGCTGCTCCACACGCCGAGTCAGCCAGTCCACGTCCTCGAGGGTGCGGTAGACCGCGATCTCCTCACTGCCGCGGATGGGCGGTGCCGGGGCGGTGGAGCCGGTGGCGAGCACGACCTCGTCGAAGCCGACCACCTCGGACTCACCGAGGCCGTCGGAGCCCGCGGCCGGCGTCGTCGTGATGGTCTTCGCCGCGGGATCCAGAGCGGTCACCACGGTGCCGGTGTGCAGTCTGACCTGTGGGTTCTCCCAGAGGGCGGAGTCGCCCAGCAGCAGATCGTCCTCCGGGTCCTCGAAGCGCCGGGACAGGCCCACTCGGTCGTAGGGAGGCAGGGCCTCTTCGGTGAAGAGGCTGATGCGGGTCTCCGCCGGTTCGCGCGAGATCAGCGCCTCGACCAGCCGGTGCGCAGCGGGTCCTCCGCCGACGACGGCGATATGGCGGACCCCTGCAGGGGCAGTGGCATCACAGGTCTGGATAGGAGACATGACCTCACGCTACGAAGACGCCGTTTCCCCGGCGTATCCCACCTGTAAAGCGAGTGTGACATGGTCCTCAGCCGTCTCCGCGGCCTGCCTGAGAGGTGTTTCATGTCGGCTTCACACCCCTGCCGGGCGGCTGAAACGGCCCTGTCCTAGAGTGGGGACCGTGAGCACAGAACACGCGACTGAGACTGCACTCTGGCACCGCATCTGCCCGGTCGAGGAGCTGGAACCGATGTGGGGCGAGGCCGCACTGCTCGACGGCACCCAGATCGCTCTGGTCCGGCTGCCCGATGAACGGATCTTCGCCGTCGACCATTGGGACCCGGTGGCCCAGGCCAACGTCATGGCACGCGGGATCGTCGGGTCCAAGGGCGGAACCCCCACGCTGGCCTCCCCGATCCATAAACAGGTCTACAGCCTGCAGACCGGCGAGTGCCTCTCTGAGGACGGTCCGGCGCTGGGCACCTTCGAAGTCCGCGTGCAGGACGGTCACCTCGAGGTGAAGGCCTGATGCCCCCGACGCCGCCCGCGCTGGCCGCCATCTCCCACGGCACCTCCTCCCCCGCCGGCCAGGCGGTGGTCCGGGCGCTCGCCGATCAGGTGCGGCACCTGGCCGTCTCCGAGGAGGCCGAGGGGCACCCGGTGGGCACTGTGGTGCTGGGGCATGTGGATGTCCAGCAGCCGGATGTCGCCACCACCCTGGACTCACTGGCCGAGGGTGAGTCGGCCGTGCTGGTCCCCCTGCTGCTGTCGGCGGGGTTCCACGTGAATGTGGATATGAAGGAGGCGGTGGATGCGGCCGGCCGGCCCGCCGTCATCGCCGGTGCGCTGGGCCCAGATGAGCGCTTGGCAGCCGTTCTGCAGCGTCGCTTGGATGAGGCCGGGGCGGATCTCGGCCGAGACACCGTCATCCTCGCGGCGGCCGGGTCCTCCGACGCCTCCGCCGTGCGCGACGTCGGTGAGACCGCCCGGCTGCTCAGCGGACGTCTGGGCGCCCGCGTCCAGGACGCCTATCTGTCCTTCGCCGAGCCCTCCGTCCCCGAGGCTGTGCGCGCCGCCGTCGAGGAGAACCCCTCCGGCCGAGTCGCCGTGGTGAGCTACCTGCTGGCCCCCGGCTACTTCCAGGACCTGCTGGAGGCACGGGCCTCGAAGGCCGGAGCCGCCGTCATCACCCAACCCCTCCTCCACCTCCACGAGGACACACCCCAGGTCCCCGACGAGCTGCCCCGCATCGTCCTGGACCGCTACGGCCTCGCCTCCTGAGCTTTCGGTGGAAGACGCCCGGCGGAAGACGAACATCTGCTCCAGACACTCATGGAGCGGCGCCAGGAGAACCACCAGAGTGTGCGGGGGAAGTCGTTCCAGGATCCCTTGTGTGAGCGAAGGGTTTCGCGACACGCGGCAGCGTGGCGCGCTTCGCGAGCTAAGGGCGGAACGCCTTCCTCCGAACACCCGGTACGCCCTCAACGCCAACCTTCCCCCAACACCGCCGCTCCTGTAAGGTCAGCAAGTGAATGTGAGACAGGTCACCTACCACCTGACATTCACCACCGACCAAGGAGTCAGACATGAGCAGCAATCGCGTCGTCGTCTATAAGAGCCCCGGTGAGGTGGAGGTCGAGAGCATCGACTATCCCCGTCTGGAAGTCCCTCGGGAGGTGGCCGACCACTTCGGGATCACACAGAAGGCTCCCCATGCCGCCATCCTGAAGGTGACCACCACCAACATCTGCGGCTCCGACCAACACATGGTCCGCGGCCGCACCACGGCACCGGTGGGCCAGACGCTGGGCCACGAGATCACCGGCGAAGTCGTCGAGACCGGTGAGGATGTGCTGTTCGTCCGCGAGGGCGACATCTGCTCGGTGCCCTTCAACATCGCCTGCGGCCGCTGCCGGATGTGCGAAGAGGGCAAGACCGGCATCTGCCTGAACGTGAACCCGGCCCGCGCCGGTGCGGCCTACGGCTACGTGGACATGGGCGGCTGGATCGGCGGACAGGCCGAGTACGTAATGGTCCCCTACGCCGACTTCAACCTGCTGAAGTTCCCGGACCGCGACCAGGCCCTGGAGAAGATCCTGGACCTGACGATGCTCTCGGACATCTTCCCCACCGGTTACCACGGGGCCTACACGGCCGGGGTGACCACCGGTTCCACGGTCTATGTGGCCGGCGCCGGGCCGGTGGGCCTGGCGGCCGCACACTCGGCCCAGCTGCTCGGGGCTTCGGTGGTGATGGTCGGCGATATGAACGCCGACAGACTCCGCCAGGCAGAGAGCTTCGGCTGTGTGGGCATCGATCTGACCACCGACGGGACGCTGGAGGAGAAGATCGCCGAGGTCATCGGCGAACCCGAGGTGGACGCCGCAGTCGACGCCGTCGGCTTCGAGGCCCGCGGGCACGGGGCCGACGCCGGTGAGGCTCCCGCCACCGTGCTCAACGACTGCATGGGCGTGGCCCGTGCCGGAGCCGGCATCGGGATCCCGGGGCTGTATGTGACCGGGGACCCGGGAGCGGTGGACGACGCCGCGAAGGAAGGGACCCTCGGGGTACGGCTGGGCCTGGGATGGGCGAAGTCGCACCGCTTCATGACCGGTCAGTGCCCGGTGAAGCAGTACAACCGCAAGCTGATGAACCTGATCCTGCACGACAAGGCACAGATCGCGAAGGCAGTCAGCGCGACGACGATCAGTCTGGACGAGGCCCCGCAGGGCTATCAGCAGTTCGACAGCGGGGTGGCGCAGAAGTTCGTGATCGACCCGCACGGGATGGTGGAGGCCTGAGCTGTGGAGACGATTCTGCTTTTCGAGATCATGGGCACCGCCACCCTGGTGCTGCTCGGCGTCGGAGTGGTGGCCAACGCCCTGCTTCCCGGGACCAAGGGACACGGGGGCGGCTGGCTGCTGATCAACTTCGGCTGGGGCCTGGGCGTCTTCGCCGGCGTGTATGTCGCCTGGGGCTCCGGGGCCCACATCAACCCCGCAGTCACCATGGGGCTGCTGGCCTCCGGCACCGAGGAGTATGCACCGGGCATCGCGGTGAATCTGCCCAATACGCTCACCTATGTCGCAGCCCAGATGATCGGTGCCTTCCTCGGCGCGGTGCTGGCCTGGGTCGCCTATAAGAAGCACTACGACGAGGCTGAGGAGCCCGCCGCGATCCTCGGCACCTTCTCCACCGGCCCGGAGCGCCGCAGCTACGGCTGGAACACCGTCACCGAGATCATCGGCACCTACGTGCTGGTGCTGGTGGTGCTCATGCTCGGTGAGACCCCGGCCGAGCTGGGTCCGCTGGCCGTGGCCATGCTGGTGGTCGGCATCGGCGCCAGCCTGGGCGGACCCACCGGTTACGCGATCAACCCGGCCCGCGACCTCGGCCCCCGGCTGGCCCACGCCCTGCTGCCCATCCGGAACAAGGGAGAGGGCGACTGGTCCTACTCCTGGGTACCGATCGTGGGGCCGCTGGCCGGCGGCGCGCTGGCCGGCCTGACCACTCTGACCTTCCCACTTGTGAGCTGACCTGAGGAGCCTGATGACACACCCCACCCCGGACACCAAACGTCCCACTGAGAAGCAGTACGTGATGGCCATCGACCAGGGGACCACCTCGACCCGCGCGGTGATCTTCGACCACTCCGGCACGCCCGTGGGCTCTGCCCAGCGGGAGCACGAGCAGATCTTCCCGCAGGCCGGGTGGGTGGAGCATGACGCGATGGAGATCTGGCGCAACACCCGCGACATGATCAGCCTGGCGCTCTCCGACGCCTCGGTGAACAGGCATTCCCTGGTCGGGGTGGGCATCACCAACCAGCGTGAGACCACAGTGGTCTGGGATCGCCATACCGGCGTGCCCGTCTACAACGCTGTCGTCTGGCAGGACACGCGTACCCAGGCGATCTGTGATGAGCTCGCCGGCGACGCCGGTGCCGAGCGGTTCAAGGACCGCACTGGGCTGCCGCTGGCCACCTACTTCGCCGGCCCGAAGATCCGGTGGATCCTCGACAACGTCGAGGGCGCCCGGGAGCGTGCGGAGAACGGGGACCTGCTCTTCGGGACCATGGACACCTGGGTGGTATGGAACCTGACCGGAGGGACCGACGGCGGCGTCCACGTCACCGATGTCACCAACGCCTCCCGCACACTGCTGATGAACATCGACACCCTGGACTGGAACGAAGAGATCTGCGCAGAGATCGGGGTGCCGACGAGCATGCTCCCCGAGATCCGGACCTCCTCGGAGATCTATGGCTACGGCAGTCGGGAGTCCCTGCTGATCGACACGCCCATCGCCGGCATGTTGGGAGACCAGCATGCGGCCACGTTCGGGCAGGCCTGCTTCGAGCCCGGCCAGGGCAAGAACACCTACGGCACGGGCAACTTCATGCTGATGAACACCGGCGAGGACATCGTCCGCTCAGAGAACGGGCTGCTGACCACAGTCGCCTATCAGCTCTCCGGCCAGAAGCCGATCTACGCGCTGGAGGGCTCCATCGCGGTGACAGGGTCGCTGATCCAGTGGCTGCGCGACAATCTGGGGCTGATCCGTGATGCCGCCGAATCTGAGACCAAGGCCAAGAAGGTCGAGGACAACGGTGGTGCCTACATCGTCCCGGCCTTCTCCGGCCTCTTCGCCCCGTATTGGCGTCCTGATGCTCGTGGCGTGATCGTGGGCCTGACCCGGTATGTGAACCAGAACCACCTCTGTCGGGCGGCGCTGGAGTCGGTGGCGTATCAGTCCGCCGAGGTGGTCCACGCCATGACGTCAGACGCCTCTGATGAGCTCACCGAGCTCAAGGTCGACGGCGGCATGGTGGTCAACGAGACGCTGATGCAGTTCCAAGCGGATGTGCTCGGCGTCGAGGTGGTCCGGCCGAAGATCATCGAGACCACTGCTCTGGGCGCGGCCTATGCCGCCGGGCTGGCTGTGGGGTACTGGGAGTCCACTGAGGAGGTCGCAGCCAACTGGGCTGAGGACGTCCGGTGGACTCCTCAGATCGATGATGCCGAACGCCGGCGGCTGCTGCATCAGTGGTCCAAAGCCGTGGAGAAGTCCTTCGACTGGGTCGACGAGAGCTGAGCGGAGGCTCTCTCTGGTTGTTTGGGCGATGGTTTGTCGTCTGAGCGGGTTTTTCGTGCTGAGACGGCAACTCTTCGCCCAATCAACTGGCGGCGGTGACTCCTGTGGTGGCGAGGATCTTCTCGATGCTCTTGTGACAGGTGCCGCAGCCGGTTCCAGCACGGGTCTCCGCGCTGACCTGCTCCACCGTCCGGCAGCAGGTCTCGGCGGCCTCCTGCACCATGCCGGCGGTCGTCCCGGCGCAGCGGCACAGCACATCCTCCGGCCCCAGCTCAGCCTCTTGAGTGGCGTGTTCGGCCGCCAGCAGCGCTGTCCTGTCCGCCGCGGGGAGGGTCCCCCGGGAGGCGTGCATGGCCAGTTCGGCGGCCGATCGCGGCATCCCCACGGAGACGAAACCCACCAGCCGCTCCCCCGCCGAGGCGTCCCCGGAGCTGGCCGGTTCAGTCACGATCCGCAGATACTGCCCGTGCTTGGGATCCGACCAGGTGGAGACCGTCGGGGCGGTTGAGTCCCAGGGGTCGATGCTCCACGGGTCCTGAGAGGTGTCGCCGGCGCAGGCGACGTTGAGCGTCTTCGACTTCATCAGCACCACGTCCAGGCCGCAGGACTGCGCCTCCGCCGACTCAGCCGACTCTGCGGCTCCGCCGCAGGCGTCGGCTGAGGCGGCGGCGTCGACGGCGGTGCCGGTGCCGGTGCCGAACTCCACCAGTGCTCCGGAGGCGTCCCGCTCCGGCGGCGGCACCAGCCCCAGGTCCTGGCGCAGTGAGGCGGCCGCCGCCTCAGCCTGCAGCCAGCCCGGTGCGATCAGCCCGGAGGGGTCTCGCCCGTCCACCGCCGCGCAGTCCCCGACGGCGAATACATCCGCGTGGCCTTCCCTGGTTCCGGTGCTGCGGGCGTCGCCTCCGGTGACGATCCCCCACTTCACCGGAAGCCCTGCCGCCGAGGCCAGCTCGTCGCGAGGCCTGACCCCGGTGCAGGTCACCAGCAGCGACGCCGGCAGCTTCTCCCCCAGCGACGTGCGCACCGCCGTGAGCTCTCCGTCCTCAGAGATCACCGTCGTCACGTCACAGGCCGAGCGCACATCCACTCCGGCCCGCATGAGCTCACGGCGCAGCAGCATCCCGGCCTCGGCGTCGATCTGGCGCCCCATGGGCACGTTGCCGCGGTGCAGCAAGGTCACCGGCAGACCCACCTCCGCGACGGCGAGCGCGGCCTCCACGCCCAGGACGCCGCCGCCGAGCACCACAACGGGCTCCCGCCTCTCCAGCGCGCGGCGGATGCGCAGTGCGTCCTCCATGTCTCGCAGCGCGATGACACCCTCTGGGTATCCCGTGGGCCGCAGCTCCGAGTCGATGCGTCCACCGCGGCGCAGCTCCACCGACATCCGCGGCAGGATCGGTTCAGCCCCGGTGGCCAGCACCAGCTTGGTGTAGCTCAGCACACGATCGGTCAGCACGAGGGTATGGGCCGCAGCGTCGAGGGCGGTGACCTCCACTCCGAGCAGGATCTCGGCGCCTTTGGCCTGCAGGGAAGCGATGTCGTTCATGACCAGGTCTTCGGGTTCGACCCTTCCCACCGAGACGTCCCCGATGCGGATGCGCTGGTAGGCCGCCCGATCCTCCCGGCCGATGATCGTCAACCGCAGCGCCCCAGAACGGACCTCCGGCAGCAGCTCCTCTGCCAGCCGGGAGGCCACCGGGCCGAAGCCGATGATCACCACGTGCGGGGTCCCGCCGTGGGCCTGCGCGGCCTGGCCCTCTCGGAGGCTCACACTCTGACTCACTCCTGCGCTCCTTCCTTCTGCGCCCGATGCGCCCTCGGAGCGACAGCAGCTGGTGCAGCCGCGGCCTCGCCCTCGCGCGCCGGACGGATCACAGCCGGGGTGTTCTTGAACTCGGGCATCGCGCTGTGCGGGTCGGTCAGCCCACGGGTGAGCCGGTTCGCCGCACCGCTGCCCGGGAAGTGGAACGGCGCGAAGATCGTGTCCGTCCGGATGCCGTCGTCGAGCTCCACGACGCCGACCATCGAACCCTGGGCGCTCTCCACGACAGCGCGGCCGCCCTCTTCGAGCCCATGTTGGGCCGCAACCGCCGGATGCATGGTCAGCACCGCCTCGGGGTGGGCCTGCCGCAGGGCCCGAACCCGTCGGGTCTGGGTCCCCGACTGGTAGTGCTCCATGACCCGGCCGGTGGTGAAGGTCAGCTCCCCGGCCTGAGGGGCGACCTGCCGGCGCGGACGGATCGCGCCCAGCCGGGCCTTCCCGTCGGCATGGGCGAAGCGCTCCTGAAACATCCGCGAGGTGCCCACCACCGGCTCACCGGTCATCGACGCCTCGCCGGAGAGCGTGGAGGAGGGAACGGGCCAGTACGGGGCGTGGCCGGCGTCGATGAGCCCCCAGTCCAAGCCCGAATAGTCCGCGGTCGCCCCTCGGGTGGCTTCGCGGATCTCCTCGAAGACTTCGCGGGGATCCGCCGGGAACTGCGCAGGGCTGCCCAGGCGGCGGGCCAGCTCTGACCAGATCCACAGCTCTGAGCGCGGCCCGGTCTCCTCGCCGTCACCCTCAGCCTCGGCCTCATCCCGGGCGGGCCCTGACGGCGGCTCCACGACCTTCCGACGCCGGAGCACCCTGCCCTCCAGGTTGGTCATGGTCCCGTCCTCCTCCGCCCACTGCAGCACCGGCAGGACGACGTCGGCCTCCTCCGCAGTCTCAGAGAGGAAGAAGTCGGCGACCACCAGCAGGTCCAGAGCGCGCAGGTTCTCCAGGACACGGTCGGCATCGGGAGCGGAGATCGCGACGTTCGAGCCGTGGACGAACAGGGCGCTCACGCCCTTGGGAGCGCCCTGTCCATCCACGGTGCCCATCGTGTGGAGCAGCTCGGTCGCCGGTGTGCCCGGGCCGGGGATCGAAGACTCCTCCACGCCCCAGACCTGAGCGATATGCGCCCGATCCTGCGGGTCATCGATTCTGCGCATGCCCGGCAGCTGGTCCGATTTCTGCCCCATCTCTCGGCCGCCCTGGCCGTTTCCCTGACCGGTGAGCGTGCCGTAGCCGCCGCGCGGGCGCCCTCCTCCGGAGCCGACTCCCGGCAGCCCCAGCAGCAGGGCCAGGCTGATCGCCGCTCGGGCCGTGTCGGTGCCGTCACGGTGCTGCTCCACGCCGCGTCCGGTCAGAATGTAGACCGGATCCCCACCGTGCCGTGCGGCGTGGGCCGCGTGCCCCAGCCTCCGAGCCACGCTGCGGATCTGGTCCGCCCCGACGCCGGTGGCGGCCTGGGCCCGCTCGGGCCACCAGTGGGAGACCGAGCGGCGGAACTCGGCCACGCCGCTCACCCGTTCGGCGAGATAGGTCTGGTCCGCGAACCCTTCCTCGAACACCACCTGAGCCAGGGCCAACAGCAGCACCAGGTCCCCACCGGGGGCTGGGGCCACGTGCAGTCCGGCGCCGTCGGCCGTCAGCTCAGCAGTGTTCGACCGCCGCGGATCCACCACGATCAGCCCGCCCTTCTCTCGGGCACCTTCGAGGTGCTGGACGAAGGGCGGCATCGTATCGGCCACATTGGAGCCCAACAGCAGGATGGTGCAGGCCTCGTCCAGGTCGGTCAGCGGGAAGGGCATCCCTCGGTCCAGTCCGAAGACCTGCGTGGAGGCCTTCGAAGCCGAGGACATGCAGAACCGGCCGTTGTAGTCGATCTGGGAGGTGCCCAGCGCCGCACGGGCGAATTTGCCGATGGCATAGGTCTTCTCATTGGTCAGCCCGCCGGAGCCGAAGACGCCGACAGCGTCGGCGCCGCGCTGCTCTTGGATCTGGCGGACCTGGTCGACGATATGGTCCAGCGCATGGGACCACGTGGTCTCCTGCAGTGCACCGGTGCGCCGGCCGGCGGCGTCGCGGCTGCGGATCAGCGGGGCGGTGATGCGATCCCCACGGTTGACCAGCAGCTCGGCGGCGGTGTTGCCCTTGCGGCACAGCCGTCCACGGTTGGTGGGGAAGGAGGCGCCCTCGACCTCGAAGGCCGCAGCCTCCCCGGGGCGCTGCCGTACCGTCAGATTCATCGCGCACTGCAGCGCACAGTAGGGGCAGTGGGTGGTGACGGTCCTGCTGCTCTGCTGCTGGGCTGTGTGCTCAGCGGTCGGCGTCGTGCCCACGGATCCTCCTCAGACCTGCTCGCGGGCGAAGACCGTTCCCGGGCGCCGGTAGACCGCCCAGGTCAGCAGCGCCAGGCCCACGTAGACCGCGGCGAAGCACCAGAACGCGGTGTCGAAGCTGCCGGTGGCCTCGTTGGAGGCGCTGAGCACCTGTGGGATGGCGAAGCCGCCGAAGCCGCCGATCGCTCCGATGAAGCCCAGTGCGGCCGAGGCCTTGCGCTCATGACCGACCCGGCAGTCTGCGGGGACCGAGAGCCGGAAGACCAGCGGGATCATGCGGTAGCTGGAGCCGTTGGCCACCCCGGTGAGGGTGAACAGCGCCAGGAACAGCAGCAGATAGAGCCAGAAGCTGCCCAGCGGCAGGGTCAGCACGACGGCGGCGGTCACCCCGGCCATGGCCAGGAAGCTGATCACTGTGATCCTGGCTCCGCCGCCGCGGTCGGCCAGCTTGCCTCCGTAGGGACGGGCCAGGGAACCGACCAGCGGACCCATGAAGGCCAGAGACAGGGCGGCGCCCAGGACCTGGAACTCGGAGAACTCAGGGAACTCGCGACTGATCAGCGTGGGGAAGACGGATCCGAACCCCATGAAGGAGCCGAAGGTGCCGATGTAGATCAGGGCGATGATCCAGAGGTGCTTCTCCTTCAGCGCCGAGAGCGAGCCCTTCACGTCGTTCTTGGCGTGGGAGAGGTTGTGCATGTTCTTCCAGGCGCCCCACGAGGCCAGCAGGATCAGCGGAACCCACATCAGCCCGGCCGCAGGGAGGTTGGGGCCGAACTGTCCGAAGGCAAGAGCGGTGATGGCGATCGGTACGGTGAACTGCGCGACCGCGACGCCGAGGTTGCCTCCGGCGGCGTTGATGCCCAGGGCCGCGCCCTTCTCGCGGGCCGGGTAGAAGAAGGTGATGTTCGCCATCGAGGAGGCGAAGTTTCCTCCGCCGAACCCGGCGGCCGCAGCGATCAGGAACAGCACCCAGATCGGGGTCTGCGAGGACGAGAGGGCCACGGTCATCGCGATGGTGGGGATCAGCAGCAGCAGGGCTGAGACCACAGTCCAGTTTCTGCCGCCGAACATCGCCACGGTGAAGCTGTACGGGATGCGCATCGTCGCCCCGACCAGAGGCGGCAGGGAGACCAGCCAGAACTGCTGAGACGTGGTCAGATCGAACCCGGCCGCCGGCAGGAAGACCACGGTCACCGACCAGACCTGCCAGACGGCGAAGCCGAGGAACTCGCAGAACACCGACCAGATGAGGTTGGTGCGCGCCGTCGGGCGTCCCGGTCCTTCCCAGAACTCGGGGTTCTCGGGCTGCCAGTTGGTGATCCACCGGCCCTTCTCCACCACCAGCCGGTCGGTGGGCGCCTCGACGTGCCGGAGATCTGGGTGCTCTGCCTCTGTCTGCCGTACCTGTGTCTGCATGGCTCCACGGTGCCAACGCCATGTTTCCACCACGACGTAGTGGTGTTTCGTCTGTGAAAAACGAGTCTCATCCGGCCTGCACACCCCTGTGATCCGCCGTCTGCACACGAGTTGCTTGGGCGGAGAGTTGCCGTCTGGGAGCGGTTTCAGCGCTGAGACGGCAACTCTCCGCCCAAACAACTGATCCGCGCCTGAGTCCGGCCACCGGGCTCCCTAGATGTACTGACCGGACACCTAGACTGGGGAGGTATGGGCTCAGCATTCACCCTGGCGCACCTCGGACTGCTCGAGGCCTCGGGGCCGTTCGGCGGCACCCATCTGCTCCTCCTGGGACTGACCGGCGTGCTCGGCGTCGCCGTGGTGTGGGGGCTGCGGAGGATACGTGGAACCCGTGCTGAGACTCTGACGCTGCAGCTGGCCGGCTGGACGCTGCTGGCGGCTTCCGCGTTCTACGTGGTCTGGTACACGACGCCGGAGCGGTGGGTCCTCTCGGAGTCGCTGCCGCTGCACTATTCCGACATCCTGCGCTTCCTCACCGGCGTCGCGCTGATCACTCGGCGATGGTGGGCCGTGGCCATCGCCTATCTCTGGGGCCTGACCCTCAATGTCCAGGCCATGGTGACTCCGCACCACACCATGCTGGATCACGCCTCAGTGATCACGGTCTTCTACTGGGTGCTGCATATCGCGGTGCTGCTGGCCGCTGTGGGACTGATCTGGGGCTGCGGGCACCGCGTGGACTGGCGCGGGTTCGGTGTGGCCTACGGAACGGCTCTGGCCTGGGCGGCAGTGCTCGTCCCGCTCAACGCCGCTCTGGGGACCAACTACGGCTTTGTGAACGAACCGCCCGACGGCGCCTCGCTGATCGACCTGTTGGGCCCCTGGCCGACCTATCTGATCTGGCTGGTCCTGCTGGTGGGTGCGGTCTGGGCGCTGATGACCTGGCCCTGGGTCCGCGGCGGCCGCTCATGGAACGCCGGCGACGGTCCGCGGACGCCCATGACGCAGAAGACCCCCAGGCCTGGGGCCCGGGGGTCTTCTTCGAATCTGTAGCGGTGGCGGGGCTCGATCCCGCGACCTCACGATTATGAGTCGTGCGCTCTAACCAGCTGAGCTACACCGCCACGACCTGACGGTCAGAATGAGAACAGCCCGCGCCGCGCGGGGGAACTTCCTCGTCGGAAGGCCTGCGCTGCGCGGGCTTCTCATTCGGAGCCCCAAGCGGGAATCGATCCCGCGACCTCAGTCTTACCAAGACTGCGCTCTACCACTGAGCTATTGGGGCAACGGCAGATAACTCTAGCACCCTTTGAGAGCGAGGCTCAAATCGTCATCTGCCTGCCTTCGTCACCCGTGTGGATGACGGGACGAGAGACCGCTCAGCGGCCGCCGTCGAAGGACTTCTTCTTGAAACCGCCACCCTTGTGCTGGGGCTTGCCGCCGCCGTATCCGCCGCTGCGCTTACCGCGGTCCCCGGCGCGGAATCCCCCGCCGCCGGGTGCGCCGTTGTCGCGCTCGATACGGATCGGACGGCCGCCGACGTGGGTCTTGCCCAGGGCGTCCCACTGCTCGCGGGAGAGCTTCTCAGGAAGCTCCACCAGGGAGAAGGACGGCCGGATGTCGATGGTGCCGATCTCACGGGAGGACAAGCCTGCCTCGTTGGCGATGGCGCCGACGATGTGACCCGGATTCACGCCGTCCTTGCGGCCCACCTGTATCTTGTACATCGCGTTGCCCGCACCGGCCTGGCGCGGAGCACGCTCCCGGCCGCCGCGGCCGCCGTCGCGGTCTCCGCGGTCATCCTTGGAGAAGTCCCGCTGGGACTCGCGGACCAGCTGGTCATCACCCTTGTCCTCCAGCAGCAGGGGGCGACCCTCGTGCACCATGGCCACCAGAGCGGCGGCCACCTGCACCGGATCCGCACCGGGGTGCCCGGCCTCGTGCCGACCGATGAACTCCTCGATCAGCTCGCGGTACTGGCCCAGCTTCTGACCTTCGGAGCCCTCCTCCGCCAGCGTGCGGCTGATCCGCTCCGAGAAGCGGCCCAGACGGGCCTGGTTGACCTGCTCGATGCTCGGCATGGTCATCTTCTCGACCTTCTGGCGGGTGGCCCGCTCGATGTTCTTCAGCATCCGGTTCTCACGCGGTGTGACGAACAGAACAGCCTCGCCCGAACGCCCGGCACGGCCGGTGCGGCCGATGCGGTGGACGTAGGACTCGGTGTCCATGGGGATGTCGTAGTTGTAGACGTGGCTGATCCGCTCCACGTCCAGACCACGGGCGGCCACGTCGGTGGCCACCAGCACGTCGATGCGGCCCTCGCGCAGGTTCTCCACGGTCTTCTCACGCAGGTTCTGCGGGATGTCACCGTTGATCGCCGCAGCACGCAGACCCTGCTGGGTGAGCCGGGTGGCGACCTCCTCAGTGGCCGAGCGGGTGCGCACGAAGACGATGGCGGCGTCGTGCGGCTCCGTCTCCATGATGCGGGTCAGCGCCTCCAGCTTCACGGAGTGCTTGACCTGCACGAAGCGCTGGCGGATGTTGTCGCCGGTGCTGGTCTTGGTCTTCACCGAGACCTCAGCCGGATCGTTCAGGTACTGGGCCGAGATGCGGCGGATCGCACTGGGCATCGTGGCCGAGAACAGCGCGACCTGCTTCTGCTGAGGGGTCTCGGCCAGGATGCGGTCGACCTCCTCGGCGAAGCCCATGCGCAGCATCTCGTCAGCCTCGTCCAGGACCAGGTGCTTGATGCCGGAGAGGTCCAGCGAGCCCTTGGCCATGTGGTCGATGACGCGGCCGGGGGTGCCCACCACGACGTTGGCACCCTTGCGCAGTCCGTGCAACTGGGGACCGTAGGGGGAGCCGCCGTAGATCGGCAGCACAGAGATCTCCGGGATCTGCTCGGCGTAGGTGCTGAACGCCTCCGCGACCTGGATGGCCAGCTCACGGGTGGGAGCCAGCACCAGGGTCTGCGGGCCGGTGTTCTGTCCGCCCCGGGCCAGCTCGCCGGCGTCGGCGGAGCGGGCCATGTGGGACAGCGCCGGCAGGGCGAAGGCCGCGGTCTTGCCGGTGCCGGTCTGAGCGAGCCCGACGACGTCGCGACCCTCGGTCAGCAGCGGGATGGTCTCCGCCTGGATGTCGGAGGGGGTCTTGTACCCCATCTTCTCCACAGCGGCGAGGACGCGGTGGTCCAGACCGAGGGTGTCGAACGTCGGGCCCGCGGCAGCGGCGTTCTGATCAGCAGTGTTCTCAGTGGTGGATGCAGTCACAGGTGACTCCTTCTGCGGCCGGATAGGGCCGCGGTCAGGGCCGAGCACAGTGAAAGACCCCAGACAGCGCAGGATGCCTCATCCACCAGGTGCTCGAACCGCGCGCCTTTCAGGGCGCCGGTGCATGGGCACGGCAGGATGCATCAGGTGATATCGCTGATCAAGATCAGACACAGGGACTCGGCCACTTTTCGGCTCCGGAGTCGACCCGTGGAAAACACACAAACCTCAACGAGCCACAGCTCGGAGTCAGCAAGAGGATAAACGGGAGTATCCGGAGAATGCTGTTCAAGTCTACGGCATGTTCTGCGAATCCGGGACATCAGGAGACCAAGGTCACTCCTCGGGCCTGGCGAGGCCCGGTCCCTTCGCCGTCGCGACATCCCGCATAGTCGGCCCATCTCCGACGGCGATGACCTCCACGGCGTCTCCGGCGCGGATCTCACCCGGGGTCACCACCCGCAGGTAGGTGCCGGGGCGCCCGCCCTGGAGGAACCGCTTCACCCAGCGGTCCTGATCCAGCCAGCGCCCGAAGGTCGCACAGGGGATCCTCGGCCGGGTCACCTCGAGCACCACACGCTCACCGATGCGCCACCGCTCCCCCGCCGCGGCACCGTCGACGTCGAAGCCGAGCTCCTCTGCCCCGGAGATCCGCAGGTTCTCACCGAAGTGACCTGGTGGAACCTCACTCCCCAGCTGCTGAGCCCACCAGTCGGCGTCGTCGGCGCAGTAGGCGTAGACCGCCTTCTCCTCCCCGCCGTGATTCTTCCGGTCAGCCTGAATGTCCCCATGCAGCCCCAGAGTGCGGACCTTCACCGGGCCCTCGACGGGACGCTTGTCGATGGCCGTCACCCCGACAGCGCCGGGATCATCCACCAGCTGGTGGACCACACAGACGGCGTCGAGCACGCCGAGCATCCCCAGCCGCTGAGCGGCTGAGGCCAGGCAGGTGGGCGAGGCGTCAGCAGTCATGCGTCCACCCTACGAGAGATCACGCACCTCAACGCTGTCACTCCTCGACTCGGCCTGGCCTCAGATCGCTCCGAGCGCCTGCTCCACGTCATCGATCAGGTCCTCCACGTCCTCGATGCCCACCGAGAGGCGCAGCAGGTTCTCCGGCACGGCGAGCTCCGTGCCGCGCACCGAGGCGTGGGTCATCTCGTGCGGGTAGTTCATCAGTGACTCGATGCCGCCCAGGGACTCCGCCAGGATGAACAGCTGGGTGGCCTCGGCCACCTTGCGCGCGGCGGCCTCACCTCCGGCCAGCTGGATGGAGACCATGCCGCCGAACCCGCTCATCTGGCGTGCGGCCAGCTCATGACCGGGGTGGTCAGGAAGGCCCGGGTAGAGGACCTTCTCCACGGCGGAATGATCGGCGAAGTACTCGGCGATCTTCTGCGCGTTCTCGCAGTGGCGGTCCATCCGCACCCCGAGGGTCTTCAGCCCGCGAGTGGTCAGGTAGGCATCCAACGGCCCGGAGACCGCCCCGACGGCGAACTGCTGGAAGGCGACCTTCTCGGCCAGCTCCTGGGCACCCTGCCCGAGGACCACGGCACCGCCGACGACGTCGGAGTGGCCGCCGATGTACTTGGTGGTGGAGTGGACCACCACGTCGGCACCCAACTGAAGCGGACGCTGCAGGTAGGGGGTGGCGAAGGTGTTGTCGACCACCAGCAGAGCGTCGTTGGCGTGGGCGATCTCTGCCAGTGCGGCGATGTCTGTCACAGCCATCAGCGGGTTCGACGGTGTCTCCACCCAGAGCAGAGTGGCGTCGGAGGCCTCCATCTCGGCGGCCACACGGTCGAGGTCGTTGAGGTTCAGCGGCGTGTTGGCGATCCCCCAGTCCCCGTGGATGCGGGAGATCAGCCGGTAGGAGCCGCCGTAGGCGTCATTGCCCATCACGATCCGCTGGCCCGGTCGCATCAGCCCGCGGATCACCGCATCCTCAGCCGCCAGGCCGGAGCCGAAGCTGAAGGCGTGGGCGCCGCCCTCCAGCGCTGCCAGCTGCTCCTGCAGGGCAGTGCGCGTGGGGTTGCCTGCCCGGCCGTAGTCATAGCCGTTGCGCAGATTGCCGATGCCGTCAGGGGCGTAGGTGGTGGAGAAGTGCAGGGGCGGGACCACCGCACCGTAGACCTCATCCACGTCCTGGCCGGTGTGGATGGCGTGGGTGGAGAAACCGGGGTTCTTCTGGGACATCAGTTCTCTTCCTTCTCTGCGCCGTTCAGGCTGGTCTCAGCACCGGAGAGGTGGGCCAGCAGGTCGTTGCGGGTCAGCACCCCGACGATGTCGCCGTCGCGGGCCACCAGCAGCGTGGGGTTCTTCCGCAGCTTCTCGAGGATCTGCGGCACCGTCTCCGTGATCCCGGCCAGCGGCAGCTCGGCGCTGAGATGCTCCGCCACCTGCTCCTCCGGATGGGCCTTGCCCACGATGATGGCATCGGAGAGACCCTCGACGTCGACGATCCCGTAGACCTCCCCGATCCGCGCCACCCGGCCGGGCTGGTCGATCACCGGGACGATGTCGATGCCGTAGCGGTTCATGACGGAGACCGCCTCACGCAGAGTGGTCGTGCGCGGGATGGAGATGACCTCGGGCAGCGCGGCGCCGTACTCGGAGTCGCTGAACAGGTCTTTCTTGGCGCCGAGCAGATCGGCCGCCGTCGTGGTCTCCGGGCTCTGCGGGCCGGTCCCCGGAGCGTGCGGCTGGGCCTCAGCCGCGGCTGCGATGACGCCGTCGCGCACGGCCGCGGAGACCTCTTCAGTGGTCCTGACGCTGATCTCAGTGCCGGTGGAGGTGGAGACGACCTCGCCGAAGCCGTGGTCGATCATCCACTGGTCGTTGAAGATCTTGGCCAGATAGCCGCGTCCGGAGTCGGGCAGCACGGCCACGATGACGTCGTCGGGTCCCAGGCCTTCGGCGACCTTCAGCGCCGCGGCCACCGCCGTGCCGGAGGAGCCGCCCACCAGCAGACCCTCCTCAGTGGCCAGGCGGCGGGCCATGGCGAAGGACTCGGCGTCGGTGATGGCGTAGTGATCATCGGGCACCGAAGGGTCATAGTTCTTGACCCACACGTCCTCGCCCACGCCTTCGACGAAGTAGGGGCGCCCTTCGCCTCCTGAATAGATGGAGCCGTCCGGGTCTGCCACGACCACGCGGACCGGGCCGAGCTCGCGGTCGGCGGAGACCTCTTTGAGGTAGTGGCCCGTCCCGGAGACGGTGCCGCCGGTGCCCGCACCGACCACGAGATGGGTGATCTTTCCCTCAGTGTCCTCCCAGATCTCCGGACCGGTGGTCTCGTAGTGGGAGGCGGGAGCGCCCGGGTTGGAGAACTGGTCCGGCTTATAGCCGCCCTCGATCTCCTCGGCCAGCTGGTCGGAGATCCCGTAGTAGCTCAGCGGGGAATCGGCGGACACACCGGTGGGTCCCACGACGACGTCGGCGCCGTAGGCGCGCAGCACGTCCCGCTTCTCCTGGGCGACCTTGGGCACGGTGATGAAGACGCTGCGGTAGCCCTTCTGCTGGGCCACCAGGGCCAGGCCCACGCCGGTGTTGCCCGAGGTGGGCTCGACGACCACTCCTCCGGGTTTGAGCTCACCGGCCTTCTCCGCATCTTCGATCATCTTCAGCGCGATGCGGTCCTTGATGGAGCCGCCCGGGTTCAGATACTCGAGTTTGACCAGGACAGTGGCTTCGATTCCTTCGGTCACCCGGTTCAGCTTCACCAGCGGAGTGCGGCCGATCAGGTCGACGACGGAGTGGGCGTATTTCATGTCCCCCAGGCTACCGCCGGGCGCAGGCCCCGCCGAGCGCCGATGTCTTCTGGGGACACAGTGTTGTGGAGACACAGTGTTGTGGAGACACAGTCTTGAAAGCACACATCGCTGCTCCGGCTGAGCGACAGCAGAACCGATCGCGGACCGGAGTAGGGTGGGCGCGATGCATCTGGCACAGACGGTGGTGGACCTGGGCGCGGCCTATGACCTGCCGCGCAGCCTCGGGATCGTCCAGCGCGGCCATGGGGATCCGGCCCTACGCGTGGACCCGGGTGAGCACCGGGGCGGCCCGGGCGGGACCCCCGGCGCCGGGGCATGGATGTGCTTCCGGATCTCTCGCCGCGCCGAGCCTCTGGGCTCTGTCACGCTGCGCCTGGACCAGGTCAGCGCCAGCGAGATCCGTGTCCGCGCGCTGGGCAGCACGGAAGAGGCCGCCTCCGCCGCGATCGAGCGCGCCCCGCGACTGCTGGGGGCTGAGGATGACTGGTCAGCCTTCGATGCTCTGCTGGAGACGCTCGGAGACGATTCCGCTGCGGCGCTGGCGCGGGTGCGTCGCCGCCATCCAGGCCTGCGGCTGCCGGCGACGGGTCAGCTCTTCGACCAGCTCATCACCGTGATCCTGGAGCAGAAGGTCACTCATGATCAGGCGCGGCACGGCTGGCGGAACCTGCTGAAGACCTTTGGGGAGCGTCCGCCGTCGTCGGCTGAGCTCCAGGCCCCCGAGTGGATGCGGCTGCCGCTGACTGCGGGCGAGCTGCGCGGCGTCCCGTCCTGGAGCTGGCACCAGCTCTGGGTGCAGCCGCCGCTCTCGGCGACGATCCAGCGGGTGGCCGGGCGCGCCGCGGCGATCCACCGGCTCGCTGAGACGCCGATGGACCTGGAGTCCGTCGCCGGGTTGGCCGCTCAGCTGACCTCGATCCCAGGGGTCGGCGAATGGACCGCCGCGGAGGCGCTGCAGCGCTCCCACGGGGCAGCGGATCTGCCCGCCGTCGGGGACTGGCATCTGCCGCATCTGGTGGGAGAGGCGCTCTCCGGGCGCAGAACGGACGACGCCGGCATGCTGCGGCTGCTGGAGCCCTACCGTCCGCACCGGCACCGGGTGATCCGGCTGCTGCGGGTCAGCGGCTATCGGCAGCAGCGGTTCGGGCCGATGCTGGCCCCCGCGGACCACCGGCGGCGCTGAACCGAGGCGCGCTGCCGCATCGGCGTCCCCGCTTCAGGGACATCAGGGGCTCTCAGCGACCGTTTTCGGGCATAGATATCCCTGAAAAATAGATATCCCTGAAAAGGGGACCCCGATGAAGGGGCGGGAAGCGCTCAGGACTCCTGAGCGTCGCCCTCGCCCTGCTCAGCGACCTGCTTATGGACCTCTTCCATGTCCAGGCCCTTCACTGCGGTGATGACCTCGTTGAGCTGATCGGCGTTCAGCGCGCCGGGCTGGGAGAAGACGAGCACCTTCTCGCGGAAGGCCATCAGAGTGGGGATGGAGGAGATGTTCGCCGCCGCGGCCAGCTCCTGCTCGGCCTCCGTGTCCACCTTGGCGAAGGTCACATCGGGGTGCTGCTCCGAGACCTCTTCGTAGATGGGGGCGAACTGCTTGCAGGGTCCGCACCAGTCAGCCCAGAAGTCGATGAGCAGAATGTCGTTGTCCTCCAGCGTCTGCTGGAACTCTGCTGTGGTCAGGTCTTTGGTAGCCATGGCGGCCACGATACGCCAGAGAGATGTCAGCGCACTTCACAGAACCCGAATACGCCCCGGGCGAAAGCCTGGATCGGCGCGATCAGCGCCCGACGCCGGCCGCGCCAGCGGGTTGCCGCTGCGCCGCCACCGGACCGTTACCGGAGCACTGCCGGGCCGGATCACCCCGCCCTCTTCCGCTGACCAGGCCGATTTCGGCGAATCTCGGGAAAAGCTCGGGGCGATCTGGGCCAGAGGGCACCGACAAGCAGAGCGCCCAGACGGACAGCCTGCCCAGACAGCAAGAAGGGCGGCCCCGATATCGGAGCCGCCCTTCTCGTCTCGGTGGCGGATGAGGGATTCGAACCCCCGTAGGCAATGCCAGCTGATTTACAGTCAGCCCCCTTTGGCCGCTCGGGTAATCCGCCGAGTTCCAGCACCCCACCGCGGCGAGGCACCCCACAACTTTAGCGAAGACATGGACGATCGTCGAATCGGCGCCCGCGCCGCAAAGCAGTAGGCTGACAGACACCACTGCCGTCTTCGCCCGCCCAGAATTTGGAGTCCTCCCGTGGCTGATATCGAGGCCGAAGCACTCGCCCAACAGCTCAGCGAGCGCTCCCCTGCCGGGATCGCCGAGCAGATCCGCCGCATGGTCGCTTCAGGCGACCTCAGCGCAGGCATGCGCCTACCCACTGTCCGCGACGTCGCCCAGGAGATCGGGGTCAGCGTGGGCACCATCGCCCAGGCCTGGGGCATCCTCCGTGAGGAGAACGTGGTGGAGACCCGCCGCCGCGGCGGGACTCGGATCCTGGACGCGGAGCAGCGACGAGCGCGCAGCTTCGGCGGCTGGGCCTCGGTGGATCTGCTCATGCACAGCCCCGACGCCGCACTGTTCCCTCCGCTGGCCGACGCGGCGGCCAAAGCCCTGAACCATCAGGACTTCAACCGCTGGAGCCGCGAGAACATCACAGCAGATCTGCAGAAGGTCGCCCAGCAGGCATGGCCCTACCAGCCCGAGGCGTGGACTGCGGCCGGCGGCGGCACCGAAGGACTCTGGATGGCGGTCAGCGCCGCAGTCCCTGCCGGTGAGGCCGTCGCTGTGGAGGTGCCCGCCGCCCCCGGTGTGCTGGACATCCTCCGCGACGCCGGTCTGACTCCGCTGGGCGTGGGCACCGACGAGTCCGGCCCGCTGCCTGCGGATCTGCAGACCGCGCTCGAGGCTGGAGCCCGCGCCTTCCTGCATTGCCCCGACGGCGCGTTCGCCGACCGCCATACGCTCACCGCAGAGCGTGCCGAGCAGCTGCGCGCAGTGTTGGCCGACTCCTCCGCGGCGGTGATCGAAGATGACCCGCTGGGCCCGCTCTCCGCCGCCGACCCGGCGTCGCTGGCTGCCCTGCTTCCGGAGCGCTCCCTGCGGGTGAGCGCCTATTGCCGCGCCTTCGGCGTGGACCTGCGCACTGCCGTGATCGGTGGCGCCAAACACCTGGTGGACGCGGCTGCGCTCAGCCGCACCGGCGGGCTGGGCTCCGACAGCCGCCTGCTCCAGCAGATCATCGTCTCGGCGATGAAGGATTTCCGCACCCCCCGGCGCTTGGAGCTGGCCCGCGAACGCTACACCCTCCGACGCCGGCTGGCTCTGGACAGCTTCGCCGCGGCTGGGCTGACCGCCCGCAGCGCCGCAGGCAGCTGGTCCCTCTGGGTGGAGGTCCCCGAGGAGCAGACGGCGGCACTGGCCCTGAGCAGCCGGGGAGTGATCGTCGGCGTCGGGTCCGCCGCCTACACCGAGGCTCCGCCGAAGGGACTGCTGCGGCTCTCCGTCGCGCAGCTTCCTGAGGACGCGGCAAAGCTCGACGAGCTGGCTCAGCTCATCGCCCAGGCCGCCGAGGGGACGCTGCGGACCGCGCCGGTCTAGACGCCTGGCCTCGGGGGCGGAGCTTCACCCTCTGTCCCTCAGGAAGCGGGCGATCCGCTGCACCGCAGGTCAGCGGCGACCCGACTCACGAGCCGCGTCATACGCGTTCATCATCACGGCCCCTGACGGAGACGGTCTGGGAAGACCTGCCCGGATGTAGGAAGATGGAGGGATGGCCCGCATATACTCAAACCCCACCGAACTGGTCGGCAACACTCCGCTGCTGGATGTCACCGCTGCTGTCCCGGGAGCCCGGGCCACAGTGCTGGCCAAGCTGGAGTTCTACAACCCCGCCTCCAACGTGAAGGACCGCACGGCGCTGTCGATCGTGCAGACGGCGGCCGCTGAGGGGAAGCTGCCTCCCGGGGGCACCATCGTGGAGGCCTCCAGCGGCAACACCGGCATCGCCCTGGCCTGGGTGGGCGCCGCGCTGGGCTACAAGGTGATCATCGCGATGCCTGATGACGCGTCAGTGGAGCGCCGCTCGCTGCTCGAGGCCCTGGGCGCCGACGTGGTGCTGACCCCGGGCAGAGATGCGATGGCCGGAGCCAACCAGAGGGCCGGACAGATCGTGGAGGAGACTCCCGGAGCATTTTTGGCCGGGCAGGGTGGCAATCCCGCCAACCCGAAGGTCCATCGTGAGACCACCGGCCCGGAGATCTGGCGCGACACCGACGGGCAGCTGGACTTCTACGTGGCGACCACAGGAACCGGCGGCACGCTGACCGGCGCCGGCGAATACCTGAAGTCCCAGAACCCTGACGTGCAGGTGGTCGCCGTCGAGCCGGCCGAGGCTCCGGTGCTGCGCAACGGCGGCGAGGGATTCAACCCCCACCTGATCCAGGGGATCATCGGCGGCAACGGGGTCCCGCCGGTGCTGGACCTGGAACTGGCCGACGACATCCTCGACGTCCCCGGTGCCGAGGCCTACCGCGTAGCGCGGGAGCTCGCCGGCTCCATGGGGCTGCTGGTGGGCATCTCCTCCGGTGCGGCCCTGCATGCCGCCGGTCAGCTGGCGGTGCGCCCGGAGAACGAGGGCAAGACCATCGTGACCGTCTTCGCCGACAGCGGCGAGCGCTACCTGTCCACCGGCCTCTACAGCGGCAGGATCCCGACCGCGGGTGAAGCAGTGTGACGCTGATGGTTCCGCAGCCTGCCCCAGCGGGGTAGCCTGGAGAGGCGCTGAGATCAGCGCATGCACCCATCCAGAGCGGCTGAGAGATCTGGCTCGACGACGCCGCAGCAACCCGGGGACTCTGTTCTGCCGGGTGCTACCGCCAGGGGATCTTCACGGATCCGACGATGGAAAGGACTCATCATGTCGCGGACTGACACTCTCTTCTCCCAGATCTCCTCTGAGACGGACACCTTCCTGGCGCTTGCGGCCTCTGCGCTGCCGCCGATCCCCGGGGCACGCCTGGAGCGCCGTGCCGCCGAGGACCCGCAGGACCCGGAGTGTCGGATGCTCCCCGCATGAGAGCTGACTGACCACTGGTGACCTGACAGCAGCAGGGTGCGCGTGAGCCGCGCTCAGCCCAGCAGACGCTGTGAGGCCAAGGCCGCGCCCTGGCCCAGGGACTCCAGCTTGGCGAAGGCGATGTCCGGGTGGAGACGCCCGCCCAGCCCGCAGTCGGTGCCGGCCTGGACGTTCTCCGCACCCACCCGCTCAGCGAAGCGAGTCAGACGTTGGGCGACCAGCTCCGGATGCTCCACCACGTTGGTGGCGTGGGAGACCACTCCCGGAACGATGACCTTGCCTTCAGGAAGCTTCAGGTCATCCCAGACGGTGTACTCGTGCTCGTGGCGGACGTTGCCGGCCTCGAAGGTGAAGTACTTCGCATCCGCACCCAGGCACAGGTCTGCGATGTGGCGGAACTCCAGGTCCGTGGTGTGCGGCCCGTGCCAGGAGCCCCAGCAGATGTGGAGCCGGACCAGTTCGGGGTCGATGTCGCGCAGGGCGTAGTTCAGCGCCTCGATCCGCAGCTGGGTGAACCTCCGGTAGTCCTCCACCGAGGGCTCCGGGGTGATCTGGTCCCAGTTCTCGGCCAGGCAGGGGTCGTCGAGCTGCAGGATCAGGCCGGCGTCGGTGATGGCCTTGTACTCGTTGCGCAGCACCTCGGCCCAGGCGTAGAGATGCTCCTCCTCACTGGCGTAGTGCGAATTGGGCACACGTGCCCCGGAGCCGGGAGCGATGGAGGTCAGGAACCCCTGCTCGACCCCGGCCGCCTCCAAGCCCTTCTTGAGGTTGGCGATATCGGTCTCCACTGCGTCCTGACCGCGCCAGGTCAGCTCACCGGTGGTGGCCGGGAACGGCACGGCGTGCTCGCCAGTGGGCGAGTCCCCGGTGTAGAAGTCCCGGAACCTCACCCAGTCGCGGCGGTTGAGCATATTCGTCAGCTTCAGGTCCCCCGGGGAGGACTCCTGGTGGGGCCAGGTGAAGAGGTTCTCGCCGGTCACCTCCAGACCGCCCACCCTCTGGAAGATGTAGGACCACCAGGCGCCGTAGTCCACGGCCGATGACATCGCCTTGCCGAATTCGCCGTCGCCCGGCAGTGTCACACCGAGCTCCGCCTGGCGCTGGACCAGATCGACCACGGCGTCGGTGAGCAGTGCGTCGAACTCCGGGGTCCGTTTCAGGGTGAACCCGTCATCCTCGAGTTCGCGGGCCGCGTTGGCGGCGATCAGCTCGGGCGTCCGGGGAAGGGACCCCGCGGTGCTGACGAGGATCTGTTCCTCTGGGTTCAGAGACTGCGGCATGCGCACTGTGTCCTTTCAGGTGCACGGAGGAGATCATCCGTGAAGCCCGGCGGGACGACGCCGACGCCGCCCCTCCCGGCCGCGGACAGTCCCCACCGAGGGAGGGAGGGTCAGAGTCCGCAGCGGTGCCCATGACAGGCGCGAGGCTTCGCATGCTCACTGCGCCTCTGAGACTACGTAACCGGCGTCGATATGTTCAACTGCCAGGCTGAGGATCCAGTATGTGAACTCCCCACACCTTTAGACTGAACCCATGGCTAAGGAATCAAGCTTCGACATCGTGTCCACAGTGGAAAAGCAGGAGGTCTCCAACGCGCTGAACCAGGCGCAGAAGGAGATCGCCCAGCGTTACGACTTCCGCGGCACCGGCGCAGAGATCGACTTCTCCGGCGAGAACATCCTGATCAGGGCGAACTCCGAGGAGCGCGCCAAGGCGGTCAAGGACGTGTTCGGCTCCAAGCTGGTCAAGCGCGGCATCTCCCTGAAGTCCTTCGACACCGGAGAGCCCTACGCCTCCGGCAAGGAGCACCGGATCGAAGGCTCCATCAAGGAAGGCATCGACCAGCCCACTGCCAAGAAGATCTCCAAGCTGATCCGGGACGAGGGCCCCAAGTCGGTGAAGGCCACCATCCAGGGCGACGAGCTGCGCGTGACCTCCAAGTCCCGCGACGACCTGCAGGAGGTCATGGCCCTGCTCAAAGACTTCGAGGACGCCGCGCTGCAGTTCGTGAACATGCGCTGACCCTTCTCAGACGCCGCAGAGTGACGAGGGGCCGAAGACGGAAGCTTCCGTCCCCCGGCCCCTCGTCACTCTCTGGAAACCGTCAGCCTCTGGCGGCGCCCCTCTTCTGGCCGCTTTCAGCTCCGGCCGCCTGCAGGTTCTGGCAACGGCTCAGGAGGCGGAGCGGTCCGGCCCGCCCTCGGAGTCCCCGGCAGAGCCGGCGTCGACTTCCCCCGCGCCGGGAGCCTCAGCAGACCGCCCGTCAGCAGCATCGGCGGCCTCTGCCGCATCGCGCTTCCCCTCGGTGAGCTCGTCGCGGACCTCGTCCAGCAGGATCCGCATATCGCGCCAGCGGACCTCAGTCTGGGCCAGATACTCAGGCAGGCGTTCGATCTGCTCGCGCTGACGCCGCAGCTGGCGATGCTGGGCCAGCTCCTCACGAATCTTGGCGACGGTGACCTCAGCGTCCTGGAGGATGAGCTCGAGCTCGACCTCCATGTCGCGGAGCTCTTCCTGGTCCTTCCGTTCAGCAGTCACAGCATCACGCTCACAAAGATCAGGCTCAGCGGCAAGGCAACGAAGACGCCCAGCGTCCAGACGGCAGCATAGAGCTTCCGCTCAGCAGAGAGATTGGCCAAGGTCTGGGCCGCCAGCGGCGGCAGGTTGCGCAGCCCCGGGATGCAGAAGACCACGACGAGCGCACTCAGATTGAAGAACAGATGGATCAGTGCGGCCTGCAGGGCCAGCTGACCCTCAGCGCCGCTGAAGGCGAAGGCGGCGATCAGGGCGGTCATCGTGGTGCCGATGTTCGCGCCCACGGTGAACGGGTAGAGCTGCTTGACCCCGAAGTGCCCGGAACCGGCCAGCGGCACGGTGAGCGCCGTCGTCGTGGAGGACGACTGGACCATCACGGTCATGATGGCCCCGGAGGCCACACCGGAGGCCGGGCCGCGGCCGATCGCGGCGTGGAGGACCTTCTGGGCCTGACCCACCATGAGAACCTTGAGCATTTTGCCGATGAAGTTGATGACCAGCAGGATCAGCCCGATCCCCACCACGATCAGCAGGATGCCCTGCCACAGCTCAGGCAGGAAGCTGGTACCGAAGATGATCAGGTCAGCACCCGGCTCCTTGACCATGCTGACACCGTCGCCCACGGCCTCGAAGCCGGAGGCCAACCAGCTGCCGTCGGCGGAGGCCAGCGGTGCGGTCACCGCCTCAGAAGCCCGCTGCAGGAAGCCGGTCATCAGCTCCAGAGGAAGGATGATGAGCACGGCCAGGATGTTGAAGAAGTCGTGGACGGTGGCTGCGGCGAACCCACGGCGGAAGGCATCCTTGTCCCGGACCATCCCCAGGCTGACCAGAGTGTTGGTCATCGTAGTGCCGAGGTTGGCACCCATGAGGATCGGGACCGCGATGTCCAACGGGAGCCCGCCGGCGACCATGCCCACGGTGATCGAGGTCGTGGTGGAGGAGGACTGGGTGAAAGCAGTGGCGCCCAGACCGATCATCAGCGCGATCAGCGGGTTCGAGGCGAAGTCGAACAGCGTCTCGGCCTGACCGCCGGCGGCGAGGCTGAACCCGTCGCCGATCACTCCGACTGCCGTGATGAGCACCCAGACGCCGGCGACCACGGAGAGCCAGTTGGCCACAGTCAGGGCCCGGCCGCGCAGACCGAGGTTCTCGAAGATGCTGATCAGCTGCTTCGGAGCCTCCGGCTCTGCGGCCTCTTCCGCGAGCTGAGAGGCATGCTCCGACTGAGGCGCCGGATCAGGCTGGCCCTCGAGCCGGTCGCGCAGCACCGTGCTGTCCTCAGCACGGTTGCGAGCAGACGGGTCCACAGTCATGAATCTTCCCCTCGTGGCAGCCAGAGGCAGGCACCTGCTCCGGGCCCTCCTCAACGGTCAGCCCCAGTGTGCGGAAGTCAGATGGCACAGAGGGAAACCGAAGGTTAACGGCACGTGGACGTGGCGGAGTGATTTCTGAGGTCGCCATCACTCCTGGTCAGGAGCGGTCTGCCTCAGAGAGATGTCACCAGGATCAGCGCGAGCGGGATCACCACGAAGACTCCCAGCACCCAGACGGCGGCATAGATCTTCTTCTCCGCCGCGAGGCCAGCCAGCCAGGTGGCCCCGCGCGGAGGCAGGTCCCGCAGGAACGGCACCCCGTAGATCAGCGCCACCGCCAAGACGTTGAACAGCAGGTGCGCATAGGCCGCGGTCAGGGCGATGGTGGCCTCCGGCCCGGTGAAGGCGAAGGCGGAGATCAGCGCGGTGACCGTGGTGCCGATGTTGGTGCCCAAGGTGTAGGGGTAGATCTGCTTGAGCGTGAAGGCCCCCGAGCCGGCCAGCGGCACCGCCAGGGCGGTGGAGGTGGAGGAGGACTGGACCATCACGGTGACAGCAGTGCCGGAGGCGATGCCCGTGACGGGGCCGCGTCCGATGGCTGCGTGGAGGACCTGCTTGGCTCGCCCCACCATCAGCACTTTGAGCAGGCGACCGATGAAGTTGATGACCATCAGGATCAGCGCGACGGCGACGACGATCATCACGATGCCCTGCCAGAGGCCCGGCACCCAGCCCAGGCCGGCCTCGATGGCCTCGGCCAGCGGCTTGGTGATCGCCTCGACCACAGTACCGATGCCGCCGAAGAAGCTGGCGACGATGCCGCCGTCGGTCCCGGAGCTGACGCTGGCCAAAGCCGTGGAGAGCCTCTCCAGGACGCCGAAGGCCATCTCCAGGGTCAGGAAGATGGCTACCGCGATGAGGTTGAAGAAGTCGTGGACGGTGGCTGCGGCGAAGCCGCGGCGGAAGGCGTCCTTGTCCTTGACCATGCCCAGGCTGACCAGGGTGTTGGTCAGCGTGGTGCCGATGTTGGCACCCATGATGATCGGGATGGCCACAGACAGCGGCAGGCCGCCGGCCACCAGGCCCACCGTCACCGAGGTGGTGGTGGAGGAGGACTGGGTCAGCGCGGTGGCCACCACACCGATCATCAGACCGACCAGCGGGTTGGTCGCGAACTCGAAGAGCGTCGCAGCCTGGTCGCCGGTGGCGATCTTGAAGCCTGAGCCGATGACGCCGACAGCGGTGATCAGCACGTAGACCGCGGCGACGACGGCCAGCCAGTTGAGGATCTGCAGAGGACGGCCGGAGAGCCCGAACCGCTCGAAGGGACTGGAGAGGTGCGCCGCCTCTTCCGAGGGGGCGTGATCTTGGCGGGAAATGCTGTTCCGCTCATCGGCCAGCGGCGATGTGGTCATGTCGTGAACAGTGACACCGGAAGGTGAACGAAAGGTGAACATGAGGCCTCACTGCGGCGACGCGTGGCTGGGAAGTCCCGCAGATACGATGGTGTTGATCACTGTCGAGGTCTCTCAACGCCGAATCAGCGGAGGTTCCCTATGCATCACCACCACGGACGACTGCGCACCGCGGGGCTCCTGGCCTTCCTCTTCGCCCTGCTGCTGGCAGTCGGAGCAGTGGTCGCCTACAGCTCCGGAACCCCTGCGTTCCTGTTCATCTTCGCCGGCATCGGACTGGTCTCCGTCGCCTACTCCTACTGGAACTCGGACAAGATCGCTCTGCGGGCCATGAAGGCCCGACCGGTCTCCAAGGAGCAGGCACCACAGCTGTACCGGATGGTCGAGGAGCTGGCTCACCGAGCTCAGCAGCCGGTGCCGCGCATCTACATCGCCCCCTCCCCCACACCGAACGCCTTCGCCACCGGGCGCAACCCGGACAACGGCGTCGTCTGCTTCACCGAGGGCATCCTGAACCTGCTGACCGAACGCGAGCTGCGCGGAGTCACCGGGCACGAACTGATGCACGTCTACAACCGAGACATCCTCATCTCGTCGGTGGCGGCCGCTGTCGCCGGCTTCCTGACCACCATTGCTCAGTTCTTCCTGCTCTTCGGCGGCGGGCGCGGCAACCAGCAGGGCGGCAACCCGCTGATGCTCATCGGCTCGATCCTGGCGGTGTTCCTGATGCCGGTGGCGGCCAGCCTGATCCAGATGGCCATCAGCCGGACCCGTGAGTTCGACGCCGACGCCGACGGCGCCCAGCTCAGCGGCGATCCGCTCGCACTGGCCTCCGCGCTGGACAAGCTCGACCGCGGCATCTCGCGGTACCCCATGAAGGAGGACCCCAAGCATGACGCGCATGCGCACATGATGATCGCCAACCCGTTCGGGCCGCGTGCCAAGCAGATGTTCTCCACCCACCCGCCGATGGACCAGCGCATCGCACGCCTGGAGGAGATGGCAGGCTACCGGGGCGACGCCGAACGCTGAGCGCCGACGTCGAGGTTCTCTGAGGCTGAGAGACTGGGCTGAGAGAGATCGCCCCGGGCTTTTCCTGATGATCGGCCGAAAACGGCGATTCTCAGGAGAAGCCCGGGGCGATCCGGTCCTCCACAGGTTTCCCGGGGGAAGTCCGGCCTCAGGACTCGCGGGAGATGCGGACCATCTCTTCACGCGGGACCACTTTGACCCGCTCGCGGACTGTGCCGTCGGGCAGCTCGCCATAGGACTCGCCCAGGCTGACCTCATGCTCGTCCAGCTTCAGCCAGCCCTCCCAGGTGGTGTATTCGACGCCGCGGGACTCCAGCAGGTCGATGACCGCCTGCTCGTCCGGATTCTCCGCCACCGGCAGCTGGTGGACGTCCTCCAGCAGGCAGCCGATGGTCTCCAGGGCATCACCCTTGGTGTGGCCGATCAGTCCCACGGGCCCACGCTTGATCCACCCGGTGGCGTAGGTGCCGGGGATGTGCTCGCCGGCGTCGTCCAGCACACGCCCGGCCTCGTTGACGATCACGCCCTTCTTCTCGTCGAAGGGGATCCCGCTGATCTCGGAGCCGAAGTAGCCGATGGCCCGGTAGACGGCTTGGACCTCGTAGTCCACGTACTCGCCGGTGCCCAAGGCGTTGCCGGTGCCGTCGAGCTCCATGCGCTCGAAGCGGATGCCGGCCACCTTGCCGGTGCCGTTGCCGTCGGCGTCGCGGCCCTCCAGGATCTCCACCGGCTGGTGGAGGAAGTGCATGTGGAACTTTCGGGAGGCCTCCTCCGTGCGCTCCTCCTGCTCCACCAACCAGTTCGCCAAGGTGTTGACCATGGTCTTGACCTGGTTGTTGTTCCTGATCTCCTCGTCGGAGGCCTCATCGAACTCGAAGTCCTCCTCATAGAGGACGATGTCGACGTCGCGGCTGTGTGAGAGCTCACGCAGCTCCAGCGGGGTGAACTTCACCTGAGCCGGTCCACGGCGTCCGAAGATGTGGACATCCGAGACCGGAGACTTCTGCAGCTCGGCGTAGACGTTCTCCGGGATCTCGGTGCTCAGCAGGTCTTCCGGATGCTTGGAGAGCACCCGGGCCACGTCCAGGGCCACGTTGCCGTTGCCGATGACCGCGACCTTCTCCGCCTCCAGGGGCCACTCGCGCGGGTAGTCCGGGTGGCCGTCGTACCAGGAGACGAAGTCGGCGGCACCGTAGGATCCCTCGAGCTCGACGCCGGGGATGTTCAGCGCCGCATCCCTGATGGCGCCGGTGGAGAAGATCACGGCGTCGTAGTGGGCGCGCAGATCCTCCAGCGTGAGGTCGGTGCCGATGTCCACGTTGCCCAGCAGGCGGATGTCGCCGCGGTCCATGACCTTGTGCAGAGCCTTGATGATGCCTTTGATGCGCGGGTGATCCGGCGCGACGCCGTAGCGGATCAGCCCGAAGGGCGCGGGGTAGCGGTCGAAGAGGTCGATGCTGAATTCGACGTCGTTCTTCTTCTGCGCCTTGGCCAAGATGTCCGAGGCGTAGACACCGGCGGGGCCAGCACCGACGACGGCGACTCGGACAGGGCGATTCTGCGGGTTGGACACGGAGAGGGTTCCTTCTGCTCGATTACCTCAGAACAGTATGCCGTAACGCACGGCATGGGAGGGAACGCACCCGGCCCGACTGTTCTTCCCGGCCCCATGTCCCTCCCCGACCGATAGACTGCCGCTATGGCTTCCACGAGCGCAGAGACGGACATGTTCCTCGAGAAGTTCAAGGCCCTGGTGCCGAAGTACCTCGACGACCAGTGGACCCCTGAGGAGGGGCTCAGCGCTGAGGAGCTCCGGCAGCTGCTGGCCGACTCCGAGCTTCCGGCCGCGATGGAGCTGCCGCTGGTGCTCGAGGAGTTCTACCGCGCCCTGGGCCGCTGCGAAGAGCTCATGGAGGCCTATCACTTCTTCTTCGACCCGGATGAGCTGGTGATCGAGGACGGCTATCTGCTCTTCCTCGAGGATGAGGAGGAGCGCTGGGTCTGGGGCGTGGACGCCTCGGATCTGGACGTTCCCGACCCGCTGATCTTCCGGCGGAACAATGACAAGGACGAGTGGTCCGCAGAGGGCGCCACCGTCAGCGAGTTCGTCTTCGACCTGCTGGAGTTCTCCTTCGAGGAGGACCAGTGACCCTTCCCGCTCGGCTCTGGCAGTCCCATGCCCCCGAGGGGTACGTCTGTCCCTTCTGCGGGCTGGCCGCCGGAGACGTCTCCGATCCGGGAAACCGCTGCGAGCTCAGCGATGTGGTGCACCAGGACGACGAGCTGCTGGTCTTCATGGCCTGCGACGGATTCGGCCCCCATGAGGGCCATGCCATGATCGTCCCGGTCCAGCACTATGAGGCGCTCTATGACCTCAGTGACCACCTGCTGGGCAGGATCGGGGCCATGTCCCGCGACGTCGCCCTGGCGATGAAGCTGGCCTGGAACCCGGAAGGCACCTCTGTGCGGCAGCACAACGAACCCTCCGGCAACCAGCACGTCTGGCACTACCACCTGCACATCTTCCCCCGGTACCGCGACGATATGCTCTACCGGCAGATCCGCCACCCGGTGGACGCGGAGGTCCGCGCGCAGAAGGCCGAAGAGCTCAGCGCGGCGCTGAAGCAGGTACTGTCAGGACGCTGATCAGCGGCGCTGTTCAGCCGTCGCGTTCGACGACGGCGTCGGCGAAGGAGTTCAGCGCGGTCTTCACCGTGGACTCCGGCAGCGGCGCGATGGCGGCCTTCGCCTTCGCCGCCCAGCCCTGGGCAGTGCGCCAGGCCTCCTCCATCACCGGGTGAGCGACGACGGCGGCCGCAGCCTCGGCCAGCGCTTCATCCGAACTGAGGTCACCGTCCACCAGGCCCAGCACCTGCTGCGCCGCCGCGGACTCCTCCCCCTGTGCGGCAGCCTTCTCGCGCAGCAGCAGCACCGGCAGCGTGGGGACACCCTCACGCAGATCCGTGCCCGGGGTCTTGCCGGAGGCCTCGCCGTCGGCGGTGAGATCGATGACGTCATCAGCGAGCTGGAAGGCGACGCCCACGGCCTCGCCGTACTCCTCCAGCATGCGGGTGACCTCTGCCGAGCATCCGCCGTAGTGGGCGCCCAGCCAGGCGGCCGAGGCGACCAGCGAACCGGTCTTATCGGCGATCACGCTCAGATAGTGCTCCTTGGCGTCGGCACCCTCTGCGACGCCGACCGTCTCATGCAGCTGGCCCATCACCAGACGCTCGAAGGTCCGCGCCTGGATGCGGGTGCCCTCCTCGCCCAGCTCAGACATCATCTGCGAGGCCCGGGCCAGGATCAGGTCTCCGGCGAGGATGGCCACCGAGTTGCCCCACACCTCGTGGGCGGAGGGCGCACCGCGGCGCACCGGGGCCGAATCCATGACGTCGTCGTGGTACAGCGTGGCCAGGTGCGTCATCTCCATGACCACCGCCGCCTGCAGCACGTCGGGGCTGATCCCGTCAGCCAGCATGGAGGTCAGCACGGTCAGCAGCGGGCGGACCCGCTTGCCGCCGGCCTCCGCCAGGTACCGGGCCGAGGTGTCAGCAGTCTGATCCGGACTGGACAGGGCCTCCAGCAGGCGCGCTTCGACGTCGTTGAGCGCGTCATAGACCTCCGCCGCGAGGTCTTCGTCAGCAGTGAGCACCTCAAAGCCTGCAGGCAGCTTCACAGCCTGCTCCGCCGAGGTCCCGGGGGAAGAATCAGTCATCGCGTCCAGCCTACCGAGATTCCGCCGGCTTCACGGCGTGATGAATGGCTACGATCCCGCCGGTCAGGTTCCGGTACCGCACATCGGACCAGCCGGCGTCGCCGATGATCGCACCCAGGTGATCCTGATCCGGCCAGGCGCGGATGGATTCGGCCAGATACACATAGGCCTCCGGGTTGGAGGAGACCGCGCGGGCCACCGGCGGCAGCGCCTTCATCAGGTACTCGTTGTAGACGGTGTTGAACACCGGGTTCGTGGGGTCGGAGAACTCCATGACCGCCAGCCGGCCGCCGGGCCTGGTGACCCGCAGCATCTCGCGCAGGCCGAGGTCAGGCTCCACGATGTTCCGCAGCCCGAAGGAGATCGTGACCGCATCGAAGGTGTCATCGGCGAAGGGAAGCGTGGTCGCGTCCCCCGCCACGAAGGTCATATCAGGACGACGCCGTTTGCCCACCTGCAGCATGCCCTGCGAGAAGTCACAGGCGATCGCCTCCGCGCCGCCGTCGTGGAACGGCTCAGTGGAGCTGCCGGTGCCGGCCGCCAGGTCCAGGACCCGCTCGCCGGGCTGGACCGCCAGCGCCTGGACCAGCTTCTTGCGCCACCGCTTGGTCTGGCCGAAGGAGAGCACATCGTTGGTGAGGTCATACCGTGCGGCCACCTCATCGAACATGGAGGCGACGTCCGAAGGCTTCTTGGCAAGACTGGCGCGATTCACCCCAGCATTCTCGCACAGGCTGGAACAGTGAGGCGTCCGCCGGGGCGCCTCCTTCCCGGCCGTGCGAAGCACGACCTGCCTCGGACCTGCGAGACGCTGAGGCGGAGAGGGCTGTCGCCGAAGGCGATAGAGTGGTGGGTTGTGAGTTGTGCGTCAGGTGCTGTGCGTTTCTGCTGTGTGGCAGTGGATCACATCCACGGTGGACTCGTGGAGCTCCTCGAGGCGGCACAGCCCAGCGGCGCGTGGATCCGCCACGGGCAGGGACTGCTGGGACTCGGTGTGGCCGCCGAGACTGCCGCTGCCGGGGCAGACCGCTTCGCCACGCTGGCCCGCTGGTGGGACGGCTTCACCTGGGAGGGCCCCGACCTGGAAGGCCTGCCAGCAGGCGTCGGCCCGACCGCATTCGCCTCCATCACCTACTCCTCAGACTCCTCCTCCGCCTCCCGCCTGATCCTTCCCGAGCTGATCATCGCGGTGACCGAGCAGGGAACCTGGCTGACCGGCGTCGTCCCTGCCGACGAGGAGCGTGAGGTTCCCCTCCAGCAGCTGCTGCGGCGGCACGGACTGCAGCTGCAGGACGGTGTGGTCGTTCCGGTCCCCGGCGCCGCACCGACGGCCGTCCCCTCGGCCCAGCTGCGCGCGGGCACGCACCCCGAGCACCACTACCGCAACGCAGTGGAGGCCGGGGTGACAGCGATCGCCGAGCGCCGCCTGGAGAAGCTGGTGCTGGCCCGCGACGCCGTCGCCGCAGCCGATTCGCCGATTCCTCCCGGTCCTCTGCTGGCTCGACTGGCCCGGGACTACTCGGACTGCTGGACCTACCGCGCCGGCGATGTCCTCGGCGCCACCCCGGAGATGCTGGTCCAGGTCCGCGGCGAGGAGCTCTTCGCCCGCGTGCTCGCCGGCACAGTGGACCGCTCCGTGGGTGAGCAGGGCGCCCGCGAACAGCTTGTGGAGAACCCGAAGCAGCGCAACGAACACACCCTCGCCGTGGAGTCCCTGCTGGAGCAGCTCGCTCCGGTCAGTGCCCAGCTGCAGGCCCAGAGCCCGCCCGCCGTGCTCGAGCTGCCGAACGTCTACCACCTCTCCACCGATGTGACCGGCCGCCTCAGCTGCGCAGAGGCCGGCGCCGAGCCGATCTCGCCGCTGCTGGTGGCCGAGCGCGCCCATCCGACGGCGGCGATCTGCGGAACCCCGACGGCGACGGCGGCCGGGCTGATCGGCACGCTGGAGGAGATCGACCGCGGCCCCTTCTCCGGGCCGGTGGGCTGGGTGGATGCCCGGGGCAACGCCGATGTCGGGATCGCCCTGCGCGGCGGGGTCCTGGAGGACGGGGACCGTCAGCTGCGGCTCTACGCCGGCTGCGGAATCGTGGCAGGCTCGGAACCCGCCTCCGAGCTCGCCGAGACCTGGGCGAAGATGCGCCCTATGCTCGGCGCCCTCGGCCTGACGCGCTGAGCGCTCAGCCGGAACCGCCCAGCCCGGACTAGAGCTCCGCGGCGCGGGCGGCCAGCTCGGCGTGGAAGTCGCGCAGCGGGGCACGGTCAGTGCGGACCTCGATCACTCGGATCCCCACGCGGTCATCGGGCCCGGCCACTGCGGCCCGCAGCTGCTCGACCGAGTCGGCGCGCCGGTACTCGTGGCCGAAGCCGCGCACCAGCTGCTCGATCTCGGCAGACTGCGGGGTCCCGAAGAACCGCTCCACGGCTTTCTCGTTGCCGCGGCGCCGGGCGACCTCACCATGTTCGAGCTGGTCGAAGATCGCACCGCCGCCGTCGTTGATCACCACGATGTCCAGATGCGGACGCTCCTCAGTGGAGGGCACCAGAAGCGCATTCAGGTCGTGGAGGAACGTCAGGTCCCCCACCAGCGCGGTCACCCGCCGCTGCCGGTGCAGCGCGACGCCGGCCGCCGCCGAGAGGTTCCCATCGATCCCGGAGAGCCCGCGCAGGGCGTAGATCCGCCGGTCCTCCCCGCCTCGATCGGCACTGCCGCGGTCAGCACTGCGGGGTTCAGCCCTAGTGGGTTCAGCACCGGCAGCAACGGGCACGGCAGCAGCACCGGGCTCAGCGGTGGGACGGGTCAGCGCCGCCGCCAGGTCGACGTCGCGGATCACGGAGGAGGACCCCAGCAGCAGCGGGGTCCGCACGGTCTCGGCGACGAACTGGGCGGCACGCACCGAGCTCAGCTGCTCCTGCTCCCCCAGCGCGGCATCGATCAGCCGCTGGGCGGCGATGCCCTTCTCCTGCCAGGCCTCGTGCCAACCCGCCGGAGCGCGGCCGGCGAACTCCGCCAACGGCCCGATCTCATGGACCCTGTGGCGCGGCAGCCGCTCATCGGACCAGGGCAGCCGGCGCGGGGCATACTGCACGGCCTCCACGTCGCCCCGACGGATCAGCTGCTGCACCGGCCGGGTCAGTGTGGGGCGCCCGACGACGACCACCCGCTGCACCTGCTCGCGCAGCTCTGCGGCGGGCGACCCGGCCGGCGCCTGCAGCAGCAGCCGGTAGCCCTGGACCGCTCCGGTGTCGCTCCATCGGGCGCCGCTGCTGGGCTCGGCGAGGATCGGGTGGCCCAGCTGCTGGGCCAGGTCCACCGCCTCATCGGGGGCGTCGTGGCCGAAGACGAAGACAGTGCGAAAGGTGTCGAGGGCGGCGTCGTCGACCCTCTGCTGGGTCCTGACCCTTTCGCTCTCCTCCGCGGGCAGGAAGGGTTTCCGCGCCCAGCGCTGCAGCGCCTGTTGGGTGGAGGAGATGCCGGTGGGCACCAGCGGGTCGCGGAAGCCGATGTTCAGGTGCACCGGGCCCGGGGCCGAGGTCGTGGAGGAGGCGGTGGCCTGGCGCATCAGCAGCCCCACCTGGGTCTCCACGGCCATGAGGTCGTCGCGGGAGGCGGGCTCCAGGCGCAGGTGGCCTTCGAGGATGTCGCTCTGCTCCAGGTGGACCTCATCGCGGACGCGTCCGGCGAACATCCCCTGCTGCCAGGTGGTCTGGTTGGCTCCGGTGCCGTGCAGCTCCTCCGGACGGTCGGCGGTGATCACGGCCAGCGGGGCCCCGGAGAGCTCAGCCTCCATCACGGCCGGCAGCAGGTTTCCCACGGCGGTCCCGGAGGTGGTGACCACTCCGGTGGGGCGGCCGGTGGCCAGGGCCAGGCCTAAGGCGGTGAAGGCCGCGGAGCGCTCGTCGATCCGGATGTGCACGGTGATGGCGCCGAGCTCCTCAGCCTCGCGCAGGGCATAGGCCAGCGGCGCGGACCGAGAGCCGGGAGCCAGCACGAGGTGCTGCATGGACATGGTCAGCCCGCGGACCACCCGCCGGGCCAGCCGGAGGGACTCGGCGTCGTAGGAGTCGTCGAACTCGCGGAACGGCCGCCGGGAAGAAGTCATGCCTCAATCCTAGATCCGTGCAGGGCCCCACCGGTCCTCTGAGCTCAGAGCATGATGGGCTTCACGGATGCGGTCCTTCCACCAGGCCTCCCGCTCGGCGGGCAGCCGGTGGTCCTTCAGCCGGGCCGACGACGGCGACGGCGCGGCGATCTTCCCGGCCACCTGCCGGGCGGCACCCTCGCCAGCGCCGACTCCGGGGACCGGAAGCACGCCCCCCGCGGGGATCAGCGGCTGGTCCACCACGTCCTCGGCCAGCAGCGCCGCTGTGCCCAACCCGCAGGCATAGGGCAGCTCAGGCAGCCGGGTCGCGAGCGCCAGCCCGGCAGCCAGCCCCACCGAGGTGTCCAGCGCTGAGGAGACCACAGCGTCCAGCCCGGACTCCTCCACGATCCGCAGCGCCCGGGCGACTCCGCCCAGCGGCGGGACCTTCACCACGATCAGATCCGCGGCGCCCAGCCGCGCCACACGCAGCGGGTCCTCTGCCTTGCGCACGGCCTCATCGGCGGCGATCCGCAGGGGTTGACCGGCGACCGTCACACCGTGCCGGTCCAACTCCTCTCGCAGCTGCGCCAGAGGTTCGACGCCGGCCACGGGCTGTTCGGCGTATTCGAACCTCTCCCCGGCCGCCTCCGCGAGCGCGTCCAGGGCTCGCAGAGCCTGCGGCTGGGTCCATCCGCCGTTGGCGTCCACACGCAGTCCGGCCTGAGGAACCAGACGGCGCACCTCGCGCACACGGGCGACGTCCTGGGCCAGTGACTCATCGGCGGAGTCGACGCCGGGCTCGGCCACTTTGACTTTCACCGCTGGGATGGTCTCCGGGTCCCCGAAGCGGCGCAGCACCTGCTCCACCTGCTCGGGGCCCACGGCAGGCATGGTGGCGTTGACGGGGATCTCGCGGCGCAACGGCTGTCCCAGTCCGGTCCAGGCCGCCTCGAGTCCGGCCTCCAGCCAGGCGGCGGCCTCCTGGGACCCGTATTCGGGGAACGGGGCGAACTCGCCCCATCCGGCAGGGCCTTCGAACAGCACCGCCTCCCGCAGGGTCACCCCACGGAAACGGGTCCGCATCGGCAGACCCACAGCCCATGCCGAGGAGATGACATCGTCCAGATCAGCCTGTTGCCACATGGATTCAGTCTAGATTCCGCAGTGGGCGCCAGATTCCACAGTGCACGCAGCGGGCGCACCCGGCGGCGGGCACCCCTCGATGCCATACTTGAAGACATGTCCGAAGCACCAGCCTCAGCCCTTCGCCGTCCGGCTCAGCGCACTCACCTCTGGGTGATCGCTGTGGGAGCCTGTGCCCTGCTGGTGCTGGTCATCTTCGAGTTCTTCGTCCGCTCCCACACGGGACAGCGGATCGAGCATGCGATGTTCCACGCGGCCGAACACCAGCGGGCCGCCTTCGAAGACGGCGGGATCGCCCCGAACTGGCTGCTGAATCTGAGCATCGCCGTCCCGGCGCTGTTCTTCGTGATCATCACTCTGGTGCGGCAGCGGTTCATCGCCGCGGGCATCGCAGTGGTGACGTTCGTCGCCGCGAACATCACCACTCAGCTGCTCAAGAGCACCTTCCTGGACCGGCCGGACCTCTCCTCGGAGAACGGGGTGCCCTGGCTGATGAACTCCATGCCCTCGGGGCACACCACTCTGGCCGCCGGTGCGGCCGTGGCGGTCTTCCTGGTCAGCGGCCCGCGCCAGCGGCCCCTGCTGGGCTTTCTGGTGGCGTTCTTCGCCACAGCGGTGGGCGCGTTCACCTTCATCGAGACCTGGCACCGGCCCTCGGACATCATCTCCGCCTACCTGGTGGTCGGCGCATGGGGGCTGATCGGCGGCTGGCTGATCATGCGGGCCGAGGAACGGTGGAACACGGTGACCGTGGAGAACGACACCTCCCCCGGCGGCGCGGCCGGACTGGCCTGGTTCCTGGGCGTGATCCTGACCGGCGCCTCAGCCCTGTGCTTCCTCTTCGCCGGCGGACCCGACGGCGTCGCAGCCGTCACCGACGAGCGTCAGGCCACCAGCACCTGGCACTGGGTGGCCGGGATCCTGCTCTCCGTGGGCCCGGGATTCCTGATCGCCGGGGCGGGCATCAACTTCTTCGACTCAGAGACCGGCCGGCGCATGCGCGGACATCCACTGCCGGCGCCGCAGACGCTGAAATACCCGGTGCCCCCGCAGTTCTCCCACCTCTACGAGGTCTGATCCTCAGGCGTCGTCGCCGCGCAGGCGGGTGATCAGCTCCCGCGACTCGTCCGGGCCGTAGGGCAAAATCGGGATGGCTTTGGTGGCGTCGGTCGCCGCATCCTGGATGGCCTGGGAGGAGACGTGGTGGCCCTGCTCCATGCGCCGACGCATGGAGGCCACGAACTCAGCATCCACCGGGCGGCCGTGGCCGGGTACGAACTTCGCGTAGGTTCCGGACATGGACCAGATCCTGCCCAGGGTCCGCACCCACTCCTTGGGGTAGGAGTCGCGGAAGCGCGGGTCAGTGCCTTCACGCACCAGGTCCCCGCAGAAGAGGATCCCTCGGCCCTCACGGTCCTCACGCCGGACTCCGGCCACCAGGTCGCCCTCCGTGTGCCCGCGGCCCAGATGCTCGAGCACCACGCTCAGCCCCTGCCCGAGCTCCAGGGTGACCGGCTCCTCCCCCACCAGATCGGTGGCAGTCTCGACGCCGGCGTCGCGGTGGGCCCATACGGCTGAGGCACCGTGGGCGCGCAGGTAGGGGTTGGCGCCGATGTGGTCGGCGTGGCCGTGGGTGCTGACCACCACCAGTTCGGCGTCGGTGAGCTCGCGGACCCGCGCCAACAGATTCGCGTAGACCTCGTCCTCGGCCCCGGCCGGGCCAGGGTCCACCAGCACGGCCCGGTCCGGGCCGATCACCAGCCCGATGTTCAGCGGAGTGTCCTCGCTGGCCACGCGGCTGAGCCAGACATCTTCGCTGAGACGGGTGAACGGTTCGACTGTCGGCGCGCCCACTGACACCACTGCCTTCCTTGGATGAGGTGGTCCGTTTCCGGTCCCGCCATTGTCCCTCAGCAGGCATGAGAGATCGGTGCGACCCGCTGGTCGGCGGGTGAGAGACCTGGTGAGCTCCGAGTAACCTCCAGTTCACGCAGAACGCCTCCTGCGAGTAGGCTCCCCACCTGTGAATACTGACACCCTTCTCGAGTACCTCGGGGTCTTCGAAGACTTCGCCTGGGAATTCTTCGGCATCCCGGTGATCATCGCCGCCGGCTTCTATCTCTCGGTCCGGACCGGACTCGTCCAGATCCGCCACCTGCCGGATATGTTCCGGTCCATCACGGATAAGGCCACCAAGGATGAGAACGGCCGCACCAAGTCGCTCTCAGCCTTCCAGGCCTTCACCGTGACCGCCTCAGCCCGCGTTGGAACCGGCAACATCGCCGGCGTGGCCGGCGCAATCGCCATCGGAGGCCCTGGTGCCGTCTTCTGGATGTGGGTGATGGCCGTGCTGAACTCGGCGGCCTCCTTCGTGGAGTCCACACTGGCCCAGCTGTACAAGACCAGGCGCTTCGACACCTATAAAGGCGGCCCGGCCTACTACATCCAGCGCGGGCTGGGCTCACGCACCGGCGGCATCGTCTTCGCCGTCATCTTCATCTTCTGCTTCGCGCTGAGCTTCACCTCCCTGCAGGCCAACACCATCGTCGACGCCGTCACCGGCGCGGCCGGTGAGATGGGCATGGAGAACACGGTGCCGCTGACCTGGATCCTGGCCGTGCTGCTGGCCGCCGGAACCGGCGTCATCGTGATCTTCGGGCTGCGCAGTGTGGCACGGGTGGCCCAGAACGTGGTCCCGGCCATGGCGATGCTCTACATCCTGCTGGGCCTGGTGGTCGTGGTCTTCAACATCGACCAGCTGCCCTCCGTGATGGCGCTGATCTTCGGCGAGGCCTTCGACTTCGGCGCCATCGCCGGCGGCGCCTTCGGCGCGATGATCATGGCCGGAATCCAGCGTGGGATGTTCTCCAACGAGGCAGGTATGGGTTCGGTCCCCAATGTGGCCGCCACCGCCGATGTCTCCCACCCGGCCAAACAGGGCCTGGTCCAGACTCTCGGCGTCTACCTGGACACCCTGATCATCTGCTCGGTCACCGCGTTCATCATCCTGTTCACCTTCCCGGATGTGCAGGAGACAGCCGATGCCAACCCGGGCGCCGAGCTCACTCAGATGGCCCTGGTGAACAACTTCGGCACCATCGGCGCCGTCGCCCTGGCCGTGATCATCACCCTGGTGGCCTTCACCTCCGTGCTGGGCAACTACTCCTACGGCGAGGCCAACGTCCTGTTCATCTCCGACTCGGAGACTCTGCGCAAGGTCTACGCCGTGGCCCTGACCGGCATCGTCTTCCTGGGCTCGGTCATCTCGGTGGACCTGGCCTGGGCCATCGCCGGGGTGACGATGGTGATCATCGCGATGTTCAACCTGCTGGTCATCATGGAGATGGGCGGCACGGCGGTGAAGCTGCTCAAGCACTATCAGGGGCAGAAGCGCCAGGGCCTCGAGCCGGTCTTCCTCGCCTCCGATATGCCGGAGCTGACCAATGTGGAGTGCTGGACCGAGGAGGACATGGCCGAACATCTCTCCCGTCGGGAGCAGTCTGCGTCACAGCGCAGCTGAGACACAGCTGGGATCATAGATCCCATGCGTACCACCAGAGCCCCGGCGCCCCACCTTATGCGGTGGAGCGCCGGGGCTCTGCTGTGGGTGGGAGCGGCCTGGCTGATCTACCTGGCGGCGGTGCACACCGCCTCCGGCCAGCTGCTGGACACGATGATGCGGGCCACCGCCCACGGGACCAGCCATCCGCTGCCGGGGCTGGACCCAGAGAACCACTGGGTGGCGCTGTGGATCCTGGCCCCGCCCGGGGCCGTGCTGCTGGGTCTGCTGGCCTCCCGGCCCCGCCGGCTGCGGCGGACCGCCGCGGCGTCAGCCGCCATCGTGCTGGCCGGGGCCAATCTCACCACCCAGCTGTTCAAAGCGCTGTGGAACGAGCGACCCGCCCTGATCGTGGACCTGGCACCGGAGTGGACGGCGAACTCGCTGCCCAGCGGTCACACCACGATGGCCGCCAGCGCGGCCGCCGCAGTCTTCCTGGTCGCCGCACCGCGCGGCCGGCCCTTCTGGGCCGTGTTGGCGGCGCTCTGGGCCGGTGGCTGGGGCGGCTACATCTTCATCGAGGGCTGGCACCGGCCCAGCGACATGATCGCCGCCCACCTGGTCACCGCCGCCTGGACGGCGCTGGCCGGATGTCTGATGCTGCAGGCCGAGCGCCGGGCCCGGGTCAGCGCGGCCATGGAGGTCGCTTCCTACCCCGACGCCGGGCGGCACGGTCCCGAGTTCGATGACCCCGACGCCGGCCGGCAGCCCACCGCCGCCGAGCGGCTCACCGCGGCCCTGGCTCCTCCCCTGCGGGACGGCCGACGCCGTGGCGGACGCAGCGCCGGGCTCTGCCTGACGCTGGGGCTGGCCGGATGCACCCTGGCCGTGATCTTCCTGCTGGGTCCCATCGTGGATGCTGAGGGGAGCTTCTCAGAGCGGCTGCCCCAGTCGGCGTCGGGCCCCACGCCGTGGCTGTTCCTGGCCGGTGCGGCGCTGTCCTCAGCTCCGGCATTCTTCCCCGCCGCGGCGGGGATCCTGAGCTTCTCCTCGGCCTCAGCCGGCGAACATCCACACCACACCGGCCGCTGAACCGGCCGAGACCAGCAGAAAGAAGCCCAACCACATGAACGGCGGCAGCGGCAGCGCGCGCCAGGAGCGGGCGGCCAGGGAAGCGTCGGTGCCGGCGGCTTCGGGGCGGCGTCGGGCGTGGATCCTGACGACGTCGAAGGTCCCGCGCACCCCCGCGACGGCGTAGAAGACCGCCAGGGCCACCACGGTGTAGGTCACGATGAGCGGATCGTTGTGCCACCAGATCAGGCCGGTGGCGCCCAGGGAGAGCAGACAGGAGAAGATCCCGACCAGGTTGCGGGAGAGCAGCAGCGCCAACAGCACCACCGCTTGGTAGAGGGTCAGCGCGGCCCCTGCGTGACCGGCGGCCAGCAGGGCGGCCATGCCCAGAGCCAACAGTCCCGGCGCCGGATAGCCGCCGAGGGCGGTGAGCAGCATGCCGATGCCCTGTCGCCTGCCCACAGAGACGGTCACCCCAGAGGTGTCCGAATGCAGCCGGATCCCGGAGACACGACGTCCCGAGACCCAGGCCATGAGCACATGGCCCATCTCGTGGATGATGGTCGATGCTTGGCGCAGCACCCGCCAGAGCCGGTGCACCGACATGACCACCACGACGACGCCGGCAAGGATCAGGACACTGGTGGAGTCCGGCTCGGCGGCGGTGGACCACCGCTCGGTCAGCACATCGAAGAACGCGTTCACAACAGCTCAGCGTACGCGGCGCCGGTGAGAGGGCGGTGAGAGCTCAGCGGGGCCGGTACTGGGCCAGGACCGGGCAGTCCATCGGGTCCGAGTAGCCCAGGCCCACGCGGTTCAGATACCGGGTGACGATCACATAGGACTCGACCAGACCGGTCTCGGTGTAGGGGATCTCACGCTCGGCGCAGAACTCCTCGACGATCGGCTTGACCTTGTGCAGGTTGGGGCTGGGCATCCGGGGGAAGATGTGGTGCTCCACCTGGAAGTTCAGTCCGCCCATGCCCCAGTCGATGAGGCGGCCGCCACGGATGTTCCGCGAGGTCAGCACCTGTCGCTGCAGGAAGTCGACCTTGGCGTCCTTGGGGATGATCGGCATGCCCTTGTGGTTGGGCGCGAAGCTCGCCCCCATGTAGACCCCGAAGACGGCCAGCTGCACGGCCAGGAATCCCAGGCCCATCCAGAGCCCGGCGGCCCAGAAGACCAGGGCCGGGAAGCCGATCAGACGCACGGCCAGCAGCACTGCCTCGGCCCTGCGCTGCTTGACCTTCTCCGCACGGGCCACCGCGTCCACCGCGTGGACGTGCAGGCTCACACCGAAGAAGAGCAGCAGCGGGAAGAGCATCCAGCCCTGGCGCTGGACGAACCAGCCGGCCAGTCCGGTGCGCTGCTGGGCGTCCTCCGGGACGAAGGCCACGATGCCCGGATCGATGTCCCCGTCCTTGCCGATGGTGTTCGGGTTGGCGTGGTGGCGCCCATGCTTCTTGACCCACCAGGCATAGGACAGCCCGACCACTCCGTTGCCGACCGCCCGAGCCAGCCACTCGTTGCGCCGGCCGTTCGCGAAGACCTGCTGGTGGGCGGCGTCGTGGGAGAGGAACGCGGCCTGGGTGAACAGGATGCCGAAGAGCGCGGCCACCAGCAGCTGCCACGGGCTGCTGCCCAGCAGGGCCAGCAGGGTGCCGGCGCCGGCGAAGGCGACGATCAGCACGATGGCCCGGGGGATGTAGCTCTTCGCGCCGCGCTCCAGCAGCCCGGCCTCCTTGACCCTCCGGTTGAGTTCGAAGAAGTCGTTGACCTGCTGCGCACGCGCCGAGCCCGCGGGCTGGGCGCTCTCTGCGGTGCTCCCGGCGGGCATGCCGGTGGGGGAAGTGATCGTCATTGCCTCACAGTAAAGAGCCGACGACGCCGGCCGCGTCACCCGGCGGAGCCAACTTCACCCCCTACTGCGGTAGGGGGTGGGGCACGATTCTCCGTCGATTGGCACGTCTGAGTCGCCAGAACGCCGCGGACCCCACCCAAACGTGCCAATCGATGGGCGCCGTCGGTCGAAGCGGGGCGCGCCTACAGCGGCAGCGTGGCGCGCATGGCGAAGCCGCCCTGCGGCGTCGGGCCCAGCTCCACCGTTCCGCCCACTGCGCCGATGCGCTCCCGGATCCCGGAGAGCCCCAGCCCGGCACCCGGGGCCGGCTCTTTGGGCGGGCGCGGCGGAGCCTCATTGATCACCTCGACGCGCAGACGGTGCGGCCCCTCGAGCTCCACCTCCACATCCACCGCGGCTCCGGACGCATGACGCAGCGCATTGCTCAGCGCCTCCTGGACCGCCCGGTAGGCCGCCAGACCCGCGGCCGGGTTGACCGTAGGAACGGGCTCTCGCAGCCCGGTGTAGCGGATGGCTGTTCCGGAGGCCCGGGTGGACTCCACCAACGAATCGATCTGGACCAGCCCCGGCTCGGGGGCGGTGGGCGCATCGTCCTCCGCGCGCAGCACCGAGAGCAGCATGCGCATCTCGCTCAGCGCCTCCCGGGAGGAGACGGCGATCTCCTCGAACTCCCGCTGGGCGGCCGCGTCGATCCCGGGGTTGCGGTACCGGGCCGTGGCGGCCTGCACGCTGATCACCGACATCGAATGGGCGACCACATCGTGAAGCTCCCGAGCGATCCTGTTGCGCTCCTCCAGCTCCTTGCGGCGCCGGTCCTGCTCGGCGCTGGTGCGTTCGGCAGCCTCCAGCCGTCCGGCGTTGAGGATCCACATGCGTGCCAGCGTCCCGACGATGACCACAGCGGCGCTCACCGAAGCGGTCACGATGCCGGTGGCCAGGGCGCCGTCGGGCATCTCCGGCAGGCTGAGCAGCAGTGCCGCCAGCGTCAGCAGAGCTCCGGCGCACCAGCCTGAGGCCGCGCAGTACCAAGGCCGGGTCAGCGCGGCCACGGCCAGGACCGCACACTGGGTGATCAGCGCCGTCACCGGCCAGGGCCACACCGCGACCCCCGAATCGGCCGTCATCAGCATGATCCCTGCGGAGGCGCCCACGGACAGGGCGAGGCCCGGCCACACCCAGCGCAGCGTGAGCACGACCGCGGCGCTGTGTGCGAGCACCAGCACCATGGCCAGGGCCACCGGCACCGAGTACAGCGCTGCGGTCAGCGGCCAGGCCACGGCCAACAGCACGACGGCGGCGAAGACGCTGCCGATCCAGGCCCAGGCGCGTGCGCTGAAGGAGGCGGTGGACGCCTCGCTCTCGGCGTCGGACCCTGGGGTCCCGGAGGTGCCCGGGCGGGTGAGCCGATGGCCGAAGAGCTCACCGCGGCCGCCGTCGCCCAGCAGAGCAGTGGTCAGCAGGCCGTCGAGTCCGGCCGCCGCGCGCAGCACGGTCGGCAGGCTCAGCGCCAGCACGGCGCCCAGCAGGAAGTAGGCGCCGGCGTCGATGAGGTACTGGGCGGCGGGGCTCTGTGGGACCAGATCGGGTCCGGCCAGATGCAGCAGTCGGATCACGCTGCGCTCCTCAGGGAGGAACAGGGACCAGAAGAAGTAGGTCAGCCCGGCGGCCGCTCCCACAGTCCAGACCACGGTGACCAGGAAGGTGACCAGACGCAGCGGGAAGGAGATGAGGGTCTCGAAGACCAGGTCCAGCCAGCGCCGCGGGTCCAGCAGCACCCGCAGCAGCCCCAGAGGTCCGGGCCCGGTGGGCCGATAACGGACCGGCTCCACGGCCGCACCCCAGAGGCGCAGGCGGTTGCGCGAGAGCTCGGCGAACCCGGAGGCCAGCAGCAGCGTGATGGGCATCAGCAGCGCGCCCAGCCAGATCACCGAGGTGACGATGGAGGCCGCGGTCAGACTCAGCAGCAGGCTCAGGCTGAACAGAGCGATGGGCAGGCCGGGCAGGACATAGGCGTAGTGCCGTGCGAGCTGCCTCATGCGCAGAGGCCCGTCACGCTGAGGTAGCTTTGAGCTGTGTCTGCCACCGATGTCTCCTCCTCTGCCGCCGCTGCCGCAGTGCGTGTGCTGATCGTCGACGATCAGTCGATGATCCGCGCCGGCTTCGCCGCGCTGTTGGACGCACAGGACGGCATCGACGTGGTCGGCACCGCGGACGACGGCGCGGGGGTCACCGATGTGGTGCGCCAGACCCGGCCGGACGTGGTGCTGATGGATATCCGCATGCCGAAGGTCAACGGTCTCGATGCCACCCGTGCAGTCCTCAGTATGCCTGGTCAGCCTCCCAGAATTCTCATGCTGACCACCTTCGACGCCGATGAGTACGTCTTCGCCGCGCTGCGGGCAGGAGCCAGCGGCTTCCTGCTCAAGGATGCGGCGCCGGAGGAGCTGGTCCACGCGGTGCGTGTGGTGGCCTCCGGAGAGGCGCTGCTCTCGCCGAAGATCACGCGGACACTGATCGCCGACTATGCCGCCCGTCCGACCACCCCCGCCGCCGATGCCGCCCTGCTCAACGGGCTGACCGAACGGGAGATCGATGTGGTGCGGCTGGTGGCGCGCGGGCGTGCGAACTCGGAGATCGCTGAAGAGCTGGTGCTGGCCGAGCAGACGGTCAAGACCCACGTCTCGCGGATCCTCGGGAAGCTGGATCTGCGTGATCGCACCCAGATCGTGGTCGCCGCCTACGAGTCAGGGCTGGTCCGCGCCGGGGAGTGAACGCTCTCAGATGAGCACCGTCGGCGAGTGATCACCGGCGGTCAGTCGACGCCGGCCCGTCAGTCGAGGTCCGCGTCGTCCTCATCCTCGTCAGAACGTTCGGTGGATGAGCCTTCGCGCTCTGCTGCCGGGGCATCTTCATCCTCGTCCTCGCGGAGATCGCGCAGCAGGGTGTCCGCTACGAAGAGCACTGCGGCGGCCCCGGCCATCAGAGTGACCGCTTTGAGGACGGGGAACCGGGTGCGGCTTCCGGCAGCACCCATGGCGCGGGAGAACGGCGTCTTTGCCATCGGACCTCCTGAGGACGGTACGCCCCTGTCTACCTGTGCGTAACCTTAAATTTGCCTGATCAATGTATCCGAACTGTGGCATCAGCCACAGAAGGATGTGCGCAGGGCCCCGCCAGAAAGGGTGTCCCCGGTCTCTGATTGAATGAGTCCTATGACCGTCCAGAGCTCCGCCCCCACTCCCCCGCAGGCCAAGCAGGTCCCCGTTCAGCGCACGCATCACGGGGACACCGTCGTCGATCGCTACGAGTGGCTGCGACAGAAGGACTCACAGGAGGTCCTGGACCACCTGCATGCGGAGAACGCCTACACCGAGGCTGTCACCGCCGATCAGCAGCCGCTGCGAGACGCGATCTTCAGCGAGATCAAGCACCGCACCGTGGAGACGGACCTCTCCGTACCCTCGCGCCGAGGCGACTGGTGGTACTTCACCCGCACCATCGAGGGCGAACAGCACCCCATCTACTGCCGAGTCCCGGCCGAGGGCGATGCGAAGGACCCTGCGGCCTGGACTCCGCCGGAGATCCGGCCCGGCGTGCCGCTGGAGGGCGAGGTCACCTACTTCGACACCAACGCCGAGGCTCAGCCGCACGCCTTCTACCAGCTGGGCGGGATGGCCCGGGCCGACTCAGGGCGCCTGCTGGCCTACTGCGAGGACACCACCGGCGATGAGCATCACACGCTGCGCTTCCGGGACCTGAGCACCGGAGAGAACCTGCCGGAGTCGGTGGAGAACGTCCACGGCGGCCCGATCATGGAGCCCTCCGGCGAGCGCGCCTACTACATGGTGGCCGACTCCACCTGGCGGCCCTACCGGCTGTACATGCACACCCTCGGGACCCCTGCCGAGCAGGACCGACTCCTGCTGGAGATCACCGACAGCGAACTCTGGACCGGCGTCGAGCTCTCCGCGGACAAGAAGCAGCTGCTGATCCTCTCCGGGAACTCCGAGTACAACGAGACCCGGATCCTGGATGTCACCGACCCTGAGGCAGAGCCCCAGCTGCTCATCGGCGCTGAGCAGCGTCTGCTGCACACGGTGGATCCCATCGAGCTCGACGCCGGAACCTCCGACGACGGCGACGGCGAGCGCCTGCTGCTGATCACCCACAACCAGTCCGGGCCCAACAACGCGCTGTCGGTGACCACCCAGGAGGCGCTGCTCGCGCAGTCACCGGGCCGCCCTTCCGCCGAGCCGGTGGACCTGGGAACCGAAGTGATCCCGCATGAGGAGACGGTGAAGTTCGAAGGTGTGGCCGTCACCTCCTCGCAGGTGCTGGTCAGCGCCCGGCGGGACACCGTGGAGTCGGTCTACCTGCTCTCTCTGGAGGCGCTGCGAGCCGTACGTGCCGGCAGAGATCCCGTGCCGGCGTCGTCGCTTCCCGGCCCGGCCTTCGAGAGGACCCCTGACGTCAGGGAAGAGGCCTACACCTGCGCCATCGTCTCAGCCCAGTACGAGGCTCCGATCTTCCGCGTGCTCTACACCTCCTGGGTGACCCCGCCGCGGATCTATGACATCCCGCATGATGCAGGCTCCGGCACCTCGGAGCCGGTGCTGCGGCGCCAGACCCCGGTCAACGACGTCGACCTCTCTGCCTACCGCTCCACCCGCCTGTGGGCACCCACCGGGGAGACCGCGGAGGACGGGACCGAGGTGCAGGTGCCCGTCACCGTGCTGCACCACCGCGATGTCTCACCTGCCGAGGGCGGGCACCCCACTGTGGTCTTCGGCTACGGCTCCTATGAGATCAGCATGGACCCCTACTTCTCGGTCTCCCGGCTCTCGCTGCTGGACCGGGGCATCGTCTTCGCCGTGGCCCATGTGCGCGGCGGCGGCGAGCTGGGACGCCGCTGGTACGAGGACGGCAAGAAGCTGAAGAAGGTGAACACCTTCACCGACTTCCTCACCGCCACCGATCTGCTGGTGGAGACCGGGTGGGCGGATCCGGACCGGACCGCGGCCTACGGCGGATCCGCCGGCGGCCTGCTGATGGGTGCCATCCTTAACATGGCCCCGGAGAAGTACGCAGCCGTGGTCGCCGATGTGCCGTTCGTGGACAACCTGACCTCCATCCTGGACCCGGAGCTGCCGCTCTCGGCCCTGGAGTGGGAGGAGTGGGGCAACCCCATCACCGACCCCGAGGTCTACCGGTACATGAAGTCCTACTCCCCCTATGAGAACGTCCGGGACGTGGAGTATCCGCCGGTGGCTGCAGTGACCTCGCTGCATGACACCCGGGTGCTCTATGTGGAGCCGGCCAAGTGGGTGCAGGTGCTGCGCGAGCACGAGCAGGGCGAGGCTCCGGTGGTGCTCAAGATCGAGATGGACGGCGGTCACGGCGGCGCGTCGGGACGCTACGAGGCGTGGAAGGAGACGGCCTGGATCTTCGCCTTCCTGAGCCATCACCTGGGGGTCCGCAGCAGCTGAGCCGATTGAGACGGGCAAGGAGGCCGGGACGGGCATGGCCGCGCGAAGAGGCCGGGGCGAGCCTGCTGGGGCGAGCCGGCCGGGGCGAGCAAGCGGGGCCCGCTCGTGTCTTTACACATGCAATTTACTTTGCAATAGTTATACCCATGGATGCGATCATCACTCTCCGCCGTGCTGTCCCTGCAGGCCTCCTGGTCCTGCTGACCACCTCCTGCGCCACGCTGGGCACCCCCGAGGCAGAGGAGGGAGCAGGGACAGAAGCCGGAGCCGAGCAGAGCTCGGGACCGAACTCAGGCGAGGCCTCGGGGTCGAGCTCGGATGGGGGACACAGCGGCGAGGTCCGGATTCCGCAGCACTGGCTGGATATGACCGCCCAGGAGTATCCGGATTCAGAGGGCTTCGAGATGACCAACCCGATGCTGAACTTCGACGATGAGTGCATGCTCTTCGACGAGATGCCGTTGCTCTTCGAGGATCAGACCGTGTCCGGCCCCTCCGGCTTCGGCCCCTATGGAAACCCGAGCGTCCACTACGGCAATGAGCCACGCAGCGATGAGAACTATCGCTACCTCTGCGATCTGCGGGCCAGCGACGAGTCCCGCGACGCGGACGAGAGCTGGGGCACCCCCTCTGTGCAGCTGATGGTCGCCCAGGACACGGACCTCCTCGAAGAGACGGTGGAGGACTTCCTGGACCAGAACCTCCCGGCCCAGGAGAACGATGTGCGGACGGTGGAGATCGACGGCGCCGAGATCCATGTGACCCAGCGGTCCTTCCCCACCAACGAGAACGCCGGCGGGGAGCTGCAGGCCATCTTCTACGACGAGGAGGCCCAGGCGATCTTCCAGATGCGACTGAGCTCCATGGATGAGGACCTCTGGGAGGACCACGGGCACGAAGGCGCCGCCCACGACCTGGCAGAGATGCTGCGCGGCTGATCAGCCGCTTGCGGCCCCTGGCCCTCAGCGGGGAAGCGCGCGGGCGGACTGGCCATGCGGGCCGGTGCGGGCCAGCGGTTCGCCGTCGAGGGCGAGCACGAATCCCTGCCTCTGGACCTCGTCCTGGGACAGCCGCTGCCGAATCCGTGGAAAGACCGTCGGCCCCTCGTTGCTGACCCAGCGGACACCGGATCCTCGCACCTGCGCCAGAAAGCGAGCACGCTCCTCGCGGGGAAGATAGACCAGCACCGCCGAGTGGAAGACCACCGGGACGGTTCCGGCCGGAACCTGAGCCAACAGCCCCGCGAGCTGCTCGTTGAGGTCTCCTCTCGCCAGATGCGGAGGGTCCTGAGCCACCAGCCGTGCCCCGGCATCCAGACGCTCCAGGCGGTGCTCCATACCGGGCCAGACCAGGGCGCGCAGCCAGTCGGCGTCGTCAGCCCGGGTGAGGTCCAGCGGATTCAGGTCCGCACCGGCGCGCCAGGCCACCTCCGGCAAGGTCGACGGCGGCTCCACCCCCTCCAGCGTGCAGTTCAGCTCCACTCCTGAATGCAGCGGGCCTCTCGGACTCAACAGCTGGTCGCCGGGCTGATATCGAAGCGGCCAGGCATCGGGGTAGAGGCACAGTCCCGCAGAGGCACCCACTTCGATCAGCGCCAACGGTCTGCCCACCTCCTCCGCGATCCGTGAGAGGACGAGGTTGAGCACCGCCAGCCGGCCTGGTTCGTTCGTCTGGGTCCGTCGTGCGCGGAGAGTTGCGGCGATGGCTTCCCAGCGCTGGATCACCTGCTCCCGCGCGTGGGACCAGGATCGGAGCTCCACACCGTGGATCCGCGCAGCGGCGAAGAGCAGATTGGGCTGACGCTTGGACTCCGGCACCTCGGCCAGCAGGCGCAGAACCTCGTCATCCGCAGCGGCCGAAGCCGCCCATTCGGCATAGAGCGGTGACACCTCGGCCGCCTCCACCGCAGCGAAGTGCCGGTAGTACTCACGCAGCTGGGCGGCGTCGTCGTCGGGAAGCTCACGCATGGCCCTCACCGTAATGCGCACAGCGGGCAGGTGGATAGACTGGCACAGTGAGCACCAGCGAACTTCCTGAGCAGGTATCCGACCTCTTCGACCCGCAGCAGTGGCGCCCGGTGGAGGGCTTCGACTTCGAGGACATCACCTACCACCGGCGCGTGGAGCGCGACGCCGACGGCGCGATCCTCCGCGACCTGCCGGCCGTGCGGATCGCCTTCGACCGCCCGGAGGTGCGCAACGCCTTCCGCCCCGGCACAGTGGATGAGCTCTACCGGGCGCTGGATCATGCGCGCATGACCCCCGACGTCGGCGCCGTGCTGCTCACCGGAAACGGCCCCTCCCCCAAGGACGGCGGTCATTCCTTCTGCTCCGGAGGCGATCAGCGCATCCGTGGCCGCGACGGCTACCGCTACGCCGAGGGCGAGACCGCGGAGACGGTGGACCCGGCGCAGGCCGGACGCCTGCACATCCTGGAGGTCCAGCGGCTGATCCGCACCATGCCCAAAGTGGTCATCGCGGTGGTCAACGGCTGGGCGGCCGGCGGCGGGCATTCGCTGCATGTGGTCGCCGATCTGACCATCGCCTCCAAGGAGTACGGGAAGTTCAAACAGACCGACGCCACGGTGGGCTCCTTCGACGCCGGCTACGGCTCAGCGCTGCTGGCCCGCCAAGTGGGCCAGAAGAAGGCCCGCGAGATCTTCTTCCTGGCGCGGGAGCACTCGGCCGAGGACATGGTTGCCGCAGGCGCGGTCAACGAGGCTGTGGAGCACGAGCGCCTCGAAGAGGTCGCACTGGAGTATGCGGCGGACATCGCGCGCCAGTCCCCACAGGCGGTGCGGATGCTGAAGTTCGCCTTCAACGCCGCCGACGACGGCCTGGCGGGCCAGCAGGTCTTCGCCGGAGAGGCCACCCGTATGGGCTACATGACCGATGAGGCCGTGGAGGGCCGTGACGCCTTCCTGCAGAAGCGCGACCCCGACTGGAGCGCGCACCCGTACTACTATTAGATAGCAGCAAAACCCCAGGTCAGCGCATTTTCTGCTCGTCGCCGGGCGCACACCGGGCGCAACTTTTCCCGCTGGGCGCAGGAGCAGCACCCACAACGGCGATCCCACGGGCGGACACCTCCACACCGCAGTCTCCACATCCCTGCAGGTCGCAGACCCAGCGCTGCTGCTCTGGCACTGGCGGCTCCACTTTCCTGCCGCACGCCCCTCCGACCAGCCTGCCTGCCTTTGCGCGGAGGGCCAGCCTGTCTCCATGGACGCCCAGCCGACCGGGGGCTCACAAATCTCAGGGAGAAGGTGCACATGTGAAGCGATGGGGGTTGTTCGTTGCGGAAGTGCGGAACTGCGGAAGTTATCTGGCTCTTCGTGTTTGAGGGTGTAGTGGCTGGTGGCGTGGCGATGAGCGGATAGAGGTCGAGGCCTTTCGATGATTGGAGTTACCACACTGCCAATCAGAAAGACCTCGACGTGGCTAAGCCTACTTTCACTGCCCCTGATCTTGATAGCTTCTGCCTGCTTGACCAGCTGGGACTGACCGCGGTCGGTCAGCGCCTCGAGCCCGACCAGGCGGTGTTGGAGTGCCGGGTCATTGATGCGGACCCGTGGTGCCGAGAGTGCGGAGCCGAAGGCCTGGCGCGGGACACTGTGATCAGGAAGCTGGCCCATGTGCCGCTGGGGTGGCGGCCTACCACTCTGTGGGTCCGAGTTCGGCGTTACCGCTGTCCTGGTTGCGCCCGAGTGTGGCGCTAAGACACCTCCACCGCGGCCGCGCCGAGGACGAAGCTGACCCGACATGCGGTGCTGTGGGCACTGAAGAGTCTGGTGATCGACAGGCTCTCAATCGCCCGGATCGCCGCCTCTCTGGCCTCCTCCTGGCACGCCGTCAACTACGCGGTCTTAGACGCCGGCCAGCAGCTGCTGATCAACGACCCCTCCCGCTTCGACGGCGTTCAAGTGATCGGGGTCGACGAACATTGTTGGCGCCATACCGGGCACGGAAGCCACTACGTCACCGTGATCATTGACCTGACCCCCATCAGGGACGGCACTGGCCCTTCCCGGTTGCTGGACATGGTCCCGGGCCGATCCAAGAAGGTCTTCAAGACCTGGCTCGATGACCAGACCAAGGCCTTCCGCGACGAGATCAAGGTGGTGGCCATGGATGGTTTCACCGGCTTCAAAACCGCCGCCGCTGAAGAACTGCCCGAAGCAGTGGCGGTGATCGATCCATTTCACGTCGTGGCTTTGGCAGGTGACGCGCTGGACCGGGCCCGGCAACGAGTCCAGCGCGAGACCCTGGGCCACCGGGGACGCTCTGGGGATCCGCTCTACAGGGCACGCCGAACCCTGCGCACCGGTGCCGGGCTGCTCACCGAGCGCCAACACCACCGCCTGGAGAAGGTATTCACCAGTGATGACCATGTCGAGGTGGAAGCGACCTGGAGCATCTACCAGAAGATCGTGGCCGCCTACCGCAACCCTTCACGGCTCGAGGGCAAGAAGCAGCTGCAGGAAGTCATCGCCTCGCTTAGCCGCGGAGTGCCGAAGCGACTGACCGAACTGGTCAGCCTAGGCCGGACCTTCAAACGCCGCGCCACCGACATCCTTGCCTACTTCGACCGTCCCGGCACATCCAATGGCCCAACTGAAGCGATAAATGGTCGCCTCGAACACCTACGCGGCACCGCCCTGGGATTCAGGAACCTCACCAACTACATCACCCGAGCCCTACTGGACACCGGAGGATTCAGGCCCCTCCTACACCCTCATCTGCGATGAGCCCGTTATGCTCACCAATCTGAGCACGCAACGCAGCATCAGCACCCGTTTCCTCACCACCAGAAAACGGCAACGACAGATCAATACTCAACACAGCAAGCTTGATCTGCAGCAGCGCCGCCTGAGCCTTCAACCCCTCAGACTTCTGCTGCAGCCCCCGTCCCTCATCCACGAAATCCTGCAACGCAGCAGCCGCTGAGCCCATCGCATCAGCCCAGTCCTCCACCACACCAGGGACCGTGTCCATCGCAGACCACACCGTCTGCTGGGTCTCCGGCTGCTGATAGGCCTGCTCCAACCCACCCCAGGACGAACCGATCCCCGACATCGCAGAAGCCGCATCAGCAGACGCCTGCGCATAGGCCCGAGCCCTGAGTGGTCATCCTTCTTCAGCGTTCAATGGGTAGCTATCCACGTTCCTTCCTGACCCCTCATGGGATACGCAGGAACCGACCACTGCTACTACAACTTCATGTTCACCATCATGATTTTCTTCATGGGTGACGACGGCTTGAGCGCCGTAGTCCTGGCTGTTCCCCCAATTCCGTTGAAAAGTCACACGCGTGACCTCGTTGCTGCTCTGAACTTGGGAGCGATCTTCTCTATCACCAGACTTCCACCCCATTTCAGGCCAAGACGTCTCGAGCTGAACAAGAATCTCTTCCGCCTCTTCAGCAGAGGAGGCCTGGCTCACGAACCTCGCACTCAACCTAGTTCGATCTCCTGGTTCTTCGTCAGGGGATACCCCTTCGGTGCATGTCGTTTCCTGAATATGTCCTGTCAAGTCGAAATCCGCCGAATGTGCGGCACGGAGTAGTCCAGGGAGGGACTCAGCCATCTCATCAACCACACTTGTGAACTCTTCCTCGTTCATTTCAGGCTCCTCAGAGGATTCTTCTCCACCACAACCCGTTGCACCCAGAATAGCCAGCATCGTGACCGCAACTATACGATTCATTCGAAACATTCCATCAATCTCCAGCGCCAATCTCAACAGAGGGAGCGTAATTCTCGATTACCTTCTGTTGCGCCTCGGCTGGGTCCGTCGTGGAAAACACTTCACCATTGGGCATTTCGACCTTAAAAGTAAGCTCAGGAAAGAAAACCCTTCGAAAGCCGTCTCGATGTGTTCGTCCATTAGCTCTTGGTCTACGTAACCACCAGCCACAGCTCCCTCACCCAGCGCTACCGCACGCAAGGCATTCAACGCATCTGAATTTTGAACGTAGTAGTTGCTATGCCCACCGCCCAGATAGTCCCCGTCTTCCAGCATGCGCCGCCCACTAGGACTATCTGGGTCTGGCATCGTTCCAGATTCCAAACGCGTGGCACCCAAATCATCGAGCATGTGCTCTTCAAAACTATTCTCAAGATGATTCGTGTAAGGCATGAGACCTCGCGCCCTCATTGCAATATCATCGCGAGTCTCCACCCAATAGATATCTACATCAGGGTTCGCAAGGTCGCTTTTCTCCTGCACTCCCATCCCAAACCCAACTGGACCAGCAATCGCCAGGGAGTCAGCTTTGACTCCATGAGTATGACTATCATCACTCACAGTAGAGCCCACAGCATCTTCTGCCGACGCAGTTCCCACGACTGCAGCCCCGAAGCTGTGAGCGTCGTAACTTACATAAGTGTCTTCATAATCAATTTCTTTTCGGAGAGCATAATCAAAGGCCGCAAGATCAACTGCCCCCTCATAAACCATTGCTTCCGCCTCATTCAACGGCATGCCGTTCTCGAGGACGTTCTCTGGCGTATCCATACCCCGAGAGGGTCTCAGCCCCCATATCGAAAATCGCCATGGCGGCAACACACTCCGTTCCAGCTATCGGCTACAAACATCCAGCAACACTGATACAGCAACAACGTCAAAGACATGAGCACCTACTGACTTACATGAGCCCAGTCCCGCGGCGGCCTGACCAGTGCCACACACCTAGCATGAACTTATTTCCCAGCAGAAAGTCAAGATAGATCACATGTAGTGCGTAAACCCCCAGCTCAAATCCAGGCTGTGTAGAGGAAAACGAGGGATCCGCAACCTGGCAGTAACCTACACACAACAAAGACTTCATGTCCTGATGAACACGTGTCTCAGACTCGCGAAGGTCCTGTCTTTGTGCCTATTCTGAGGCCAGAACGGCAGATGCAGCACACGGGGAATCGGAACGGGATGACACCAGCAGATCCAGCAGAGCGTCGCCGTCGTCGCCAAAAAACCCTGAGCTTCAGCGACGAGACACTACGCCCAGAGCAAAGACCCTCCCCCTCCCCCGCCCAAAAAGTTCAAACAGCCGACCGCGCGGAACCAGCGCCTCAGCGCGGACGCCGCAGCGCCCCACAGTTCTCCGGCCCTCTGAAGGCACCCGGAAAAACACTCCCCCAACGCGCACGAAACTCCTCCACCCGAACACACACCGGACCTTCCCTGGCAGATGCCGCTGTCCGCAGCCGCACACAGCCGAACCGCCCGGAGAAAGCGCCGAAGCGGCGCTTCCCCTCGGCAGGCACCCTAACCGCCGCGACCCTTGTGACCGTGGCCCTGGGCGCTGGAATCTTCACCTGGCAAACTTCGGACGGCACGGGCGCGGCAGAACACACCGTCGGCAGCGAAGACTGGATATCCTCCGCCCCAGAAGTCACCTCTGCGGAAGAAGCCCTCACCGAGAACTACACCGAGGAGCTATGGAGCCACAGCCTCGATCCAGAGGATCAGGCCCCCTGGCTCGAGGCCGGCGTCCTCCTTGCTGACAGCGAGGATGACGACCTGGTCCTTCTCGACACCGAAACCGGCCAGGAAAAAGCCCGCGTTCCGCTGGAAGGCACCGCCGAATACACCGTCGAGTTCCTCGCCGAAGGTGTTCCTGCCGCAGGCGTCTATACGGGCGAGCAGTTCGTCGCCATCACTGCCGAGGGTGAAGGCCAGACCTGGGAACTGGAGGATGGGCAGCAGCCCAGCTCTATGGGCACCACCCCCATGGTGACCTCCGAGGAGGGAGAGACATCGGCGCTGCTCTTCGGAGAAGAGGAACCGGTGGAGGCGGAGGGGAACCCCTACTACTACTGACGTTGACTCTGGCGTTTCTGCCGGTATGAGCACGTTTTCGCGCTCAAAACGACCAGAACGCCAGAGTCAACGAGCATCTGGCCGCGGGCTGAGACCGACGGGCACCCTCAGTGGGATCCCGCGGCGAGCTCCTGCCGAACGATCTCGGCTCCGGCGCTCAGGGCCTCCAACTTGCCCCGGGCGACCTCCCGGGCCAGCGGGGCCATACCGCAGTTGGTGGAGGGCCAGAGCTTGTCGGCGTCGACATACTGCAGTGCGGTGCGCAGCGTGGCGGCCACCTCCTCCGGAGTCTCGACGGCGGTGCTCGCCACGTCGATCGCCCCCACCATCAGCGTCTTACCGCGGACCAGCTCCATCAGCTCCGCGGGGACGTGGGAGTTGTGGCATTCCAGAGAGATGATGTCCAGGCTGGAGCGCTGCAGCTCGGGGAAGATCTCCTCATACTGGCGCCACTCCGAGCCCAGGGTCCTCTTCCAGCTGGTGTTGGCCTCGATGCCGTAGCCGTAGCAGATGTGGACCGCGGTCTCGCACTCCAGTCCTTCGGCGGCCCGCTCCAGGGCGGCGACGCCCCATTCCTTGACCTCGTCGAAGAAGACGTTGAAGGCGGGCTCGTCGAACTGGACGATGTCCACCCCCGCGGCAGCCAGCTCCTTGGCCTCCTGGTTGAGGATCTCGGCGAACTTCCAGGCGAGATCCGCCCGGCTGCCGTAGTGGTCGTCGTAGAGGGTGTCGACCATGGTCATCGGGCCGGGAAGCGCCCATTTGATGGGAGCGTCGGTGTGCTGACGCAGGTTCTCGGCGTCGGCGACGAAGACCGGGTCCCTGCGCGTCACCTCGTCGACCACCACCGGCACGGAGGCGTCGTAGCGGTCGCGGATCCGCACCGTCTTCCGGTTCTCGAAGTCCACTCCGTCGAGGTGCTCGATGAAGGTGGTGACGAAGTGCTGGCGGGTCTGCTCACCGTCGCTGACGACGTCGACGCCGGCTTCCAGCTGATCTGCCAAGGACAGCCGCAGAGCGTCCCTCCGGCCCTCTGCCAACTCCTCGCCGTCGAGCTTCCACGGCGACCAGAGGGTCTCTGGCTGCGCCAGCCAGGAGGGCTTGGGCAGGCTTCCGGCAGTGGAGGTGGGGAGCAGCTTGTTCATGACGTCTTTCCCTGCGGTGCGTGGTGGTGATCCGAGAAGCGAGCAGACCATTGCTCGAACTTCTCCTGGTGCGGCGCGATGAGCGTCTCCTGGGCGAATCTGCCCTGCTCCGCACCGAGGCGGGCGCGCTCCTCCCGGTCGTAGACGATCCCGGTGGGCGTGTAGTCGGCATGGTCGAGGCTGGGCCGGTAGGACTGGCCGGCGGGAGTGTTCGCACTGTAGATCTCCGGACGGTAGATCTTCTGGAAGGTCTCCATCGTGCTGATCGTGGCGATGAGCTCCAGATCGGTGTAGTCCTCGGTGAGGTCGCCCAGGAAGTAGAAGGCCAGCGGGGCGGCGCTGCCCGGCGGCATGAAGTACCGGACCCGCATCCCCATCTTCCCGAAGTACTCATCGGTCAGCGAGTATTCGTCCTGCTGGTATTCGACGCCGAGGACGGGGTGGCTGTTCTCGGTCCGGTGGTAGGTCCTGCTGCTGGAGACGCTGATGCAGATGACCGGCGGCTTGCCGAAGTGCTGCGTGTAGGCCTCGGACTGCAGGAAGCCCTTGAAGAGGTTTCCGTGCAGCACCCCGAAGTCCTCGGGGAGGCCGGAGTCCGGGTGGTTCTGGGCGTGCTCGCGCAGCCGGATGCTGAAGTCGTAGTCCCGCACGTAGGAGGAGAAGTTGTTGCCCACGATGCCCTCGCTCCGCTGCCCGAGACGTCGGTCCACGATGCCGGTCTGCAGCATCTCGATCAGGGGGAAGGACTCCAGGCCGCCGTCGCCCTCGAGATCGATGTTCACCGAGATGATGTCGAGCTCGACCGAGCAGCGGCCGCCCTCCTCATCGCCGGCCAGCGCGTTGAAGCGATCGTCGATCATCTGCAGGGCCCGGCGCAGATTCTCCCGCCGGCCCTCACCCCGGGCGAGGTTGGCGAAGTTGGTGGTCAGGCGGGTGTCACCCAGAGGCTTGTAGTCTTCGTCGAACCGGGTCTTCTCGATGGAGAACGTCAGATCTGTCATCTGGACTCCACCAGCCGGACGGTGTGATCGTGCACGGACAAGCGTGCGCCCCTTTCCGAGATGATGAGCAGGAATCCGCGACGCGGAAGATATATTCAACTGAACACTATTCGCCGGAGCATACATGCGCAAATCAGGACTGCGGCTCCGTCCGGTGGCCTCGATCGGCACGGTTGGGTGGGGTCCAGGGCATTCTGACCACTCAGACGTGCCAACCGACGGAGGGTCAGCCCGCCAGGGACTCCAGCCAATCGCCCCAGTGCTGTTTCCAGCGTTCGGCGGCCTCCGGGTCCGGGAGCTTCTCATGCGTGACCGCAAGCTTGGCGCCCGCCGACGCCTGCTCCAGGCGGAACTGGAGGACGCCCAGCTCCTCACCTGACTCGGCGTCGCTCAGGGAGAACTTCGGCGCCTTGGTCGTGGGCTTGGACCGGGGCACTGAGCTGAGCCCCGGGAGCAGGGCGGCCCGTGCGGCGTCGTCATTGAGACGCTCGCGGAACTCTTCGGCGTCCAGGTCCAGAGTTTTGGAGCGGGAGACGCTGAAGGTTCCGTCCTGCATCTGGCCGGGCAGACGGCGGCCGGTGAGCCGCTCGTAGCCCACCGTCACGCCCTGAGCCCACCAGCCGTCGACGCCGTACTCCTCCACCAGCCAGGCGGCGATGGTGGCGTGGCTGGCCTCCCGGCCGGGGCCAGCGTCGATCACGGCCACCCAGTCGTCCCAACCGCGGCCGGTATTCTCACGGATCTTGGCATCGCTGACATCAGGAGCTGCGCCCTGCTCGCCCATCGTGTCCTCCTGTCTCCGTGATCAGCCCTGCGGGGCGGGTGTCTGCTGATACGACGCCAGACGCCACTGACCGTCCACGTGTACGTAGACGCTGGTCATCCAGGCATCGAAGGTGGGCTCATCCTCGCCCCGCCAGGCCCTGCCGCGATAGACCAGAACCGCGGAGTCAACACCCTCATGCACCAGCCGCTCCTCGGAGATCTCATAGGAACTCCAAGGCGGGGCATCGTTGAGGGAGGCGACCACCTGATCACGGTCCAGGACGAACCCCTGGGACAGGGTCATGACCGCGTTCTCAGTCATGACCCGCCCATAGAACTCGGCTCCGGTGCCGCTGGACAGGGACTTCCACCCGTGGTGCTCCAGGTCCATCAGCGCGGCGAGGCTCATGGGCGCCATCCTAGGTGGAGGACCAGGGTCTGGGCACCCGGTTCAGTTCTGCCAGCGCTGGATACTCGACTCAAGGAAGGAGGCAGACTCTTCCAGGCTGAGCTTCCCCTGGGCGAGGTCGAGGATGTAGTCGAACACCGCATCATTGTCCGCAGTAAGCCTGGCTCCGTTGCGCCGAACACCGAGGCCACAGGGCGCGCGAGGGCAGACTCCGGCAGCCCTTCGTCACACACATAGAAGCCGAGGCGTTCGACGACGCTCAGCGCCGCTTCGAGGCTGAGCCGCCTCATCAGGCGTCAGCGAGACGCTCGATGACATCGCCATACCGCTCAAAGGCGTAGTCGAGGACCTCATCGACCTGTCGCTGCTCCTCTTCGGCCTCGACAAGTCGCGCCACACTCTCCGTGATGAGCGCATGCTTGGAGACGTGCCGCCGGGCGGCGATCGCCTCCACCTGCTTCTCCAGCTCCTCAGGAAGTCTCAGTGTCATAGCCATACCAGAATGGTATGAACCGGCTGTGCAGGACGAGAGCTCCGAGGGTGGCAGCCCCGAAGACTGAATCACCCGTCCTTCTCCACCGGCATCCAGAGCTCGCAACTGGCCTCGGTCCCCGAGAAGCTCAGGTGCCGGAGCAGGGTCGGGCCGGGGCGCAGCCGCCACGGGTTCGAAGGGAACCAGTCAGTGGCGGTGGCCGCCCACAGCTTCTGCAGCACCTGCGGATGCGGTCCCTCGGAGGCGAAGACGGCCCAGTGGCCGGCCCCCACAGTGATCGAGTCCAGTCCCTGCGGAACCTCGGTCCCTTCGGAGAGCACGACGCCGTGCAGGTAGGTCAGCACAGACCCCTCTGCGGCATCGGGCTCAGAGCCAGAGGTGACCGAAAGGATTCCGGAGGGTTCGGCGTCGTTGATCTCCTTCAGGCAGTGGTTCTGCTCATCGGTGATCGATTCGACATGCTCCTGGATATGAGGGTTCACGCCCTCGTAGATCAGCGGCACCTCGGCGGCGTGGCCGGCCAGGGTGAGCTGGGGCTTCTCAGTGATGGTGACATCCATGAGGCCATTCCCTTCTACGCTGAGGCTGAACCTCAGCGTGGATTGTGTGCGGAGAGGACCACCGCTGCGCCGCACCTCAGCGGGACCAGCACCGTGCACCGAGCGGAACGCCCGACCGAAGGCCTCAGCTGAGCCATAGCCGTACTTCACGGCGATCTCCAGCAGCCCCTCACCGGTATGGGTGAGATCGGCTGCGGCCAGCGTCATTCTGCGGCGGCGCACGTACTCCGAGAGGGGCATCCCTGCCAGCGAGGAGAACATCCGGCGAAGGTGGTATTCGGTGGTGGCGTGCCGCCGGGCGAAGCCGGCCCAGTCGATCTCACCGGTGAGCTGTTGCTCCACGGTGCTGATCAGTGCGTTGAGTGTGCGGATCATGCGGTCACCCTCCTGACACCATCCATCCTCGGATCCGGGAGGGGCCGTGACCCGATAGTTCCGAACACCTTCGATCAGCTCAGGACCAGACTCTCAACGGGCGACCTTCTTGGGGAAGATCACTGCTGCCAACCAGACAGCCACAGCGACGAAGCCCGCGCACCACAACAGCCCGATCCACCACTCATCCCCCGGATTCTGCCCATTGAGCAGCGCCCGGGAAGCGTCGATGATCGGGGTCATAGGCTGATTCCCCGCGAACCCGGCCAGCCAGTTCGGCATGGTCTCCACGGGGACGAAGCCGGAGGAGACGTAGGGCAGGAACAGCAGGATGAACCCGTATCCGCTGGCCGCCTCGGCCGAACCGGCCACCATACCCAATACGGCGAAGACCACCGTGATCACCAAGATCCACAGCGCGATCATCCCCACCGCACCGGCGAACTGCAGAACTGTGGCCTCAGTACGGAAGCCCAGCGCGAAGGCCACTGCGACCACCACCAGGGTGGCCAGCATATTGCGCACCATGGACGAGACCGTATGCCCCAGCAGCACAGTCACCGCGGGAAACGGCATGGTCCGCAGCCGGTTCATGAACCCGGTGGTCATGTCATTGGAGACGACGACGGCGGTGTAGGAGGCGCCGAATCCAGCCGCCGTCAGCGCGATGGCGGGCAGCACATAGGCCAGGTAGTCGCCACGGTCCCCGCCCTGCCCGGCGGCGATGGACTCGCCGAAGATGAAGGTGAAGATCAGCATGAGCATCAGCGGCAGCAGGATCGCCATCAGGAGCGATTCGGCGTCGCGGAAGGAGTGCTTCAGGCTGCGACTGCTGAAGACCCACAGCCCCGTGAGGAAGCTGGCCTGCAGCGGAGCCTGAGCGGAGCGGCTGTCCCGTGCGGAACGCCTGGACTGATCAGCATGGTGAGTCCGGACAGTGGTGGTCATGCGGCGCTCTCTTTCTGTGCAGTGTGGCTTGCGGATCCTCCGGTGAGCTCCATGAACACCTCATCCAGAGTCGGACGGCGCACTGTGACTGTGGCCGCGGAGCGCCCCTGGCTGAGGGCTTGAAGGTGCCGGCTGATATCTGACGCCGAGCCATGGGTGGGGATCTCCTCGAGGAGGTGGCCGGCGTCGTCGTGGAGCTGAATGGTGGCTCCGCCCACACGCTCCTTGAGCTGCGGGGCGGTGCCGGAGGCGATGATGCCGCCGTCGTTGAGCACCATGATCTGGTCTGCCAAGACATCGGCCTCCTCCAGGTACTGAGTGGTCAGAAGGATGGAAGTGCCTGCGTCCGCCAGGACGCGGATCTCATCCCAGAGCGCCTGTCGACTGCGGGTGTCCAGGCCGGTAGTGGGCTCGTCCAGGAAGATCAGCTGCGGTTCCGCGATCAGGCTGGCTGCGATGTCCAGCTTCCGGCGCATACCCCCGGAATAGGTCGCGACCCTCTTGCCCGCAGAGTCGCTCAGCTCGAATCGTCCCAGCAGCTGCTCGGCACGCCTGCGGGCCTCACGAGCGGAGAGACCGAAGAGCCGGCCCATCATCAGCATGTTCTCCATGCCGGTGAGCTGGCCGTCCACCGTGGCGTATTGGCCGGTCAGGGAGATCAGTCCCTGCAGCTTTCGGCGGTCCCTCTGCGGATCCAGCCCCAGAACCCGAACCTCCCCTACGCTGTAGGGAATCAGAGAGGAGAGGATGTTGACCAGCGTGGTCTTACCCGCACCGTTGGGCCCCAACAGCGCATGGATGCCTGGCGGCAGAGTGAGATCCAGGTCCTTCAGGACGTGGTGATCCCCGTAGCTCTTGGCGAGTCCAGAGATCTCGATCAGCGAATCATCTGTGTATTCCATATACTGAGTATGACACACACTGTATATCTCGTATACACATCAGGCTCAGGAACCTCAGTGAGAGAATGTACCTATGGCTGACACCACTGAGACCGGGCTCCCCCGCGCCGTGACCATCGCCTGGGGCATGCAGGAAGCGCCCCAGCGGGGACCCAACCGCGGCCTGAGCCATGAGCGGATCGTGGCCGCAGCCATCGAGATCGCTGACACTCAGGGACTCAGCGCGGTGACGATGCAGGCGGTGGCGAAGTCACTGGGCTTCACCACGATGTCGCTCTACCGCTACGTCTCCAGCAAGGAGGAGCTTCTGCAGCTGATGCAGGATGCCGCACTGCCGCTGCAGGAGAAGGTGAAGCTCCCCCAGAGCTGGCAGCAGGGGCTTCGGGCCTGGGCCAATCTGCTCCGCGAGGCCTACCGGAGCCACCCATGGGTGCTGGATCTACCCCGAGGGCAGGCTTCAGTACTGATGCCCAACTCCATGCGGGCCGCAGACCTGGGCCTCCAGGCCATGCGGGAGCTCCCGCTCAGCGATTTCGAGAAGGTCGGCATCATCCTGGTCATCTCCCAGCACGTGGCCGCCGCTGTGGAGCTGGAGCAGAATCTGGCTGCAGAGGACGAGGTCGAGATCTCCCAGGAGGGTATGGACACACTGCGGGAAGTGGTGACTGCAGAGCGCTTCCCCCACCTGGTCCCGGTCATGGACACAGGAGGCTACGTCGCCGGTGCCCCCGCAGAGGCCGATGATGAGGGCGTGGACCCGGAATATGACCTGGGCCTGGACCTGATCATCTCCGGACTGGAGCAACGGATCAGCACCCAGGGCTGATCCACGCGGAACGGTCAACCGCCACGCTCCTCAGGCGGAGGCGATCTTCCAGGCGATGCCGTCGGGGTAGGTGAAGCAGCCCACGCTCCCGCCCCACTCCTGCGCGGAAGGTGCCACAGTGATGACAGCGCCGGCCTGCACCCTCGGGGCCAGGGCCGCAGCATAGAACTCCTGGGCGGCTGAGGGGTCCTCAGCCCCGAGGATCGCGATGTTCAGCGGCAGCGACATAGTGGGCTCTCCCCTCCGCCGGTGATCCGCTCAGTCCTCGAGCTCGCCGATCTCGAACTCGGCCAGCTGGTCCTCAGGGTCCTCTTCGCCTCCGTGCTGACCCTCGAAGTCCTCGGTGGCGTCGGTGCCGCAGAGCGCCTCGATCCGGTCAGCGCCGCCCGGGTGCTCCTCGATCCATTCGGTCAGGTCATAGGCCACACCATCGATCGCAGCCCAGCAGGACTCGGGGCTGTCGTTCTGCTCGACCTCCTCCATGGTGACCACGTCATCCTCGGTGGCATCGTCCTGACCGGCGGCGTCGGCGTCGTCGTCAGCGGCCTCATCCTGGCCGGCCTCATCCTGCTGCGCCGGATCCTCCTCGACGTCGGCGTCGACCTCACCCGGATCGCTCAGCGCGCAGGCGCCGAGTGTCAGCGCGCCGGCCGCGGCGAGCGGGATCAGGAGGCCGCGGCGCAGCAGCGGGGATTCGGGGGACATGGAGTTCTGGGGGCGGATCATGAGGCAGTCGTCTCCTGTTCGACTCGGCTGGGAGAAGGCTCCGCAGCTGCGGACGTGGGGCCGCGGCGCGCAAAGGTCCAGGCGCACAACCAGGTGCACAGCACCACGGCGGCCAGGGAACCGGCCACGTGGACATCCACTGTCTGCGGACCGCCCAGGGCGGCCTGGAGGAAGGTCAGGCCGAAGAGCACGACGCCGGCCGCCGCCGCCCACACGCCGGTGCGGGTGACTGCTGCGCGCAGCACCAGCAACGCTGCCAGCAGGCCTGTGGTCACGTGCAGAGCGACAGCCGCGGTCCCATGCAGGTCCAGTCCGGCGCCGGTGTCGACCACCTGCCCGGCTGAGACGAACAGTCCGCCCAGCGAGGCCAAGCTCAACACCACGGCGCATCGGGCCGCGATCAGCAGCAGGTGTGCACGGCTCATCAGGAAGGGCGTCCTCCGCTCAGTTCCCTGGTCAGACGGGAGGGTCACCCGTCTAGGGCCATCGTAGAGAACAACGCCTGAAGATTACACTGAACCGGAGAGAATCACTCCTGACCGCCCACCGAAGAGGAGCGCTATGCCCTGGTTCGCCTGGATCGCCATTGTGGCGATCGTGATGGTCACGATCGCTCAGCTGGTCAGCATGGCCACCGGACGGAAGCTCTCGCGCGGCGAAAGCCCCGCTCGGTGAGCGCCTGGGTCCGCGCCGCCCTGGAGGATCTCCGCGCAGCCCTCTCCGGACAGAGCGCTCCGCTGGAGTTTCTTCCGGCGGAAGATGGCGCGCCGCGCTGGGTCCGGCGGCCTGACGCGGCGAGCACCGGGACCGCCGTCGTGGTGCGCACCTCCGGGTCCACCGGTATGCCCAAAGAGACGCTGCTGTCCGCCGAGAATCTGCGTGCCTCCGCTGAGGCCACCGCTGAGCATCTGGGCGGTCACGGGCAATGGCTGCTGACCCTGCAGCCCAATTATGTGGCCGGGCTGGCGGTGCTCAGCCGCTCCCTGCAGGCCGGGACCGAGCCGGTGGTGCTGCTGGCGCGAACCACCGACCCGCAGGACTTCGCCGCCGCGGCCGAACAGCTCACCCATCAGCGGCGCTACGTCTCCCTGGTGCCCACTCAGCTGCAGCGGCTGATGGGCCATATCTCGGTTGAGGACCAGACCCCCGACGGCGGCCGGCTGCTGGCTGTGCTGCGGCGCTTCGATGCGATCCTGCTGGGCGGCGGGGCCACCTCCCCCGAGCTCTTCGGCCGGGCGCAGGAGCTCGGACTGACCGTGATCCGCACCTACGGGATGAGCGAGACCGCCGGCGGCTGCGTCTACGACGGCATCCCGCTGCCGGGGGTGACGGTGGAGACGAACGACGACGGACTCCCTGGTGCCGAGACGAACGACGCCGCCGCGGCCGGTCCGGTGCTGCTGTCCGGTCCGATGGTGGCTCTGGGCTACCGCGATCCGGAGCTGACCGCCGCGCGGTTCGGCACCGATGCCCAGGGACGGCGCCAGTACCGCACCGACGACCTCGGCCGGCTCAGCCCCGAGGGGCGGCTGTCGATCATCGGACGCGCCGATGACGTGATCAACACCGGTGGGGTGAAGGTCTCGGCCGAACGGATCCGTCAGGTGCTGGAGGCAGACCCCCAGGTCAGCGAGGCTTTCGTGGCCGGCGTCGAGGATCCTGAATGGGGGCAGCAGGTGGTGGCCGGCGTCGTGGGCTCCGGGGAGCCGGACACCCAGCTGGACGCGGAGGGGCTGCGCCAGAGCGTGCGCGAGCAGCTCGGCGCCGCTGCCCCGCCCAAGCGGATCCTCCCCCTGAAGGGGCTTCCCCGGTTGGCCAACGGCAAGCCGGACCGGCAAGAATTGCTCAGGCTCTTGCAGAGCCCACCCGCACCGCCTGCCCCCTAGGAGACTTATGGCCACGCTGACGGAATGGACCGCAGGAGCACGCCTGCGCACACTGCCGATGGCGGTGGCACCGGTGCTCATCGGTGCGGCGGCGGTCTTCGGAGAGCCGGATGCTTCCGGCTGGCTCTCCGCTCAAGGCTCCGCCGAGGGCAGCTCCGCGCAGATCGGGCTGCTCCAGCTCGGCGTCGCGGCCCTGGCGCTGGTCGTCTCGCTGGCTCTGCAGGTGGGTGTGAACTACGCCAACGACTACTCCGACGGCATCCGCGGCACCGACGACGAGCGCGTGGGACCCATGCGGCTGACCGGCTCCGGCGCCGCCGAACCGCGGCAGGTCAAGGCGGCGGCCTTCGGCTGCTTCGGTGTGGCCGGACTGGCGGGCCTGGTGATCGTGGCCCTGACCGGCCAGTGGTGGCTGATCGCCGCGGGGGCGATCTGTGTGCTGGCGGCCTGGTGGTACACCGGTGGTTCGAAGCCCTACGGCTACCTGGGCCTGGGCGAGGTCATGGTCTTCATCTTCTTCGGACTGGTGGCAACACTCGGCACCTCCTACGCGATGGTAGCGACAGCCGCCGCACGCGAGGTCAGCGCAGAGTTCCCCCTGGCCGAGGCGCTGATCGGCGCGGTCTCCCATGGGCTGATCGCCAGTGCCCTGCTGATGGCCAACAACGTCCGGGACATCCCTACGGACCGGGAGTCCGGGAAGATGACTCTGGCGGTGCGGCTGGGCCAAGGCCGCGCACGCTCAAGCTACGCGCTGATGGTGACAGTCGCCGTCGCCCTGCCGCTGGGGCTGATGTTCCAGGGCCCGCAGAGCCTGTGGTTCCTGCTGGTGGTGGCCTCCTGGCCGCTGTGCTTCCGGCCGATCGCAACGATGGTCCGCCGGCCGAACCTGGCCCGCGGCCCGGAGCTGATCCCGGTGCTGCAGCAAACCGGGATGATCGGGCTGGCCTTCGCCGCGACCTACTCGGCCTCGCTGCTGCTGAGCTGAGGATCAGCTGCTGGGCTGAGGATCACCACCGCTTCAGGCGGGGCGACCCTCCGGGCCGAGTCCGCCCTCGACGTCGTCCCCCGGCTTCTCGTCTGAGTCCTCGCCGGGCTTCTTCCGGTCCTGCTGGTCCTGCTGCTTCCGGTTCTGGGCCCGCTTCTTCCGCTCCTGCTCGGCGCGCTTGCGGGCCTCCTCCTCACGGCGCTGCTGCTGGCGACGCTCGAACTCAACCTTGCGGAGGAACTCCGGGTCGTCGTCGGGCGCGGACGGCCCGGGGCGCACCTGATTGTCGCGGGTGCGGGTCTCACGGATGCGGCCGAAGCCCAGCCACAGCCCGGCTCCGATGATCGGGACCAGCACGATGACTGCCATCCAAGCAGACTTAGGCATCACACGGACCCGGTGACGCGGAGTCTGGATGCTCTCCACGAGGCTGTAGATCATCAGCCCCAGGCCCACGATTCCCACTGGGATCAGGATTCGCAACACGTTCGCTCGCTCCCGTCACGTCCATTGCCTGAGCCGGAATCCCGGCTCACTGTCCTTCCAGCCTAGTCTCCCGTCCACCCGTGCGAAAATGGAGGAATGGCTGTTCTGAAATACACCCTGCTCCGCCTCGCGACGTTCTTCATCATCTTCGGAGCGTGCCTGCTGTTGGAGGTCGGCATGGTCTTCGCACTCGTCGCGGGCCTGGTGGGCGCCTGGGCGGTGGCCTATCTCTTCTTCAACAGACTGCGCCTGGAGGCCGGCGCGCAGGTGGCCCGGAAGGTGGGCTCTGACACGCGCCGCCGAAGCCGCTCCGAGCAGAGCGACAACGACGCCGAAGACGCCCTGGCCGAGGACTACCACGAAGACCGCTGAGCTGCCGCCTCCCCAGCGTGAAGGCGATTCGAGCGGGGTTTTGGCCCTTATGAACGGATTTGGGCCTCCATAAGGGCCAAAACCCCGCTCGAATCGAATCCGGGTGCGCTGATCCCCTACTCCGGCAGGCCGGCGTAGGAGTGCAGGCCGGGGAAGTACACGTTGACCACGGCGTAGTTGAAGATGATGCAGGCGAAGCCGATGATCGACAGCCAGGCCGAACGGCTGCCCGTCCAGCCGCGGGTGGCCCGGGCATGCAGGTAGCCGGCGTAGACCACCCAGATCACGAAGGACCAGACCTCCTTGGTGTCCCAGCCCCAGTAGCGGCCCCAAGACTGCTCAGCCCAGATCGCTCCGGTGATCAGCGGGCCCATGGTCCAGAAGACGAAGCCGACGGCGTTGAACCGATAGGCCCAGTTCTCCAGCGCCACGGCGGAGGGCACCAGGCGCAGGAACTGCCAGCGGGCCACACCGCCGCTCTGGCCCTCGGCCTCAGCATCGCTGGATTCTACGGCCTGCTCACGCCGCTGCTGGATCAGCTGCAGCACATTCATCGCGAAGGTCAGGGTGAACAGGCCGATGGCGGTGGCCGCCAGCGAGACGTGGATCCAGATCCACGGGTTCTGCAGCGCGGGCTGGACGTGGCCCACCGGCGTGGGGAAGCCGATCGTGGCTCCCATCATCATGACGACCACCAGGCCGACGGCGAAGACGCCCAGGAAACGCACGTCGCGGCGGATCAGCGCCACGAGGTAGACCAGAGAGACAATCAGCGCGGCGGAGGTCAGGAACTCGAACATGTTGGCCCAGGGCACGCGGTTCGCGGCGATCCCGCGGGTGATCACGGCGAAGGCGTGGGCCAGTGCGGCCACCACAGTCAGCGCGACTGCCACATTGGCGACCGGGCGCTTGGTGCCGGTGTAGGCCATCTCGTCATCCACGAGGTCCGTGGAGTCAGCGCCCTCGGAGTTCGCTGGTCCCGTTCGGTCACCGCCGCTGCCGGAACTGCCTGCCCCGACGCCAGCCGGTTCGCGGTGCCGTTCAGCAGCCAGCTCGGCCTCCACACGACGGATCGTCGCTGAGCTGCGCACCATATCGATGGTGAAGGCGATGAAGGCCATAGTGTAGATCGAGGCGGCGATCAGCATGAACAGCTCGCTGTACTCAGCCAGCTGTTCATCGATGGGTCGCAGGGTCGACATGAATGTCATGATCAGTTCTCCTCCGGAGCGCGGACCGGCCATCTCTTCTCGAAATCGGAGCGCAGTGCAATGTTCTCATCCCGCAGCGAGAAGTCCTCGCCTCGGGACAGCAGGCCGTAGCGCACCAGCACCCGGCCCTCGTCTGTGGTCTCCACGGTCACCCAGGCGCGACGCCGGCGGATGAACAGGGTCATGATCAGCCCACCCAGCGCGGTCAGGGCGAAGACCAGAACCCCCGCCTGACCGGGGTTGTAGTGGACGTCGACGGCCATATAGTCGACGACCTCGTCGAAGCTGATGGAGCCCATGCCGTCGGGCAGCTCATAGGTCTGCCCCGGCTCCAGCACGATGCCCCCGGCCTCGGCGCTGCGCGAGTTGAGCTCCTCCAGGTTCTCCGTGTCCAGCACGTAGACGTTCTGCGGCGTCCCCTCGTCCAGGCCGAGGTCGCCGTAGTAGGAGTTCAGCTGCAGCTGCGGGTTGCCCAACTCGGGGTCCACGGAGACGGCCAACCCGTCCTCCGCCTCATGGGAGGTCGGCAGGAACAGGCCCTGGAATCCGAGCTGCTCGGGCTGAGCGTCGGGTGCCTTGATCACCATCATTGAGGTGTAGACGGAATCCTCCGGGCGGGTCACCACCGGACCGGAGAAGGCCACGTCCCCGTTGCCGTCCTCCACCGTGACCACCGGCGCGTAGCCGTTGCCCACCAGGAAGACCCGAGCCCCGCCGAGGGTCAGCGGCTCGTTGACGCCGAACTCCTCCTGACGGGGCTCCTCATCGGTGCTCTCCTGGACGGTCACATCGGCAGTGAAGTCCAGGGCCTGGCCGAAGTACTCCTCGGACTGGCGGTCGAAGACGCGGTCGAAGTCGTTCAGCGTGACCGAGAACGGGTGCAGCTGGTCCTCGTCGAAGTAGGTGCCCGGGTAGAAGTTGTCATAGGCCACCAGGGCGTTGACGAATCCTTCGTCCTCCATGATGATCTTCTGTCCGCGATAGCTGAACATGGATCCCAGTGCTACAAAGACCAGCACGCCCACCAGCGCGATGTGGAAGAGCAGGTTGCCGACCTCTTTGGAGTAGCCCTTCTCCGCACCGATGGAGGCCGGGACCTGATGGCCACGGGCGTCGGTGCCGGCTTCACGCACGTCGGTCCGGTAGCCGCGCTTCTTCAGGATGCGCTGGGCATCCTGGATGACCTGCTCGGCGGCGGGCGCGTCGGCGTCGTCGCCTGCGGCGGTCGCCTCCAGCTCCAGGGCGCCGTATTCGGGCAGCTTCTCCAGCCGTCGCGGGGTCCGCGGCGGGGCCGAACGCATGTGCTGCCAGTGCTTGCGAGTGCGCGGCAGGATGCAGCCGATCAGTGAGATGAACAGCAGCAGGTAGATCGCCGAGAACCAGACCGAGGAGTAGACGTCGAAGAACTGCAGGAAGTCCAGGATCGGCCCGATCGTCGGATTCTCCTCGATCCAGGTCTGCACAGCGAACGAGTCCTGAACGCGCTGAGGCCAGATGGACCCCGGCACAGCGGCCACCGCCAGCATCAGCAGTAGCATCAGGGCAGTGCGCATGGAGGTCAGCTGGCGCCACGCCCAGCGCAGCATGCCGGTGAGGCCCAACGAGGGCAGCGTGACGTCCGAGCGGTCCTGGGCGGCGTCCTTGTGGTCGGCAGGGATGTACTGCCCTGCCTGCCGCCGCTTGGCCGCCTTCTGCCGGTCCTTCTTCTCACTCATCAGATGGGCATCACAATCTCGTTGGCGAACCAGTCCTGCAGGGCATAGACCCAGGTGTTCCAGATGCCGGAGAGCATCAGCAGCCCGACGACGATCAGCATGCCGCCGCCTACACGCATCACTGCGGCCTTATGCCGCTTGAAGAAGTCCAGTGCCCGCATGCCTCGCTGCATCCCCAGGCTGATCAGGATGAACGGGATGCCCAGGCCCAGACAGTAGATGAACATCAGCAGGGCCCCGCGGGCGACGTCGGCGTCGGTGCCGTAGGCCAGCAGCAGGACCGCAGAGAGGGTCGGGCCGATGCACGGCGCCCACCCGATGCCGAAGGTCGCACCCAGCACGGGGGCGCCCAGCAGCCCGTCCGGCGGCTTGCGGTGAATCTTGGCCTCCCGCTGGAAGGCGCTGAAGGCCCCCATGAAGATCAGGCCCATGAGCACGACGACGGCGCCCAGCACCTGGGTGACCCAGCCGCCCTCGATCCGCAGCCAGGTGGTGGCGTAGGTGAAGACGGCGCCGATCAGCACGAAGACTGCTGAAAAGCCCAGCACGAACAGCGCCGCACCCAGGACCATCCGGGAACGGGCCCGCTCCTGCAGCGCGGTGCCGGAGAGGCCGGTGACATAACCCAGATAACCGGGGACCAGCGGCAGCACGCAGGGCGAGAGGAAGCTGACCAGGCCGGCCAGCAGTGCGATCGGCGCTGAGATCAGCAGGGACCCGTCCAGCACGTACTCGGCGAAGCGATTGTTCGCCGCCGCGACCGGAAGTGCCGCCTCAGCCGCAGGCAGGATCCCGGGAGGCATCAGGCCTCGCTCTGGGCGGTGTCGATCAGGGCACGCAGCGTGCCGGGTTCGGCGATCCCGATGATCCGGGCGGAGACGCGGCCTTCCTGGTCCAGCACCAGAGTGGTGGGCACAGCCGAGGGCGGCACGTAGTCGGTCATGGAGAACATGACTTCGCCGCCGCGGTCCTCCACTGAGGGGTACTCGATCTCGAAGCGACGCTCGAAGGCCTCAGCCGTGGGCTGGGTGTCACGAGTGTTCACCCCGAAGAACTGGACGCCGTCGTCCTCATACTCGCTGTGGATCTCGGCCAGATCGGGGGCCTCCACGCGGCAGGGAGCACAGGCGGCGTACCAGAAGTTGATGACGGTGACATCGCCCTGCCAGGTCTCGGGGCTGATGGTGGTGCCGTCGAAGAGCGTGGATTCGAACTCGACCGGTTCACCGCGCTCCTCCGGGGCGAACTCCTGGACCGACCCGTCTCCAGCGACGTAGTTGCTGCCGTCATTGGCGGCACGCTCCGCCAGCTCGTCGTTCTGATCGGTGCCGCAGGAGGTCAGCGCAAAGATCCCGGCGAGCGCTGCGGCGGCCAGGACTGAGGGGCGCAGTCGGGAGTGACGCGTGGCGGTAGTCGTCATCAGCAGATGATTCTACGCCTTCTACAACTCGTAGAAAAACGACTACGCACTTTTCCACCCCTCGGATTCGACTCAGGCGCCGGGCAGGGCGAGGGCCTGCTGGGAGAGGGCCTGGTTGGGCTCACTGTAGGCGACCGACTCCACTCCGCTGGGACCGATGTGCAGCGAGGTCACCGACGTCAGCGTGCACTCGCGGCTGCGCGGGTCGTGCCAGAGGGGGCGCTCCTCAGCCCAGAGCCGAGTGACCCAGATGGGCAGCTGGTGTGAGACCACCACGACTTCGGCGCCGTCGCCGTGCTCTGCGATCGCCCGATCCGAGAGGTCCTTCACCGCGGCCAGCACGCGAGTGACCTGCTGGGAGTAGGGCTCACCCCAGGACGGGCGGAAAGGGTTGACCAGCAGCGGCCACATGCGCGGGCTGCGCAGCTGGCGCTTGACCTCGGAGAGCCCCTCGAACCTGTTCTCCGCCTCCAGGACCCGTTCCTCGGTGGTGACCGGCATGCCCAGGCGCTGCGCCAGCGGGGCAATGGTCTCCTGAGCGCGCTGCAGCGGGGAGGCCGCCAACAGGTGGACAGGTCGTCCGCTCTCGGCGCGCTGGCCGAAGTGCTCGGCGATCCCTTCGGCCATCTGGTGTCCGAGCTCGGAGAGCCCGAACCCGGGCAGACGGCCGTAGAGCACACGGTCCGGGTTGTGGACCTCGCCGTGGCGGACAAGATGGACTGTTGCGGTCTCAGAAGCCATGGCACCAGTCTGGCATCTCTTCGGCGGCACCTCCGGACACGGCATGGAGGGGCCGCCCCTGACCGAGCACCAAAATGCCTGGTCGGCCCTGCCGCTGAGGCTCTCCGGCCGGTAGGCTGACGGAAGACGAACGGACACCCGAGGTAAGGATGAGGGACATGAGCAACTCCCCCGACGAGAACACCCCTGAGGAAGGTGCTGCGCCTCAGCACCCGAACCCTGGGCAGCCCGAGACGGAACAGCCCGACGCCGCTCAGCCGGCTCCCGGTGAGACCCCGCCACAGGCCTGGGCTCCCTCCCAGCCTTCGGCGAATTCGGCTCACTCCGCCAGTCCGGCCGGACCGATCCCGGGGGCACCGGCACCGGGCGCACCGGCACCGCAGCAGTACAGCCAGCACCCCGACCATCCGCAGGGCCAGTACGCACAGCAGCCCCAGTACGGCCAACAGCCGCAATATGGCCAGCCGGGCCAGTACGAGCAGCAGGGCCAGGGCCTTCCCCCGCAGCAGTACGGTCAGGGGCAGCCCCAGTACGGTCAGCCGGGGCAGTACACACAGCAGCAGCCGCCGCAGCAGTATGGTCAGCCGGACCAGTACGCACAGCAGCAGCCCCAGCAGTACGGCCAGCCGGGCCAGTACGGCCAGCAGCAGCCCCAGTACGGTCATCCGGATCAGTACGCACAGCAGCAGGGTCAGCAGCCGGGTTACCCGCAGCAGGGTCAGCAGCCGGGCTACCCGCCGCAGGGCCAGCCCCGGCAGGATCCCCAGCAGAACAAGGATCTGGCCAAGCGAGAGAAGAAGGCCAAGCGGAAGCAGGCGGTGGAGGCCGCCGCAGTGAGCGGCAAGAAGCCCCGCCGTCCGCTGACCATGTGGGCCGCCATGCTGCTGATGATCATCCTGGGCGTGGGCATCTTCTCCCTCGCACTGCTGGCCTTCGTGGAGATGAGCAACGCCAGCACCGGTGATCGGGCACAGACCCTCCTCGGTGCCATTCCCATGGAGCCCAGCACGCTGCGGTGGCTCTGGGTGATCGCGGCCGTCGTCATCGCGGCTGTGCTGATCCTGCTCGGCATCCAGGGGACCTCCGGAAGCGGCGCCTTCCGCGCCCTGGCCGCCGTCGTCCTGGTCCTCTCCTTGGGCTCCGTGCTGCTCGGCTGGGAGAACCTGGCCGTCGTGGCCGTGGCGATCCTGACCCTGGTGCTGCTCTTCCTGGGGCCGAGCAACCAGTTCGTCGCCGAGACCAAGGCGTTCAACAAGGTGCAGCGGAAGAACCGCAAGAACCTCTCCTGAGCCTCACCCCGTCGCGGCGCCCAGCGGAGCCGCGACGACCAGGGCCCCGGTCAGCCTCTCCATGAGGCTCGGCCGGGGCCCTTCTCATGGAGCGACGGCTGCTGGGCAGCCCTCAGAACGGCGACGGGACAGAATCGAGCATGTCCTCCTCATACTCGATGAAGCAGCGGCTCATCGAACGCTCGGTCAACGCAGAGGCCTGGCATTCGTCGAACTCCACCGTCGCGTCCCAGAAGAGGGCCTGCGCCGCAGCCGTGCCTGCGAACATCCCGCAGGCCAGCACAGCGATCAGGCCGCTGAGGAGCATCAGCACCGAGAGCTTCTTCCGCAGCGACTGCACCACCAGGACGATCCCGCCGCCGACACCGACCAGCCCGGCCACCACAGCCACCAACCGGTACGGCAGGGGCGCCTGAAGCCCCGCATAGGCGACGATCACCGCCAGCAGCAGCCACAGGGTCATTCGTGCATAGGGCCACTGGGCCTCCCGCTGCTTCTCCACACTCATCCCGACCACTCTAGAGGCACACCGGGCCGCCATCACCTCTTATAGGCTGTAGTCCATGCGAATCGTGGTGCTGGTCTCGGGATCCGGGACGAACCTGCAGGCCGTCATCGACGCCGTCTCCTCCGGTCAGCTGCCGGTGGATCTGGCCGCAGTGGGCTCAGACGTCCCTGACTGCGGCGGGCTGGAGCGCTCGGCGGCCGCAGGGATCCCGACCTTCGCGGTCCCGCTGGAGAAGGGGCTGAGCCGCAGGGACCCCGAGGAAGCCGCGCGGGTGCGCGCGGCCTGGAACCGTGAGCTCTGCGCGGCGGTACGCTCCCACTCCCCCGATCTGGTGGTCACCAGCGGGTTCATGCGGATCCTGGGCGAGGAGTTCCTCGACGGCGTCGGGGTTCCGGTGATCAACACGCATCCGGCGCTGCTGCCCAGTTTCCCCGGTGCCCATGCCGTCCGCGATGCGCTGGCCCACGGGGTCAGGATCACCGGCTGCACAGTGCATCAGGTGGATGCCGGAGTGGACACCGGGCCGATCATCGCTCAGGAGGCAGTGCGGGTCCGTGCCGGTGAGGACGAAGGCTCCCTGCACGATCGCATCAAGACTGAGGAGCGCCGCCTGCTGGTGGAGACTCTGGCGGGGATCGCCGCCGGAGAGATCCGGCTGGGCTGACTTCCCTGCCGCTGACTTCCCTGCCGCTGGCTTCCCGGCAGCGAGCCTTCTGACCAGGGTCGCTCAGTCGCGGCGCAGCGGACGCAGCGGAGAGCTCTTATCGGTTGCGTCCTCACGGCGAGCACGCATCCGTGCGGTGAACTCGTCCACCGCCTCGCCGCTCTCGATGCTCTCTTCCTGCTGGGCGCCGGGCGCCTGCCGAGCATCTTCCCCATCCGTGCTGACCGGACGCACCGGCTTCGACGCGGTGAGCTCCTCCTCATCTGCGGCCCCGGCGACTGCAGCGGCGTCATCGAGCGCCTCCGCAGACTCCGCGCCGAACTCCTCGTCCTCAGCCTCTGCTGCCCGACGGCGGCGCACCTGGTGCGCGGCCGGTGCCAGCAGGTAGCCGATGATCGCACCGAGCCCCACCCAGGCGCCCAACAGGGCCGCGGACAGCGCCGCGTCGGGGCCGATATCGGTCATCCGCCCCATGCCCAGCGAGATGTGGGAGAGCCACAGCGGGCCGACGGCGAGCGCGGCGGCGGCCAGTCCGGTGAAGACCCCCAGCGCCAGCGTGGAGATCGTCAGGGAGAGCGGGCGCGCGGCGATCCGCAGCGCGAACCAGTCATCCAGGTGGTTCTCGCCCTCGCGCATCAGCCACCAGCCGGCGGCCGTCCCGGCGAGCACCGGCACCAGCAGCACAGCCAGGGCTCCCTCCGGAGCCCCCTGCGGCAGTGCGCCGAGGATCGGGACAGCCGGCAGCGGCCCCAGCTCCACGGCGTAGGGGGCCACTGTGGTCCCGGCGCCCATGGAGAACCCGGCGCCGGTGGCGTAGGCCAGGGTCCAGAGGATCATGTTGGGCAGCAGTCCCAGGTGCAGCAGCGTCAGCCCGAGGATGCCCCAGAAACCGGGGTCAAGCTGCTGGTAGACGTTGGCCACGTCCATCCACCGCACCCCGATCTGGCCGGCCAGCAGCAGAGCCGAGAGCCCGACGGCGACCACGCAGGCCACGGCCCCGGCCCGCAGGATGGCCCAGGCGTAGGACCCGGCCCAACGCAGCTGCTGAGAGAACTCTTCGATCCGGGACTCCAGATCCACACCGATCATGCGGGTCCAGCTGCGCGCCTCGGCATAGCAGCCGCTCAGCGAGCCCAGCGTCATCACGGCTGCCGCGCAGAGGGCCGCGAAGACCGGGTGCACGTCGAAGGCGGTGTCCTGGGCGAGCATGCTGAGTCCTGCCCCCGCCCCCGCGTAGCTGATCACCAGGGGCAGCAGGCCGTGCCAGATCTGATCGGAGTAGGCGCCCTGGGCCAGTCGGCGTCCGGCCCTCCAGGCCAGGGCCAGGGGGATCAGGGTCAGGCCCAGGGGCACCAGGTGGAACCAGCCGCCGTCGGGAATGCTCACGCCCTCGCCGAGGGCGCCGTCGTCGAGGCTGACGATCAGCTCCACGGGGACGCCGTGGATGACCATCCAGATCTGGGCGGCCAATCCGCTGACGAATCCGGGGGTGATCTGCTCGAAGCCCCCGGCCAGACTCATCCCCAGCACCGGCAGGACCACCAGCAGCGCGGTGGCCAGCAGCATCTGCACAGCCTCCAGGATGCCCAGCAGCCACAGCGGCATGGCCGGCAGCCGCTGCCTCCAGGAGCCGGCCGGCGCGGCGTCCTCCTCCGCAGTGCTGCCGGCGTCTGTGCCGTCGTGCTCGGCGGAGGTGTCGCGGGGGTCATCGGTGCTGGCCATCGTCTCCTATGGTGCCAGCCGGCGGGGTGCCTGGACCGAACCGACAGCCATTTTCAGGAAACTGTGAGGTGGGCGGTGCTACTAGGATGGAACCTGATGAGCCACGACGCCGGGGAGCAGCTCCCCACCCATGTCGCCCAGGACCGGGCAGCACTCCGCCACCACCTCTCGGACCGGGCCCGGAACCGGGCCATGAAGGTGGAGGACCGCTGGCACCAGCTGCGGCTGACCATGGCCCGACGCCGCCGCCAACACGTCACGGTGCTCTCGCTGACCGGTTACGGCACCCAGCACTGGATCCGGATCTTCTCCCGGATCGTGATGGCCCCTGACTCGCACTTCGAGAACGGGCGCCGGGTGGCCAAAGTCATCACCGACGGCGTCCGCGGCTGGCGCAACTTCATCTCCGCCCCGGTGCCCTTCGCCGAGGTCACGCTGAACGTGGCCGGCCACGCCTTCGAAGTCACCGCAGACCGGGGCGGGATCATCGACACCGTGGTCGATCTGCGGGCCGTGGGCGCGCGCCTGGAGCCCGGCTGGCAGGGCGTGACCCTGACCGCTGAGGGTGCGGATCCGACCACTGCCGAGCTCACCGTCATCGATGAGGCGGCACAGTTCGGCGTCGTCTGCGACGTCGATGACACCGTGGTGGTGACCAAGCTGCCGCGTCCGCTGCTGGCGGCATGGAACTCCTTCGTCCTGGATGAGCATGCGCGCACCCCCACACCCGGGATGGCGGTGATGATGGAGCGCCTGCTGAACCGTTCGCGCGCCGAGCACGGCCAGGAGGGGCCGGTGCTCTACCTCTCCACCGGCGCGTGGAACGTGGCCCAGACGCTGACCCGCTTCCTCTCCAGGAACCTCTACCCACGCGGCCCGCTGCTGCTGACCGACTGGGGCCCCACCGAAGACCGCTGGTTCCGCTCAGGTCAGCTGCACAAGGAGCAGCAGCTGGAGCGGCTGGCTCGCGACTTCCCGGCGATGAGCTGGGTGCTGATCGGCGACGACGGTCAGCACGACCCGCAGATCTACGCCGACTTCGCCCGCCGCCACCCGGAGAAGGTCACGGCGGTCATCATCCGCGAGCTCACCTACTCGGAGGCGGTGCTCGCCGGGGGCCGTGCCGAGGATCCGGTCGGTGAGGATATGCTCCACGGCGCTCAGGAGGGTGAGCATGCCCACGGGTATCAGCATGTGGGTGAGCACAGGATCCCGTGGATCTATGGTCCGGACGGCAAAGCCATCGCATCCCAGCTCAGAGGCCAGGGACTCCTCGGCTGAAGGGCCCGCGCAGCAGATCCTTCGCCCGGCGGTCCAGCCGGCGTCGGTTGACCTCCACCGCCCGCGAATAGTGTCCGACCAGCTGGTTGCAGATGCTCTCCCAGCTGCGCCCCTGCACCGCTGACCAGGCGGCCGCGGAGAACCGGGCGCGGGCGGCGTCGTCGCCGGTCAGGTGCTGCACTGCTGAGCGCAGCCCTTGGAGATCACCGGGCTGATAGAGCCAGCCGGTCTGCCCGACGTCGACCAGGTCCAGCGGGCCGCCTCGCCCGACGGCGACCACCGGCACGGCCGCGGCCATCGCCTCCTGGATGGTCTGGCAGAAGGTCTCGGCCTCGCCGGGGTGGACGAAGACGTCCAGGCTGGCCACGTGACGGCCGAGGTCGGCACCGCCGCGGAATCCGGCGAAGTGGGCGTTGGGCAGCACTCTGCGCAGACTCTCCTCCTGGGGGCCGTTGCCGATGATCACCAGGCGGGTGCCGGGAAGATCGTCCAGGACGCGCAGATCCTCGATCTGCTTCTCAGCGGCGAGCCGACCCACGAATCCGATCAGCTGTTCCCCGTTCGGGGCGATCTCGGCTCGCAGCCGCTCGTCGCGGCGTCCCGGGTCGAACCGTTCCATGTCCACGCCGCGGCGCCAGGTCTTCAGGCGCTTGATGCCGCGGGCGCGCAGCTGATCCTTGCAGAAGGAGGAAGGCACCAGAGTCAGGGTGGAGCCCTGGTGCATCCGGTCCACGTGCTGCCACAGCAGCTCCTCCGCCCAGGGGATCCGGTAGCGGGCCGCATAGGCGGGGACCTCGGTCTGGTAGATGGAGACAGTGGGCAGGCCCAGAGAGTTGGCGGCCTGGATGGCGCGCCAGCCCAGCACAAAGGGAGAGGCGACGTGGACGACGTCGGGCTGGATGTCCTCCAGGATGTTCCGGATCCGTTGGGTGAAGCCGGCGGCCACCCTGACCTTGGGATAGTCAGGCAGCGGCAGAGACGGAACGCGCAGCACCGGGAACCCCGCGCAGAGCTCGCGCTGTTCGGTGGCCACCGCCGGCTCCCACCAGAGGGAGTCGCTGGGGGCGATCACGGTGACTTCGTCTCCGCGTCGGCGTAGATGGGACAGCACCTGCAGAACGGAGTTGGTGACCCCGTTCATGTGTGGGAGGAACGATTCGGCAACCACTGCAACACGCACAGTCCACGATAGTCAGGCCGAAGTGCAGAGCATCCGACGCCGCCATGACGCGAAGGTGAACTGACGGGGAACCTCTGAGGTTCGCAGGACCCCGAAGTGCGCCGGTGGATGATCCGGCGCAGGGCGCGATTAGGGTGGTCCCGTGTCTGATGAACTCTCCCCCGCCCAGCTCCGCCGGATCGCTCTGACCGCAGCCGAGGAGGCCGGCGTCGTGCTCGCCGAGGTCTTCCGCTCCGGGATGGAGGTCTCCACCAAGTCCAGCACCCATGACCTGGTGACCTATTACGACACCTCGACGGAGGAGCGGCTGATCGAGACGCTGACCCACGCCGTCCCGGACTCTCGGATCACCGGCGAGGAGGGCGGTTCCCAGGGTGAGGGTGCTCTGGAATGGATCATCGACCCGATCGACGGCACCTCCAACTTCGCCCACGGCTTCGCGATGTTCAGCATCTCCATCGCCGCGGCACGGGCCGATGAGGTGGTGGCCGGCGTCGTGCATGATCCGGTGAACCGGCTGACCTTCTCCGCCGACGATGCCGGGGCCTACCTGCGCACCGGCGAGGGCCAGGAGCAGCCGCTGCGGCCCGAGCCCACCTCGGCCCCCGAGGAGCGGCTGAACCTGGTGACCAGCTTCCCCTCGGCGGAGATGCTGGCAGCCCGCGGCCAGGAGGCGCTGGATCAGTTCGGCGAGCTGGTGACCACCTACTCCTCGGTGCGCCGGGTGATCTCCGGAGCGCTGGAACTCTGCCACGCGGCGGCAGGCTGGGCCGACGTCGCAGCGGGCGGGAGCACCAGCCCTTGGGATGTGGCCGCCGGGCAGCTGATCCTGCGCCGAGCCGGCGGACGATACCTGCCCTTCGGCTCCCGGGGTGGGAAGGTCTGGGACGGTGCGGAGTCCGCGGACGGTCACCTGGCTCCGGGCTATGTGGGCCTGGCGGCCGGCGCGGAGGCGCCGACAGCGGTGCGCGCCGTCGGGCGCTTCGCCCAGCACTGACCCGTGCCCCACCCTCACCCTCGTTTTACCAAGGCAGATTCAGATTACCCCTGCGGATCTGCAGGGGTAATCTGAGAAACGCTTGGTAAAACGAGGGTCACACAGGTTTAGGGGTCCCGAAGGATCGTCACAGTTCTCCGCTCCCTTCATGCGGCAGTCCCATCCGCTGAACAATGGGAGGGTGAGCCCCTCCCAGGACCAGCACCCCGACGACGCCGACCCCGCCGCCTCCCAGCCCTCTGCCCCGCCGAGCAGACAGCAGATCAGGCGGTGGCAGAAGTACCTCGCCGATGAGATCGCCGAGGGCCGCCTCTACTCCGACCTGGCGCAGAGGAAGCAGGGCGAGGAGCGACAGATCCTGCTGGGACTGGCCGCCGCGGAGCGACGGCACGAGCAGCACTGGCGCGACCTGCTGGGCGAGCATTCCCAGCGGCTGCCCTCTCCGTCGGCCCACCGCGTGCTGCTGGGCTGGATGGCCCGGATCTTCGGCTCAGTGTTCGTCCTGGCGCTGGCCCAGCGGGCTGAGGGCGATTCGCCCTACGCCCATGACGAGGCGGCCACCCGAGGCATGGCGGCCGATGAGGAGATCCATGAGGAGGTGGTCCGGGCCTTGGCGGCCCGTGGCCGGGAGAAGCTCTCCGGCGGGTTCCGCGCGGCCGTGTTCGGAGCCAACGACGGGCTGGTCTCCAACTTCGCGCTGATCATGGGTATGGGCGGCACCGGCGTGGGGGCCACCGTGGTGCTGCTGACCGGCATCGCCGGACTGCTCGCCGGGGCATTGTCCATGGCCGCCGGTGAGTTCATCTCCGTACGCAGCCAGCGTGAGCTGCTCGATGCCACCCGTCCCACCCACGCCACCCTGCGTGCCGCCCCTGACCTGGACCTGGACCATAACGAGCTGGTGCTGGTCTACCGAGCGCGCGGACTGAGCCGCGAGGATGCCGAGCACCGTGCCCTGGAGCGCCTGGGGGCCTTCGAATGTGACTGCCGGCCCGAGCTCTCCGTGCCCAAGGACGCCGAGGATGAGGCAGACGCCTGGGACGGCTACGAGGTGGTCGGCTCCGCGTGGACTGCGGCCGGCTCGAGCTTCTGCTTCTTCGCCGTCGGGGCGCTGATCCCGATCCTTCCCTATCTCATCGGCGCCGTGGGCTGGATCGCCGTCGGGATCTCCACCGCACTGGTGGGCACCGCGCTGATGTGCACCGGCGCAGTGGTGGGTCTGCTCTCTGGGGCCAGCCCGCTCTCCCGCGGCCTGCGTCAGCTGGCCATCGGACTGGGTGCTGCGGCGCTAACCTACGCGCTGGGAGCAGTCCTGGGCGTCTCCGTGGCCTGACCTCGCCCGTCTGCCGCCGGCGGGGCGTGGGACGTTCTTCCGCCCGACCGCCCACATGACCGCCGCAGAGGCGTAGACTCGCAACCCCGGGCACTTCAGCATCCCCGACGAGAGAGAGGAACATTCCATGACTCCCAACCCCCACACTCTGACGCCCCTGAACGACGCCGAGCGCACGCTGGGCGTGGTGGTCGGCTTCGACGGGTCCGAGCAGAGCTTCCTGGCCCTCCACTACGCTGCTCGTGCCGCGCAGCGCCGGAACTCGCAGCTGACCGTGGTCAACGCCTACCGGCTCCCTGCTCAGTTCTACAGCACGCTGGCCGCCCTGCCGCCGGAGGGAGAGGCGGATCTCCCGCGGCAGGATTCCGAGGCTGTGCTGGCGCAGGCCCACGAGTACCTGCAGGACTATCCCGGCCACGTGGTCGCCCACTCCGTGGAGGGCGACGCCGCCGGAGTGCTGGTGAAGCTCTCGGCCTCAGCGCAGCTGGTGGTCCTCGGGGGACGCGGCCGGGGCGGCTTCGTGGGGAGGATCGTGGGATCGGTCGCCACCGCAGTGCCCGCCCATGCCCACTGCCCGACGGTGATCGTGCCCGCCTCCTATGACCCGCAGGCCGGCGTCGGGCCCGACGGCGGACGCTTCTCCCCCGCGCAGGACCCGCGGCCGGTGGTGGTCGGCGTGGACGGCTCCTCGATCTCCCGCGTCGCAGCTCTGCAGGCCGCTGAGGCCGCCGCGGAGCGCGGTGCCCCGCTGCACGCGATCATCGCCCTGCTGCCGCTGGACGATGTGACCGGCTGGTATCCGGACATCGGATTCGACAGCTCCTACGCCGAACAGCGCCGCCGCGAACTCGAAGAGCATGCTCAGGCCGAGGCCGCCTGGCTGCAGAGCCGGGTTCCGGGGGCCCAGGTCAGCGGCGTCGTCGAGGTCGGTGCCGCCGACGACGTGTTGGCCCAGAGGTCCGCGGAGGCTCAGCTGACCGTGGTCGGGACGCGCGGACGCGGAGGCATCCGCAGCGCCCTGCTGGGCTCCACCTCCCGTTCGGTGCTCACCGCGGCCGCCGGGCCGGTGATGATCGTCCCGGATCTGCCCGAACCCCGGTTGGAGGATCAGCCGCAGTTCCCCGCCTGACCTGACCTGACGGCCCAGGTCAGGCGCCGGAGGCGGCCCGTGCCGCCTCCGGCCGGACCTGGGCGCGGGGAGCCAGCCGCTGCAGCTGGGTGACGTGCTTGGGCTCCAGCTCCTCCACTGTGGAGACCTCCAGCAGCTTCATGGTGCGCTCGACCTGATCGCTGAGGATCTCGATCGCCCGGTCCACCCCGGCTCGACCTCCGGCCATCAGCCCGTAGAGGTAGGCCCGGCCCACGAAGGTGAACTTCGCGCCCATCGCCAGCGAGGCGACGACGTCAGCGCCGTTCATGATGCCGGTGTCCATGGTCACCTCGAGATCGTCCCCGACCTCACGGACCACCTCCGGCAGCAGGTGGAAGGGCACCGGCGCCCGGTCCAGCTGCCGACCGCCGTGGTTGGAGAGCACGACGCCGTCCACGCCCAGATCGGCCAGCGTGCGGGAGTCCTCCACGTTCTGAACACCCTTGACGACGATCTTGCCGGGGAAGAGCTCCCGGATGATCTTCAGGTCCTCGAAGCTGATGGAGGGGTCCATCGCGGCGTCCAGCAGCTCACCGACCGTCCCGCCGGTGGAGGACAGGGAGGCGAACTCCAGCGGCGGAGTGGTCAGGAAGTCATACCACCACCAGGGCCGCGGAATCGCGTTGATCACAGTGCTCAGGCTCAGCTGCGGAGGGATGGAGAAGCCGTTGCGCCTATCCCGCAGGCGGGCCCCGGCGACCGGAGTGTCCACGGTGAAGAAGAGGGTATCGAAGCCGGAGGCGGCGGCGCGCTCGACCAAGCCGTAGGAGATCTCCCGCTGTTTCATCACATAGAGCTGGAACCAGTTGCGCCCCTGCGGATTCGCGGCCTGCACATCCTCGATGCTGGTGGTCCCCAGCGTGGAGAGTGTGAACGGGATCCCCGCCGCGCCTGCGGCACCCGCCCCTGCGGCCTCCCCCTCGGTCTGCATCAGGCGGGTGAAACCGGTGGGGGCAATGCCGAAGGGCTGGGCAGAGGGGCCGCCGAAGATGCTGACGGAGGTGTCCACTGCAGAGACGTCGCGCAGGATCGACGGGTTGAACTGGACATCCTCGAAGCCCTCGCGCGCCCGGCGAATGGAGAACTCACCCTCCGCCGCACCGTCGGTGTAGTCGAAGGCCGCCTTGGGGGTGCGCCGTTTGGCGATCGTCCGCAGATCCTCGATGGTCAGCGCGGCGCTGAGCCGACGCCGGCTGGCGTTGAAGTCGAACTTCTTGAACTGCATCAGCGGCGCAAGGTCGCGCGGCTTGGGAAATTGACGCTGGACCATGGAACCTGCTCCTCGGGGACACGCTGCACCATCATGTGGTCTGACCTCATAGAGGATAGGGCAACGAGGATCACATCGTCAACGGGCCCCCTTGCCACTTGGGGGTCCAAAATTCTTGTTGACGCAGATCACAATTCTCACTAGCCTCCAATGGTCAGACCACATGATGGTGCAACCCGCCCCGGAGGAACAGCGCCCCATGGACTCCATCGCCTGGTACAGCATGCTGGCCATCGCCCCCATCGTCACGGTCGGCCTTCTCCTGGCCGGCTTCCGCTGGCCGGCGAAATATGCCATGCCCGTGGGCTATGTGGTCGCCGTTTGCGTCGCATGGCTCAGCTGGGACATGGCACCCGCCGCCATCGCCGCGGCCTCCGTGGAGGGGCTGATCATCGCCGGCACCATGCTCTACATCATCTTCGGAGCCCTGCTCCTGCTGGCCACGGTGATGGCCTCCGGGGCCATGGAGACCATCAAAGCCGGCTTCAACCGCATCTCCCCCGACCGCCGGGTTCAGGCGATCATCATCGGCTGGTGCTTCGGCTCCTTCATCGAGGGAACCTCGGGCTACGGCACCACAGCCGCCGTCGTCGCCCCGCTGCTGCTGGCCATGGGATTCCCGGCGATGGCGGCGGTGATGGTGGGCCTGATCGTACAGACGACCCCGGTGAGCTTCGGCGCAGTGGGGACACCCATCCTCATCGGCGTGGGCAACGGCCTGGACCAGAACTCCGACGCCATGCAGGCACGCCTGCTGGAGCAGGACGTCACCTACGCTGAGTACATCGCGGAGATCGGGCTCAGCGTAGCGCTGATCCATGCGGTCGTCGGGCTGCTCATCCCGCTGATCATCGTCACGCTCCTGACCGGCTTCTTCGGCCCGGAGCGGAGCTTCGCAGACGGCCTGCGGATCGCCCCCTTCGCCCTCTACGCCTCCCTGGCAGTGATCGTGCCCTCCGCACTGGTCGCCACGTTCCTGGGGCCGGAGTTCCCTGCCATGCTGGGTGGGCTGACCGGCCTGGTCATCGTCATGGTCACCTCCTCCAAGGGATTCCTGATGCCCAAGAGGACCTTCGAGTTCGGGCCCCGAAGCGACTGGGAGACCAGCTGGACCGGCCGGATCGCGCAGGAGAAGCCGAAGGCGCTCGCCGCAGGTCGGCGGATCGGGATGGTCCGGGCCTGGTCCCCCTACCTGGTGCTGGCCGGACTGTTGGTCGCCACCCGCGTGCTGGAGCCGCTCGAGGAGCTCCTGAACACTCCCGGAGTCACCCTGTTCGAGTTCAGCGACCTGCTGGGGGTTGAGGGGATCAGCCCCACGGTGGAGCCCTTCTACCTCCCCGGGTTCATGCTTCTGATGGCGGTGGCCTGCGGGTATGTGATCTACCGGATGTCCGGCTCCCAGGTCCTCCGCACCTGGCAGGTCGCAGGCCGACAGCTCGCCGGCACCGCCGCGGCGCTCTTCTTCGCCGTGCCTCTGGTCCGGATCCTGCTGCAGTCCGGGACCAACGACTCCGGCATGGAGAGCATGCCGGTCATCCTCGCCGAGGGTGCCGCGGCAGTCTCCGGCGGATACTGGCCGTTCCTCGCCCCGTTCCTCGGGGCCTTGGGCGCCTTCGTCGCGGGCTCCAACACCATCTCCAACCTGACCTTCTCCCAGTTCCAGTGGTCCACCGGCAGCCATATCGGGGTCAGCCCGGAGACGGTGGTCGCCGCACAGGCCGTCGGTGGAGCCGGAGGCAATCCGATCTCCGTCCACAACATCGTCGCCGCCTCCGCCACTGTGGGTCTGCTCGGCAGGGAGGGCGACCTCCTGCGCCGGGTCCTGCCGGTCACCCTGTACTACTGCACCGCCGCCGGGGCGATCAGTTACATCATTGCCCACGGTGCCGGGCTGAACCTGGGTACCCTGGTCCTCGGGACCTTGGTCCTGGGTCTGCCGCTGGCCGCCGGCGTCGTCGTGCGCCGCAGCTCCGCCGCCCCGCGCGTGGAGACTCCCACCGCCGGCCGCCGATGAGGACCACACACGGAAGGACCGCAGCTGCGGTGATAGAAAAGGGCTATGCCTGACTCAGCCGAGAACTCCAGCCGCACGCCGATCTCCTGGGAGCCGATCCCGCGCAGCCGTGCCCATGAGCTGGTGCTCGACGCGATCGAGGAACAGGTCACCGCAGGCCGGCTGGCTGTGGGAGACCTGCTCCCGCCGGAACGGGAGCTGGCCTCCCAACTGCAGGTGAGCCGGGCCAGCGTCCGTGAGGCCATCCGAATACTGGAGTCCCAGGGGGCGCTGCAGTCCCAGGTGGGCTCCGGCCGCTCGGCCGGGACGCGCGTCACCGCGCTCCCCAGCGAGGGGCTGACCCGTCTGCTCCGGATGCACATCGGGCTGTCCAACTTCCCCCTCGACGACGTCGCGGAGGCCCGCATCGCCTTGGAGCGGGCCAGCGCCATGCTCGCCGCGCAGCAGGCGGAGGAGCCCCAGCTCGCGCAGATCGACCAGGCCTTGGAAGCGATGGAGAGGTCCTCCACTGTGGAGGAGTTCAACGACGCCGACACCGCCTTCCACGTCGCCATCGCAGAGGCGGCCGGCAACCGGCTGGTCGCCGATCTCACCACAGCCATCCGCAGCTCCCTGAAGCAGACCATCCTGGAGGCGTTCCACTCCCACGGAGCCCCCTCCGAGGTGCAGATCACCCTTCAGGAGCAGCACCACCGGATCCATGCCGCGATCAGGGAGCAGGAACCTCAGCGCAGCGCTGAGCTGGTGGAGGAGCACATCCGCTTCGCTATGGAGACCCTGCCCACGGACGGCCACGGCGAGGACTGAGCCGCAGACCCTGCTTCAGCAGTGCCGCATCCTGGGGCAGCCGGTCACAGGAGAAGCGCGCCCACCGGTAGAGGCGCTTTCCGCTCAGCGCACTTCATACGGCCCCTCCGGTCCGGAGTCATGATGCGCCGCCGCCCAGAGACAGCTGTGGCCCGCCCTCTCCGTTGGGGAGAGTGCGGGCCACAGTCAGGTGCGCGCTGAGCGCACCGCGTCAGAGCATCAGCCCTTGTAGACCTCGCGGAGCAGCTCGGCGGTCTCAGACGGGGTCTTGCCGACCTTCACGCCTGCGGCCTCGAGTGCTTCCTTCTTGGCGTCCGCAGTGCCGGAGGAGCCGGAGACGATGGCGCCTGCGTGGCCCATGGTCTTGCCCTCCGGAGCGGTGAAGCCTGCCACGTAGCCGACGACCGGCTTGGTGACGTTGGCCTTGATGTACTCAGCGGCACGCTCCTCGGCGTCGCCGCCGATCTCGCCGATCATCACGATGGCCTTGGTGTCGGGATCGTTCTCGAAGGCCTCGAGAGCATCGATGTGAGTGGTGCCGATGACCGGGTCACCGCCGATGCCGATGGAGGTGGAGAAGCCGATGTCCCGCAGCTCGTACATCATCTGGTAGGTCAGGGTGCCCGACTTGGAGACCAGACCGATGGGGCCGGACTCGGTGATGTTGGCCGGAGTGATGCCTGCCAGAGCCTCGCCCGGGGTGATGATGCCGGGGCAGTTCGGGCCGATGATCCGGGTGACGGGCTTGCCGTCGGGGCCGGTCTTCTGGGCGGCCAGGTTGTAGAACTCAGCGGAGTCCTGCACCGGGATGCCCTCAGTGATGACCACCAGCAGACCGATGCCGGCCTCGATGGCCTCGATGGCCGCGTCCTTGGCGAACTTCGGCGGGACGAAGGCGACCGACACGTCTGCGCCGGACTTCTCCATCGCCTCGGAGACCGAGCCGAAGACGGGCAGCTCGATGTCGTTGCCGTCCTTGTCCTGGTGCTCGACCGTGGTGCCGGCCTTGCGTGCATTCACGCCGCCGACGATGTTGGTGCCGGCCTTCAGCATCAGACGGGTGTGCTTGGTGCCCTCGCCGCCGGTGATGCCCTGGACGATGACCTTGGAGTCCTTGTTCAGGTAGATAGACATGAGTGTAGAGGTCCTTACTTGTTGGCCAGCGCAGAGTTGGCGAGTTCAGCAGCCTTGTCGGCACCGGCGTCCATGGTGTCGGCGGTGGTGACCAGCGGGTGGTTGGCCTCTGCCAGGATGCGGCGGCCCTCCTCCACGTTGTTGCCGTCGAGGCGGACCACGAGCGGCTTGGTGGCGGCGTCGCCGAGGATCTCCAGCGCCTTGACGATGCCGGTGGCCACAGCATCACAGGAGGTGATGCCGCCGAAGACGTTGACGAACACGGAGCTCACCTGGTCATCGCCGAGGATGACGTCCAGGCCGTTGGCCATGACCTCTGCGGATGCGCCGCCGCCGATGTCCAGGAAGTTCGCCGGCTTCACGCCGCCGTGTGCCTCGCCTGCGTAGGCGACGACATCCAGGGTGGACATGACCAGACCGGCGCCGTTGCCGATGATGCCCACCTGGCCGTCGAGCTTGACGTAGTTGAGGTCGTTCGCCTTGGCCCTGGCCTCCAGCGGGTCCTCAGCGGACTCGTCCACCAGCTCCGAGTGGGAGGGGTGACGGAAGTCTGCGTTTTCGTCCACGGTGACCTTGCCGTCGAGGGCGATGATCCTGCCCTCGCCGGTCTTCACCAGCGGGTTGACCTCCACCAGAGTGGCGTCCTCCTCGGAGAACACGGTCCACAGCTGCTGGAAGACCTGAGCCAGCTCCTCGTGCTGCTCGGCAGGGAAGCCTGCCTGCTGCGCGATGTCCTTGGCCACCTCGGCGGTCACGCCGGTGTTCGGGTCGAAGTTGACGCGGGCCAGAGCCTCGGGCCGCTCCTCAGCGAGCTGCTCGATCTCGACGCCGCCCTCTTTGGAGCACATGGCGAGGTAGTTGCGGTTCGCCCGGTCCAGCAGGATGGAGAAGTAGTACTCCTCAACGATCTCAGCGCCCTGGGCGATCATCACGCGGTTGACGGTGTGGCCCTTGATGTCCATTCCGAGGATGGCCTGTGCGTGCTCATACGCCTCATCAGCGCTCTTGGCGAGCTTCACGCCGCCGGCCTTGCCGCGGCCGCCCACCTTCACCTGAGCCTTGACGACGACGGTGCCGCCGATCTGCTCGGCTGCCGCCTTCGCCTCTTCCGGGGTCTGCGCCACGATTCCGGCCAGCACGGGAACTCCGTGTGCCTCGAACAGATCGCGCGCCTGGTACTCATACAGGTCCACGGGTTGTGTCCTTCTGCGTCGAAGTCATCTCTTGGTGCGAAGGCAGGCCTCAGCCGACCTTCTCCACTGGAGCATATCGCAGGAGAAGTCTCTTCTCCGTTCCGGTGAAGCTGACCTTCGCCACGGTCTTATCACCTGTGCCTTCGACGGCGATGACCTCCCCCTCACCGAACTTCCGGTGGCTGACCCGGTCTCCGGGGCTGAGGCTGGGGACCTCCCGGTCCGGGTTGACCTGCTGCGGGGCAGAGCCGGCGGTGCTCCCGGGCAGTGAGGCGGACCGATGGGAGGAGTTCGCCGAGCCGTAGGCGGCTGAGGCTGATCCCCGAGACCCGGGGGATCCGCCGCTGTAGATGGATCCGGACCCCCATCCGGTGAAACCTCCGCTGAGCGATCCCGAGGAGGACGATCCGCTGTGCTCGAGCAGGTCTTCGGGGATCTCGGAGAGGAACTGGCTGGGCGGGTTGTACTGGTGCTGGCCCCACAGGTGGCGGGACTCCGCGCGGGAGAGATAGAGCCGCTTCCGGGCGCGGGTCAGCCCCACATAGGCCAGCCGACGCTCCTCTGCCAGCTGCTCGGGATCCGACATGGACCGTGAGTGCGGGAAGATCCCATGCTCCATCCCTGTGAGGAAGACCACAGGAAATTCGAGTCCCTTCGCAGTGTGCAGAGTCATCAGTGTGACCTGACCCTGCTCACGGGCCAGCCGCTCAGACTCCTCATCGCCGGCCGACGGGATGGCATCGGCGTCGGCGATCAGGCTGACCTGCTCGAGGAAGCCGGCCAGTGTGCCCCGGCCCGCAGGCTGATCCGGCGACGCCGCCTCCTCCGGCTGCTCCTCGGCACTGGACATCCCGGCGTCGGAGGCCGAAGCATCGGAGGCCGAGGCGTCGGCCTCATACTCCTTGACCACGGCCACGAGCTCGCCCAGGTTGTCCGCACGGGACTCGTCCTGCAGGTCCTTGGACTGGCGCAGAGCCTCCATCATCCCGGACTGCTCCAGCACGGCCTCCAGCACCACCGAGGGCTTCTCGTCCTGGTTCAGCTGGATCAGGTCATCCATCATCCGGACGAAGGAGTTGATGGCCTTCAGCGAGCGCGTGGCGATGGCCGGGGCCTGCTCGGCGCGGCGAAGCGCTTCGAAGAAGGTGGTCCGGTCCCGCTGGGCCAGTGCCGCGACGGCACCTTCGGCCCGGTCCCCGATCCCGCGCTTGGGCTCGTTGAGGATCCGCCGCAGGTTGACGTCGTCGTCGGGGTTGTTGATGACGTGCAGGTAGGCCAGCGCGTCCTTGATCTCCTTACGGTCATAGAAGCGGGTGCCGCCGATGACTCGGTAGGGGATCCCGCGGTTGATCAGCCGCTCCTCCAGGGAACGGGACTGCGCGTTGGTGCGGTAGAACACCGCCACGTCGGAGGGGCGGAGGCCCTCAGAGTCACCGAGCTCGTCGATGGTCCGGGCGATCCAGTCGGCCTCATCGTTCTCCGAAGGCGCCACGTGCAGGCGCACCGGAGCACCCTCGCCCTCGTCGGTCCACAGCTTCTTCTCTTGGCGGCCCGGGTTCTGGGAGATCACGCCGTTGGCGGCGTCGAGGATGGTCTGGGTGGAGCGGTAGTTCTGCTCCAGCTTGATGGTGGTGGCCTCCGGATAGTCGCGCTCGAACTCCACGATGTTGCGGATGTCGGCGCCGCGGAAGGCATAGATCGACTGATCGGAGTCGCCGACCACAGTCAGCTCGGCCGGCTCGGTCTGCACGTCCTCCCGGCCGCCGGTGAGCTGGCGGACCAGCCGGTACTGGGCGTGGTTGGTGTCCTGATACTCATCGACCAGCACGTGACGGAAGCGACGCCGGTAGTTGTCCAGCAGAGCGGGGAAGGCGTCGAACATCCACACGGTCTCGGCCAGCAGGTCGTCGAAGTCATAGGCGTTGGCCGCACGCAGCCGCTCGGTGTATTCGCGATAGACGGTGGCCACCGCTTCGGAGAACGGCTCATTGGGCGCAGTGGCCTGGAAGGTCTCGGCGTCGACGAGCTCGTTCTTCAGCGAAGAGATCTTGTTCTTGATCGCGCGTGGGGCGAACCGCTTGGGGTCCAGATCATGCATCTTGGCGATCGTGGTGATCAGCCGCAGCGAATCGGCGGCGTCGTAGATCGTGAAGGTGGACTTGCGGCCCAGGTGCGCGGCCTCGGCGCGCAGGATGCGCACACAGGAGGAGTGGAAGGTGGAGATCCACATGCGTTCGGCGGTGGGGCCGACCAGTCCGGCGATGCGTTCCTTCATCTCCCGGGCCGCCTTGTTGGTGAAGGTGATCGCCAGGATCTCGTGCGGCCGGGCCATCCCGGACTGCAGCATATGAGCGATCCGCCGGGTCAGCACGCTGGTCTTGCCCGAGCCGGCGCCGGCGACGATCAGCAGCGGGCTTCCGTGGTGCAGGACCGCCTCGCGCTGCTGCGGGTTCAGGCCGGCGGCAGGGTCCGCCTCAGCGGCCGGGGAGGCGGCTGCCTCCTGCAGGACGGCCGGGCCGGCGTCGTCGGATCCCTGCCCAGCCCCGCGCTGAGCCCCCTGGCCGCGCTGAGCATCCTGCCCGGCAGCGGCCGAGCGGGCGGAGGGGCCGGAACGTTCCGAGGGAGGCGTGAAGACAAAATCCATGATGCGACCAGTGTAGGAGGTGGCGGGGACACGGCGACGCCGCCCGCGGCCGCATCTGCGCCGCTGCACCTCAGAACGGGGCCGGCGAAATGAGGCGGGGCCGCCGCGCGCCGAGAGCCCCATGGGAGAATGACCCCATGTCCAGACGGCGCAAGAAGACTCGCGGCAACCCCGCTCAGCAGCCCCGCCCCACGGTCCGTGACGGCTTCCGCTCAGCGGCTGATCGGCGCGCGGCCGAGGGCACCACGTCGAACCCGAAGCTGCTGGTCTATGCGCTGCTGGGCGTCACCGTGTTCATGTTCATCTACCTGCACCTCTATACGCTGCCGCAGATGACCCATTTCGCCGGCGGATTCGCCATGCCGGATGCGCGGCTGATGGGCTACGACGCCGGAGACATCGACCGGCTGCGCAGCGTGATGGACGAGACGGCCACCGGCCAGCTGAACTTCCTGCATAAGACCGCCGGGATCATCTTCCCCGTCTCCGTCGCGCTGTCCACCTGGGCTGTGGCCGGACTGGTGATGCGCCGGGGCGTGTTCCGCTGGGTGCTGGTCGCGGCGGCGGCACTGTTCGCCGTCGTCGACATCACCGAGAACTTCTGGATCGACCGCATCCTGACCGACGATCCCCTGGACGAGGGGCTGGTGGCAGTCTCCTCCTCCCTGACGATGGCCTCCTGGGCCCTGCTGGTGGTCGTGGGCGCCGCGGTGCTCGGCACGATGATCATGAGCATCGTGAAGTCATCCGTGCGGCAACAACGCTGACTCGGCCTGCCGGGCGTGTGACGGTACGATAGTCCGGTGCACGGCTCCAGGCAGTGCACCTCCCTCCCTCCGTAGCTCAGGGGATAGAGCACCGCTCTCCTAAAGCGGGTGTCGCAGGTTCGAATCCTGCCGGGGGGACCACCGGCGTCGTCGATGTGACGTTGCCATCACTCAGGAATCCTCGGCGGTCCCGGCAGGTTCTCCCCGCGGAACAACTCGTTCGTGAGGACCGCGAAAGGACCTGCATGACCTCCCTCTTCTCCCCCACTGCGCTGGGGTCCACTGAGCTGGCCAACCGTCTGGTGATGGCGCCGCTGACCCGCATCCGCTCCGATGAGAACGGGGTGCCCACCGACGCCGTCGTCGAGTACTACCGCCAGCGCGCCTCCACCGGCCTGATCGTCACTGAGGGCACCTGGCCTGTGGGCGAGGGCCGCACCTGGATGGGCCAGCCCGGCATCGAAGGCCCCGAACACGTCGAGGGCTGGAAGCGCGTCACCGAGGCAGTGCATGCCGAGGGCGGCAAGATCGTCATGCAGATCATGCACGGCGGGCGCATCGGGCACTCCACACTGTCCACCACCGGCCGGGTCACCGCACCCAGCGCGCTGGCGGCACCCGGCGAGATCCGCACTCCGGAGGGCAAGCAGCCGCACCCGGTGCCGCATGCACTGACCACTGAGGAGGTCGCCGAGACCATCCAGCAGTTCGTGCGCGGTGCCCAGAACGCGATCGCCGCGGGCATGGACGGCGTGCAGATCCACGGCGCCAACGGCTACCTGATCCACGAGTTCACCGCTCCGGCCTCCAACGAGCGCACCGACTCCTACGGCGGCTCCCCGGAGAACCGCGCCCGGCTGTCCGTGGAGGTCGTCGCCGCGGTGGCCGAGGCCATCGGATCTGACAAGACCGGCATCCGCCTGTCCCCGCAGCACAACATCCAGGGCGCGCTGGAGGAGGACTACGACGATGCACTGGCCACCTACCGCGCCATCGCTGAGGGCTTCGCTCCGTTGAACCTGGCCCACGTCGACATCCTCCATGCGGAGCCGGCCTCCGAGATGGTCCAGATGATCCGGAAGGTCTCCGGCGCCCCGCTGATCGCCAACTCAGGCTTCGGCGTGCAGACCACCCGCGAGGAGGCAGTCCAGATCATGGAGGAGGAGCTGGCCGAGACCGTCGGCGTCGGGCGTGCTGTGATCGCCAACCCGGACCTGGTCCGCCGCTGGCAGGAGGACCTCCCGGAGAACGAGCCCAACCCCGCCACCTTCTACGTGGGCGGCGAGCGCGGGTACACCGACTACCCAAACTACCCGGCGTAGACTGGAGGGATGGATCGAGCTAAGTCGGCCTTTAGGGCGTGAGGAACGAACTGGTGACAGGTTCGGTTTAGGCCGCGAGCGTGAGCGGCTCGGTTAGTTTCGCTTCGAACTCGATGGGCGTCAAGCCGCCGAGGGCGTCCTGGGCTCGCTGGCGGTGATATTTCCTCTCGATCCACACGACGATCGCCAGCCGCAGCTCCTGCCGCGTCGTCCACCGTTGCTGATTGAGCACGTTCGTTTGAAGCAGGGACCAGAAGCTCTCCATGGCCGCGTTGTCGCCGGCCGCGCCGACGCGGCCCATCGAGCCGACCATGTCGTGAAGTCGCAACTCGCGAGCCATCGCCCTGCTTCGAAACTGGCCGTATTCAAGTGGTCGTCGCAACACCTACCTGATGGAGGTGTTCGATGGGCATTGGCCCAAGGCAGAAGAGGGCAAGGGAATATCGCGGTCAGATCGTCTCTCCTGGGCGCCCAACGGTGGCTTGGCGCGAGGACCGTGTGCGGTTCTGGCAGGCCATCGCTACAGGAGCTAAGACCCGAGAGGCCGGTGAAGCCGCCGGTGTCTCCGAGCCTGTAGCTCACCGTTGGTTCCGACATGCTGGTGGCGTGAATCCACACTTGGCCTCGACTGTTTCCGGACGGTATATCTCCTCCTCTGAACGGGAGGACATCGCTTTATGGCGAGCCCAAGACAGCGGGGTCCGTGAGATCGCCCGTCGGCTGGGGCGTAGCCCATCGACGATCTCACGGGAGCTACGGCGTAACGTCTCGACCAGGACCTATCAGCTGGAGTACAAGGCCTCGATTGCTCAGTGGCATGCTGAGCGGCGCGCCCGCCGTCCGAAGACCGCGAAGATGGTCACCAACGACCGGCTGCGCCAGTACGTCCAAGACAAGCTCAGCGGTGAGATCATCACCGCCGAAGGTGAAGTTGTCGGCCCCGAGGGCCCGGCCTGGGATGGAAAGAACAAGCCCCACCGTGGGGACCGTGAATGGGTCACCGCCTGGAGTCCGCAGCAGATTGCCAAGCGGCTGCCACTGGAGTTCCCCGATGACCCGACCATGAGGATCTCTCATGAGGCGATCTATCAGGCCCTCTACGTCGAATCCCGCGGCGGGCTTGCCCGGAAGCAGTCCTGGCACCTGCGCCGAGGTCGCACCAAGCGAATGCCCCGGGCCCGCACACGGCAGGAAGCCTGGGCTCATGTCACTGCCGAGACCGTGCTGCAGAAACGCCCCAAGGAGGTCGAGGACCGCAAGATCGCCGGCCACTGGGAAGGTGACCTGATCATCGGACTGAAGCGTTCGGCCGTGGCCACGTTGATCGAGCGCACCACCCGCTACGCGATACTGGTCCACCTGCCCCGCCAGGCCGGGTACGGGCAAATTCGACCAACGAAGAACGGCCCGGCACTGGCGGGGTATGGGGCGTTGACCATGAAAGACGCTCTGGCGAAGTCGATCACCCATCTGCCTGAGCAGCTGCGCCGTTCTTTGACCTGGGACCGCGGCAAAGAGCTCTCGGCACATGCGCTGCTGACGAAAGAGACTGGGCTGCCGGTGTACTTCGCTGACGCGAAGAGTCCCTGGCAGCGTGGCTCCAACGAGCACCTCAATGGTCTGCTTCGGCAATACTTCCCGAAAGGCACTGACCTCTCCAGGTGGAACGCCACCGAGATCGCAGCTATCGCCACCGCCATGAACAACCGGCCACGCGGGATCTTGGGGTGGCGCACTCCCGCCGAGGCGTTCGCCGATCAACTACGCTCAGTCCAACAACACACTGTTGCGACGACCAGTTGAATACGGCCTGGCTGCCCCTATCGGCGTGCAGGATGCAGCCGGCAACCTCACCGCGGCGAGTGACGGCGTTGCGGACGGCGTCGACGGCCAGCTTCGCGGTCATCCGATCCGAGATCGAGTAACCGACGATGCGGTTGGAGAACACGTCCTTGATCGCGCAGCAGTAGAGCTTGCCCTCGGTGCTGGTGCGGTGCTCGGTGATGTCGGTCAGCCACACCCGGTTCGGTGCGTCGGCGCGGAAGACGCGCTTCACGTGGTCATCGAACACCGGAGGGCCAGCCTTCTTACCTTTCCCGCGCCGGCGGCGCTGCGCGGACGAGAGGGTCCCAGCCTGAGAACACAACTTCCACGCCGTCCGGCGGCTCATCCGCCACCCAGCCCGGCGGGCTTCGTCGGCGAGGTATCGGTAGCCGAACGTCGGGTCGTCGTGATGCGCGTGGTGCAGCGCGTTGATCCGATACGCGCGCAGCACGTCCGCATCCCGGATCGGGGCGTTGCGCCACCGATAGTAGGGCTGGCGAGCGAGCTTCAGAACCCGGCACGACACCGAGACGGGGATGCCGTCCGCGGCGAGCTCAGATACGAGCGGGTACGTCATTTTGGGGAGCCACCGAGTTTCAGGTTCGCCTGCGACAGATACGCCGCCGCCCGCCGGAGAACCTCGTTCTCCTGCTCGAGCAACCGGACCCGCTTCTTCAACTCGCGAGCCTCGGCAGTGTCCGCAGCCGTCTGACCGGGACGGTTGCCGTCCTCGACGTCTGCTTGGCGGAGCCAGTTCTGCAGGGTTGCTTCGCTGATGCCGAAGTCGACGGCGATCTGTTTGATGGTGACGCCGCTTTCGCGGCTACGAGCGACCGCGACGACATCCTCGCGGAACTCTCTGGGATAGGGACCGGGCATGATGACATCCTCCCCGTCAGCGCCTCGCGGCGCTAACGATCAGTTGTCACCGATCCGTTCCTCACGCCCAGTAGCGGTGGTGTCCGGTGAGGGCTCCCCTTACGGGCATGCGATCTGGGCTGACGCCTGTGACCGAGTGTTCAGTGCCTGCTGTATAGTTCAGTCCATGCTGACTATTGCTTCGCGTCTCGACGTGATGAACCGCCTGGGTCGCGCACTGGCCGACCCCACTCGATCCCGGATCATCTTGACCCTGCTCGACCATCCCGCTTACCCGGCGGAACTGGCCCGAGATCTGGACCTGACACGCCCGAACGTGTCCAACCACCTGGCATGCCTGCGCGATTGCGGGATCGTCGTCTCCGAGCCCGAGGGTCGTCGGACACGATATGAGATCGCCGATTCACACCTGGCGCAGGCGCTGACGGCACTGGTCGATGCCATCCTGGCAGTGGACGAAGACGCCCCGTGCATCGATCCCGCCGGCTCGCTTCCCGGATGCGACGCAGCTGGGGAGGGCGCATGATCCTCACCTCGGTCTTGCAGGCGATGGGCCTGTTCGTAGCGACCAACATCGACGACATCATCGTGCTCTCCCTCTTCTTCGCTCGAGGGGCCGGCCAGCGCGGTACTACCGCCCGTATTCTGGCCGGGCAGTACCTCGGGTTCGCCGGCATCCTCGGTGCCGCGGTCCTGGTGACCATCGGCGCCGGAGCCTTCCTGCCCTCGGCAGCCATCCCGTACTTCGGTCTCATCCCTCTGGGCCTCGGCCTCTGGGCCGCATGGCAGGCCTGGCGCGGAGACGATGACGACGATGACGACGAGGCCAAGGTTGCCGGCAAGAAGGTCGGCGTGTGGACAGTCGCAGGCGTCACCCTTGCCAACGGCGGCGACAACATCGGCGTCTACACCCCTGTCTTCCTCAGCGTGGAACCTCTCGCAGTAGTCGCCTACTGCATCGTCTTCCTCGCGCTCGTCGCGGTCCTGGTGGCCCTGGCAAAGTTCGTCGCCACCCGCCCCCCGATCGCCGAAGTGCTCGAACGCTGGGAGCACATCCTCTTCCCCATCGTTCTCATCGGCCTCGGCATCGTGATCCTCGTCAGCGGCGGAGCCTTCGGACTCTGACGTAGCGGCAGCGATCCAAACGGCCCCGACCGGGCGCACCCCTCTCGGTTCAGACCGCGACACCCCCGGTTTTCCAGCTGTTGCCTAAGTAGTAGACAGGTTCTACTCAGGCGTTCCCGACTAGTCCTTCCGATGAGTAGCCATGCCCAGGATTGCGGGAGAGATGTCAGGGAGAGGCTTCCTGGCCTCTTGTGCGTAGGCGGTAATGGCGTATCCCGGGAGCCCTCTCGTGTAGCTGGAGGCTGAGAGGAGCCGCTGTGCATCCGGCACGGAGGTGCCGGGGTAGGCCATCTGAGCGAACCATGTAAGCCGTTCTGCCGTGTTGGGGCGCTTCCAGATTTTCGCAGTGTTCTTCCCAATGGCACGCCTACGTTCTGCGAGTGCGTGCCGCGGACTGCGTAGCTCACTGTTGACGCGCTCGCCGTCACGCCTCTTGTTCACTGCTGAGCTGACTGGCTCTAGGTGTGTGGGCAGGATGCAGAAGCGGGAACCGCAGAGGTGGTCAAGCTCCAGGCCTGCATCTACGTAGTCCACCAGGGCCGTATAGGTGAATCGATAGGGGAGCCATGAGTAGCCGTAGTTGATCTTCCCGCGCCACTTACGCTTACCCTGTTCCTCTTTGGTGAGTTGCCACTCCAGGCATCCTCCGGTGGGCCTCACATTCTCAGCCGCCTTGAGGAGTAGTCTCTCCAGCTCCTCCGGTTCGCTCCACAGGTAATCGCGTTCATGCCTACGGCAGTAGCCGCGCCTATTGATTATCAGCTTGTTCCACTGACGGAGATTCCGGCACCCCTCCCAGGAGCATTCAAAGGCTTGCCCGCGTCTCTTCTGCTCATAGTGAGGGTGGCACAGTGTGGGCGGGTTTGGATGCTTCTTTGTCGGCTTGTGAGCGCGAGTCCGGCCGGGCCTGCCGCAGTCGGGCATCTCGCATTGCTCGGCTAGAGCCTTCGGCCTGCCCCGCGATTAGTCATGTATGCACAAAACCTCCAAGATGGAATCCGTCATATGCAGGTGATATAATACGCCGCCCCTCGTTTTCGGGGATCGTATTATATGCACTTGCCTATTCAGTGTCAAATTGGGTCCTGGTGTTCCCACACTGAGACCTCCGCCATCCCTCAGTTCTATGCCGGGTAATATGAGTAATCCGTGTACACCGACTACCCGTTCTACGAGGGCTGAGCGGGCCGCTTCTCCCCCGCCCCGCTCCGTCCCACCCACGTTGCTTGGGCGAAGAATTGCCGTCCCAGCGCCTTTAGCACGCTCATACGGCAATTCTTCGCCCAAACAACTACGGGATCAGCTCAGCTGACCGCCACCAGGCTGATCCCGACGACGACCACCGCCGCCCCGGCGACGCGTCGCACCGGGTCCGGCTCCCTGAACAGCCACCAGGCCAGCAGCGCCCCGATGACGATCGAGGATTCGCGCACCGGCGCCACCACGGCCACCGACGTAGTGGTCATCGCATAGAGCACCAGCACATAGGCCAGCGGCGACAGGGTAGCGATGATCCCCACCTGCCGCCGGTCCGACCACCAGGTCGGCCCGATCTGCGCCCGCTTGCGGATCACCCAGGGCAGCATGACCAGGCTCTGCACCGCGCCGCTGAGCCCGAAGTAGAGGATCGGTTCGATGGCCAGGTCATTGACCGAATAGTTGTCCCACAGCGTGTAGGCGGCGATGGCCGCACCGGTGGCCGACCCGTAGAGCATCCCGGTGCCCAGGCCTGAGGCCCGCTGGAAGAGCCTGCGGCCGGTGACGATCAGGATCCCGCCGATGATCACCAGCCCGCCCACCAGCGCCAGCGTCTCCGGACGCTCTCCCAGCAGCGCGACGGCGACGACGACGGTCAGCACCGGCCCCACCCCGCGGGCCACCGGGTAGACCACGCCCAGATCCGCCTTGCGGTAGCCCGTCTGCAGCAGCATCGCGTAGGTGATGTGAAGCAGCGCGGTGATCGCTGCCGCATAGAGCAGCTCCCAGCCGTAGCTGTCCCCGCGCATGATCAGCAGCGTCAGCCCCACCGGCAGGCACAGCACCGCACCAGCGCTGTAGTACATCCACACGAAGACCGTGGTGTCCCCGCTGGAGCTCTTCGCGGCGATGTTCCACAGCGCGTGGGCCACGGCCGCACCGAGGACCATCAGAAGTGCCAGCGTGCTCACTGGGCATCTCCGTCCAGCGTCAGCGCCGCACAGAGCATGTCGACCACGGCCAGATGGGCGATCCGACTGGAGGACTCCACCAGGTGCTGGGCCGCCGAGACTCCCATGGCGACCAGCGGCACATCCGCCACCTTGGCCAGCGTGGAGCTGCCGAAGCTGGTGATCGCGATGACCTGCGCGCCGCTGCCCTGGGCGGCCTGGACGGTCTCCAGCGTCTGGCGGGTCTCACCGGAGTGGCTGACGGCGAGGACCGCATCCTCGGCGTCGAGCTGTCCGGCCAGCAGGACCGCGGAGTAGCTGTCGGCCGAGTGCTGGACGGTGAGCCCGTTGAGGGTGAGCCGGAAGGCGGCGTCGGCGGCCACGGCCAGCGAGGTCCCGGAGGATGCGAGCAGCACCCGCCTCGCCCCGGTGAGCAGAGTCCCGGCGCGCTCGATGTCGGCAGGCTCCAGTGTGGAACGGGCGGCCTGGAGGCTGCGGATATGGCTGGCACTGATCAGGTCGATGACCTCCTGAGCGGAGCCGGCCCGACTGATCTGGGCCTCGGGCTGCTCGTCTGCCGCCGAGGACCGCGCCAGCGCCAGACGCAGGTGGGGCAGCCCGGTGAAGCCGGCCGCACGGGACGCGCGGACCACGGTTGCCGCGGAGACATCAGCGCGGGCGGCCACCTGCTGGGCATTGGCGTTGAGCACGAAGCTGGGGTCCTCGAGGCACAGTTCGAGGACGCGCTGATGAGCGGGTTTCAGCCCGGGGAGTTGGGAGCGCAGCTGCAGGAGGAAGGAGTCGCCGTCGGCCATGTTTCAGATCATATCAGCGACACTGCAACGTCGTTTCGAGCCGTCGGAGACCCTCGTCACCAAACATTACATATGTATAGTTTGGTGCTAGGCTGGTGCCCACCCGGAACCCTCCGGATAGGACGGCTCGCTGCCGATATGTCCCAGGCAGCCGGTTCTTCTCCTCGGCCGCACTGCGCCCCACCGTCCCGCGCGGCTGGCCGAGAAAGGTAGAGGCGACGATGTCTTCGCAGTCCACCGACTCTGTCCAACAGCCCTCAGCACAGCCGACACCCCAGCCCGACGCCGAGCAGTCCCGGCCGCTGCGCCGCAGCGGCATCAAGCCCTGGTTGGGCCTGGCCACACTGGTGCTGCCGGTGCTGCTGATCTCCATCGACATGACGGTGCTGGGCTTCGCCGTGCCGTATCTGAGCGAATCCCTCTCCCCCACCGGCAATCAGCTGCTGTGGATCGTGGACATCTACGGGTTCATGATCGCCGGCCTGCTGGTGACCATGGGTTCCCTCGGTGACCGGATCGGCCGGCGTCGTCTGCTGATGATCGGCTCCGCAGCCTTCGGGGCCGCCTCGGCCGTGGCCGCCTTCAGCGTCTCCGCGGAGATGCTCATCCTGGCCCGTGCCCTGCTGGGCGTGGCCGGTGCGACGCTGATGCCCTCGACGCTCTCGCTGATCCGTCACCTGTTCCCGGACCAGCGGCAGCGGATGATCGCCGTGGCCGTCTGGGCCTCGGCCTTCTCCGCCGGCGCGGCCTTCGGCCCGATCCTGGGCGGCCTGCTTCTGGAGCACTTCTTCTGGGGCTCGGTCTTCCTGATCAACCTGCCGGTGATGGCGCTGATCCTGGTCTGCGTGCCGCTGCTGATCAGCGAGTCCAGGGACCCCAACCCGGGCCGCATCGATGCACTCAGCGTGCTGCTCTCTCTGGCGGCGATGCTGCTGAGCGTCTACGGCATCAAGAAGCTGGCCGAGGGTGATCTGGCCGCCGTGACCTGGGCCTCCCTGATCATCGGCCTGCTGGCCGGCGCGCTCTTCGTGCAGCGCCAGCGCCGGTTGGCCCACCCGCTGATCGACCTGAGCCTCTTCGCCGTGCGCAGATTCCGTGCCGCGATCACCGCGAACTTCATGCTGGTCTTCGCCATGGTGGGATCGCTGTTCTTCCTCTCCCAGCTGCTGCAGCTGGGGTACGGGATGAGCCCCTTCGACGCCGGCCTGGCGCTGGTGCCCGGACTGGTCATCTCTGTGCTGGCCAGCTTTGTGGTCATCCCCATCGCCAAGCGCTGCTCGCTGCGGGCAGTGATCAGCACCGGCATCGTGATCGCGATGTCCGGATTCCTGGTGCTCACCCAGATCCCGACCACCGACGGGATCCTGCTGGTGCTCATCGCCTTCGCGCTGCTGGGGCTGGGCATGGGCCTGGCTGAGACGCTGACCAACGACGCCGTGCTCACCGCCGCTCCCCCGCAGCGAGCCGGTGCAGCCTCCGCGATCTCTGAGACCGGCTACGAGCTGGGCGGCGCGCTGGGAGTCGCCGTACTGGGCAGCGTGCTGACTCTCGGTTACCGCACCGGAGTGCAGAACGCCGAGCTGGACGGAGTCAGCGGATCCGCCGTCGAGGCCGCCTCCGAGACTCTGGGCACTGCCACCGCCACAGCGCAGGGACTGGAGCCGGGACCCGGCGAGGCACTGCTGGCCGCCGCACAGTCTGCCTTCGTGGACGGGGTCCAACTGACCAGCGCCATCGCGGCGGGCATCATGGCCCTGGCGGCGGTCACTGTATTCGTGCTGCTGCGTGGAGACCGTGGACGGGCTTCGGCGCCTGCAGAGTGACGAGGCCGTGGGCCGCAGATCGGCCCGGGGTAGGTTGAGCGGTAAGGGCCGGAAGTGCCCTTCCCGCCCCGTTCCATGACCGGAAGGATCGCTATGTCTGCCGTCGTCGTCACCGCCGTGTTCCACCCCAGAGAAGGCCGGAAGCAGGAGCTGGCCGACGCCATGCGCCGCGGCATCGAAACCGTCCACACCGAGTCCGGCTGCGAGCTCTACTCCATCCACGACGCTGAGGACGGCACGATCACCATGATCGAGAAGTGGTCCTCGGTCGAGGAGCTGGACGCCCACGGCGACGGCGAACCGGTGAAGACCCTGCTGGCCGACATCGAAGAGCTCGTCGAGAGCGGCCCCACTGTGACCCGCATGTACCCGCTGCCCCGCGGCGCTGCAGAACAGGGAGCTCTCTGAGCCTCTCCCCCTGTGGTGGATCTCCCTGTGGCGGAGTCCGCACACAAAACCGGCCCCCGGTCTCGCAGTGAGCGAGTCCGGGGGCCGGTCTGTGTCGGTTCAGACAGAACCCACGAGCTCCGGGTCCAGCGGGACCGCTGGTTCGCCGGGCTCGGAAAGCCTAGAAGACTTACAGGGGGGTGACGTTCTCAGCCTGCAGACCCTTGGGGCCGCGGGCGGTCTCGAACTCAACCTGCTGGTTCTCCTCGAGGGAGCGGAAGCCGGAGGAGTTGATCGCGCTGAAGTGCACGAACACGTCGTCGGAGCCGTCCTGGGGGGCGATGAAGCCGTAGCCCTTTTCAGCGTTGAACCATTTAACGGTGCCAGTGGCCATGATGTTTCCTTACTATTACTTGCTACGCACCGATCTCACGATGCTTATTCTGTGCCTGACCTGGCCGGGCAGGCACAGAGTTCTGTGCGGCCACTCACCTGAAGAGGGCGGAACCCTCTGAAGCGTCATGACGTACAAGCTTCATCCTACGCTACTGACCCCGGGTCACATAACCCTCTTCCGCCAAGAATTCCCAGGCGACGTCCGCCGGCTCCTCAGCGACCGACTGCACCGATAACCTTCACAGGCGGTCAGCGGCCGGGTCAGACCTCAGGAACGACCACTTGGAACGCCTCAGACCGCAACCGCTGACTCCAGGCCCTGCTCCTCCTCGTCACGGGCCTCCTCCGAGGCGGGCTCGAACCGGACCATCATGGCCTTGAAGCCCGGAGTGTTGGACTCGCGGGCCACCAGGTCACGGTGGACCAGGGCGTTGGCCTCCGGGTAGTAGGCGGCCACGCAGCCGCGCGCCGTCGGGTAGGCCACCAGACGGAATCGTTCTGCCCGGCGCTCCTCCCCGCGGAACATGGAGACCACATCGACCACGTCACGATCGGAGAAGCCGGTCTGGGCCAAGTCGTCCGGGTGGATGAGGATGACCCGGCGGCCGCCCGAGATGCCGCGGTAGCGGTCGTCCAGACCGTAGAAGGTGGTGTTGTACTGGTCATGCGACCGCATCGTCTGCAGGACCAGGTACCCCTCCGGCGGGGTCAGGTACTCCAGCTCGCGCACGGTGAAGCCGGCCTTGCCGTCCGCTGTGGCGAAGGAGCGCTGATCCCGCGGCGGGTTGGGCAGCACAAAGCCGTACTTGTCCCGGACCCGCTCATTGAAGTTCTCAGTGCCGGGAACCACCCGGGAGGCGTGATCACGGATGACGTCGTAGTCGTCGGCCATCGCTTTCCAGCCCACCGCATGATCCGGGCCCAGCGCGGCCTCGGCCATGCGGGCGAGGATCACCGGCTCAGCCAGCAGGTGATCAGAGATCGGCTCCAACCGGCCCTGGGTGGAGCTGACCACGGACATCGAGTTCTCCACGGAGAGGAACTGCGCTCCGCCGGGGTGCTTGTCATCCTTGTCCGAGCGTCCCAGCGTGGGCAGGATGATGGAGGTCTTCCCATGGACCACGTGAGAGCGGTTGGGCTTGGTGGAGATGTGCACGGTCAGGCCAGTCTTCTTCAGCCCGGATTCCATCAGGGCGGTGTCCGAGTTGGCCATGGCCAGGTTTCCGCCCAGGGAGACGAAGACATCGATGTTGTCATCGGCCATCTGGTACATGGATTCGGTGGAGTCGTAGCCGTGCTCGCGCGGGGACTCGATCCCGAACTCGGCGTCGAGCTTCTCCAGGAACCCTTCGGTGGGCTTCTCCCAGATGCCGAAGGTGCGGTCGCCCTGAACATTGGAGTGGCCGCGGACCGGGCAGGCGCCGGCTCCGGGCTTTCCGAAGTTGCCCTGCAGCAGAAGCAGGTTGATGATCTCCTTGATGGTGTCCACCGAATGCGGCTGCTGGGTGATCCCCAGGGCCCAGCAGAAGATGGTGGCCTTGGACTTCGCCAGCAGCTCACCGATCTCCTCGATCTCGGCACGCTGCAGGCCGGTGGCCTGCTCGATCTCGTCCCAGTCCAGCTGGGCCCGGGCGGCCCGGTACTCTTCGAAGCCCTTGGTGGAGGATTCCACGAACGCGCGGTCGACCACGCTGCCGGGGTTCTCCTCCTCCTTGCGCAGCAGGATGTGGCCCAGCGCCTGGAACAGCGCCTGATCTCCACCGACCTTGATCTGCAGGTATTCGTCGGAGATCCGGTCCCCCTTGATCATGCCCTGCGGGGTCTGCGGGTCCTTGAAGCGCATCAGCCCGGCCTCCGGCAGCGGGTTGACCGCCACCACCTTGCCGCCGTTCTTGCGTGCCTCGGCCAGAGATCCGAGCATGCGCGGGTGGTTGGTGCCTGGGTTCTGCCCGACGACGAAGATCAGCTCGGAGTTCTCGATGTCCTCCAGAGAGACAGTCCCCTTGCCGATCCCGATGGTCGGGTTCAGGGCTGACCCGGAGGATTCGTGGCACATGTTCGAGCAGTCCGGCAGGTTGTTGGTGCCCAGGCTGCGGGCGAAGAGCTGGTACATGAACGCCGTCTCGTTCGCGGTCCGGCCCGAGGTGTAGAAGGTGCAGCGGTCAGCGGTGGTGGCCCGGATGTGCTCGCCGATGGTCTCGAACGCCTCGGTCCAGCTGATCGGGGTGTAGTGAGTCTCGCCCTCGCGCACGATCATCGGATGGGTGATCCGGCCGGACTGGCCCAGCCAGTACTCGGTCTTCTGCTCCAGCTCGGCGATCGAGTGCTGGGCCCACCACTCGGGGGTGGCCACTCGTTTGGTGTTCTCCTCGGCGAGCGCCTTGGCGCCGTTCTCACAGAACTCGACCTTCTTGCGGTCTCCGGTGACAGACTCCGGCCAGGCGCAGCCGGGGCAGTCCACGCCGCGGTCCTGATTCACGCGGAACATGGAGCGCACCGTCCTGCTGAGCCCGCCCTGGGTGAGGCCCCGCTGGAAGGAGACCTTCACAGCTTTGATCCCGGCCGCATAGTCCTTGGGGCCGCTGACCTTCAGCTTCCGCTCATCGATGTCTTCAAGCTCAACAGTGTGTCCGCGCACGTCATCGTGGCTGCGTCCCTGGTCATCCATACCGAGATTCTAGCGCCCGGCGATCCCTTGGAGGGAAGCATCCTGCTCACAGACACGGTGGGCGTGGGTGTAGAGGTTCACGCTGCGGCCGCGGGAGAAGCCAGCCAGGGTCAGCCCGGAGCGCTCAGCCAGATCAGCGGCCAACGACGACGGCGCCCCCACCGCGCTGAGCATCTCGATGCCGGCCAGCGCGGCCTTCTGCACCAGCTCGAAGGAAGCCCGCCCACTGACCTGCAGGACAGTTCCGCTCAGCGGCAGCTCACCGGCGGTGAGCGCCCAGCCCACCACTTTGTCCACGGCGTTGTGCCGGCCCACGTCCTCCCGCAGGCAGAGCAGCCGGCCGTCGCCGTCGAACAGCCCGGCGGCGTGGACTCCTCCGGTCTTCTCGAAGATGTTCTGGCTCTCCCGCAGCGTGTCCGGCAGCTGCAGCAGCGTCTCAGCGCTGATGTTCAGCGAGGGCCCCTCGGGCGGGCCTGGGGGAAGAGTCTTCTCCACAGCGTCGATGCTGGTGGTCCCGCAGATGCCGCAGGCCGAGGTGGTGACCACGTTGCGCCGCTCGCGGATCGAGGTGCGCATGGAGACCAACAGAGGGTCCAGGTCGGCGTCGAGGACGTTATAGGTCTGGTTGCCCTGCTCGTCGGTGCCCGCGCAGTAGCGCAGCCCCCGCAGCTCCTCGGGGCTGCGCACGATCCCCTCGGAGACGAGGAAGCCTGCGGCCAGCTCGAAGTCATGGCCGGGGGTCCGCATGGTGACGGAGAAGGGCTCTCCGCCCAGACGGATCTCCAGGGGCTCCTCGGCGGCCAACGTATCCGCGCGGGTGCGCGTGGTGACGGCACCTGTCTCCTGGTCCCGCAGCAGGCGGGTGACCTTCCTGCGCTGTGTGAGGCGTCCCATCAGCTTCTCCTCTTCGGCGGGCCGCCCTGCGGCGGCTGACTACTCCTGTCGGAACGGCCCGGCACCTTCAGGCATTCCACCTGGTCTCCGACGGCCAGGCCCTCAGCGGGCACCACGACGAGGACCTCAGCCTGGGCCAGGCCGCGCATCATATGAGCCTGGGCATGCTCCAGCGGGTGCACCAGAGGCTCCTCGTCACCGACGCCGAGCCGGGCGGGCACCAACCGCACTCCCCCACGCCCGCGTCGGGCCGCCCCGGAGATCTCCGCCGCGGCCTGAGCCCACAGCGGCTCAGCCTGGGACCGGGCCGCCAAGGCCGCGATCAGGGGCAGCCCCAGCACGGTCAGTGCGGCGAAGCCGGCCAGCGGGTTGCCCGGCAGTCCCAGGACGTAGGTGTGGCGCTGATCTGCAGGTCGCTGTTCTGCAGGTTGCTGTTCTGCAGGTCGTTGGTCTGCGGGGATCCGGGCGAACAGCGCCGGGTGGCCCGGCCGCATGTCCACGTGACTGACCAGGATCTCGGCCTCCAGCTCGGTGAGCACCGGGCGGAGGGTATCGGCACGGGAGGCGGCCGTGCCTCCGGTCGTGATGATCAGATCGGGTGCCGGTTCGGCAGCGGGCTCAAGGTCGAGGAGCCGACGCAGCTCCGCCGGGTCGTCGTCGATCCGGTGCATGCTCTCCAGCTGCGCCCCGGCCTCATGCAGCATCGACGGCAGGGCCAGTCCGAAGACGTCGCGCACCTGCCCCGGCCCCGGGAGCCCCGAGGTGATGACTTCGGAGCCGGTGAGGATGAGTCGCACCCGCGGGCGCGGCACCACGCGGAGCGCGTCATAGCCGGCGACGGCGGCCGCTGCGGTCCCCGCCGCACTGAGCTCCTCGCCGGAGTCCAGGAGCAGATCCCCCGCGGCGGCCTCCGCCGCGACGGGACGGATATTGCGGCCGGGTTCCAGGTCCGGGGTCTGCTGGGCGAGGCTGAGCCTCCCAGCATCCAGACGAGCATGCTCCGAGCGCAGCACAGAGACGGTCCCCTCAGGCACGGGGGACCCGGTGACGACGCCGACTGCCTCCCCCGCCGCCAAGGGCGCCAACAGGGTGCTGGGCCCCTCTGCCCCCTGGGAGCGGGCCCGCCAGCAGGGGTCTTCCGCGTCCGGCACCGGCAGCGGTGCGGCCAGGGCCCACCCGTCCATGGCCGAGGTGGCCACATGGGGCACATCCAGCTGGGCGCGGAGCGGCTCGGCGAGCACACAGCCGAGAGCCTCCTGCAGCGGCACGGTCCGGGCCGGAAGGGCGGGCGAGGAGGCTGCAGTGCTGCGCGCGTGATCGAAGGAGGCCATCAGAGGACCCGCAGACGGCGTCGGAGGCTCATCCCACAGCCTGCGAGCGGCGCTCCAGCAGCTGCTCAGCCACACGGGAGGCCGCGCGGACCGCCTTGTCGTAGTCAGCCTGGCCGGAGGCCTCAGCCAGCCCGGTCACGTAGCCCACCAGGAAGGTGGTGATGGGGGCCGAGGGGCGCACGATGGTGTGGGCGGCCTGTCCGGCGAGCTTCAGGAGCGCATCGATGTCGATCTCGACGTCGTCGATCTCCAGGTGGTGCGTCAGCTCTCTGACCCACAGTTCGATCGCCTCGCGGGTCGCGTCCGGGGTGCTCTCAGCCATCGTCAGTCTCCTCACAGGGGGTCTCGAGAGGGTTCCGCACCAGGTTCTCACAGGTCGGCAGGCCGGAGCGGCCCGCAGAGGACAGTGCTAGCGCTGTGGCGCTACTCACCGCCTCAACCCAGGAGGAGAGGACTCATGTCCGCAGCGGCACCAGCGCGCTCTGCTCCCATGCAGAAGATCACCGCCGGCCCGAGCTTCAACAGGTGGCTGATCCCGCCTGCGGCTCTGGCCATCCACATGTGCATCGGTCAGGTCTACGGCGCCTCGGTCTATCGCGACGCGATCCAGCTCCACTTCGGTGCCAGCCATACCGCGATCGGCATCATCTTCTCTCTGGCCATCGTGATGTTGGGCCTCTCCGCCGCGCTCTTCGGCAGCTGGGTGGATCGCAACGGTCCGCGGCGGGCCGTCCTGGCCTCCACCGCCTGCTGGGTCTCCGGCTTCGTCATCGGCTCCGTCGGCATCTTCACCGAGCAACTGTGGCTGCTCTACCTGGGCTACGGCGTCGTCGGAGGAATCGGCCTGGGCATCGGCTACATCGCACCGGTCTCTACGCTGATGAAGTGGTTCCCGGACCGTCCCGGCATGGGCACCGGGATGGCCATCATGGGCTTCGGCGTCGGTGCGATGATCGCCACGCCGCTCTCCAGCTTCTTCATGAACCTCTACAACGGTGGGGCTCCCGCCGACGGTGAGGTCCACTCCGGGTCCTCGGTCGGCCTGCTGTTCCTGACACTGGCCGCCCTGTATCTGTGCATGATGCTCTTCTCGGCCTGGATCGTGCGGGTCCCCGCCCCCGATTGGACGCCGGAGGGCTTCGACCCCTCCCAGCGGAAGCAGAAGAAGAACGTCTCCCAGAACAACGTGCGGGTCAACACTGCCATGAAGACTCCTCAGTTCTGGCTGCTCTGGGTGATGCTGTTCGTCAACGTCACCGCAGGCATCGGCATCCTGGAGCAGGCCAACGCCTTTGTGCGTGACTTCTTCCGCGACGGCGACGGCAACTCCGCTGTGGCGCTGGCCGCGGCCGCCGGCTTCGTCGCCTTCCTGTCCCTGACCAACACACTGGGCCGGTTCGTCTGGGCCTCCACCTCGGACAAGATCGGACGCAAACCGATCTATACGATCTACCTGGGCCTGGGCGCGCTGCTGTACTTCTCCCTGGCCACCTGGGGCAACAGCTCCATGGCGCTGTTCATCGTGCTGGCCGGCATCATCCTGTCCTTCTACGGGGGCGGGTTCTCCACCGCCCCGGCCTACCTGCGCGACCTCTTCGGGACCTTCCAGGTGGGTGCCATCCACGGCCGTCTGCTGACTGCCTGGGCCGCCGCCGGAGTGGCCGGCCCGCTCATCGTCAACGCGTTCCTCGACGCCGCAGGCGGCGAGCCCGGCACCCTGACCGCAGGCGACTACCGGCCGGCCCTCTACACGATGGTCGCCCTGCTGGTGGTCGGGTTCATCGCCAACCTGCTGGTCCGCCCGGTGGCATCCAAGCACCACGTGGAGAATGAGCCCGAGGGGGCCGCGCAGCAGTCCGACGCCGAGGACTCGGAGAAGGCCAGTGCGCGTACCTCCGTGGAGCCTGCCGGCAAGCCGGCAGTCCCTGTACCGGTGGCATGGATCGTGGTGGGGATCCCGATCCTCTACGGCCTGACGTACACCTTCATCAACGGCATCGAGCTCTTCCTGAACTGAGCTCAGCTCCGTGCCCAGGGGCCGGAGTCTCTGTCAGCTGCCTGCCCTGCACAGGGCACAGCGCTGCAGAGGCTTCGGCCTCATCTGTGTCCGTGGACGTCCAGGCGATATGCGTCCTCAGGTGTGTCTACGTCGGCGCCGAGTCCCTCAGGCATCTGCGGATGCGCAGCCTCGATGCCCTCGAGCATGATGCGCAGCGGCCGGCCCTCGGTCTGGGCCGCAGTGATCTCGTGGGCTCGGGCCCGCAGCGCCCGTTCCGGGATGAGCGAGGCCAGCAGCTGCAGCCGACCGGTGCCGTCCTGCGGGATCACCGCCCGGTGGCCGGCCTGGCCCAGCTGGGGCAGGAGCCAGTCCAGCAGCGGCCCGGGATCCACGACGTCGACAGCGGCCAGCAGGATCCTCGGCGTTGCGGCTGATCCGGCCGCAGTCGGCCTGGTCTCAGCCGATCCGGCCTCGATCGGTCCGGTTTCGATCGGCTCGGTCTCGATCGGCTCGGTCTCGATCGGCTCAGCCCCGCTGAGCCGCCCTGCCTGCTCCAGAGCGAGCATCCCGGCCCGCACTGCCGCAGCCGGCCCGCCCAGCGGCGGGTCCTCCCGGGTCAGCAGCACCTGCGGGGGCAGGTCTGCACGCAGCTCCTCGGGGCCCACCACCACCGCGGGGATGTCCCGGCGGAGCAGTTCAGCGGTCCAGTGGTCGAGCAGAGTACGCTCTCCGCGGCGCAGACGGGCCTTGTCCACCCCGCCGAGGCGCCGGCCCCCGCCTCCGGCCAGGAGCACAGCCCGCAGATGCCGCGGAACGTCGGCCGAAGCTTCCTGAGCAGCCTGATCAGAGAGTGGCTGTGCTGGTCCCGAAGGCGGTGTGGTCAATGAAGGGCCTCCACGATTCGTAGGGTGCATCGAGCTCCTGCGGAAGCCACATGTGCTGGGTGGGTGCGGTCGGCGTGGTGGTGAGCTTCCAACCGAGCTGGTCGAGGGTCTTATCGCCCTTCTTCACGTTGCAGGGGCTGCAGCAGGCCACCAGGTTCTCCCAGCTGGACTGGCCTCCCCGGGCGCGCGGGACCACGTGGTCCACTGTGCCGGCCGGGCGTGAGCAGTAGACGCAGAGCCGACGGTCCCGCCGCAGGACGCCGCGGCGCGATGGTGAGCTGGGCCGATGGCGGGCCACCCGCACATAGCGATGGAGCAGGATCACCGCCGGCCGTGGGATGAGAGCCGAAGGAGAGACGATCGGCGTGCCCTCCTCTGCGAGCACACTGGCTTTGCCGCGCATCACCAAAAGGGCGGCGCGGCGTGAAGACACGACGCTCAGCGGCTCGTAGCCGGCGTTGAGCACCAATGCACGCATGTCCGGTCCTCCCTGACATGGGAGCCAGAACCAGCCGGAACCCTCAGCCGAGACCGAGGATGGGGCCGGTGCGGCGCCCTCCGTCATTCTGGACTAAGGATAGGACGAAATCGTCCACAGCCAAATTCGCACGACGCCGCCAGCATGGCGGAACATCTGTCCGGACACAGAAGAAGCCGCGAGCCCGGCTCCCGGAGGAACCAGGCTCGCGGCCCGAAATCTTCAGTTATGCGCTGCTGCGCGGAGCGGCTGGCCGCTCAGGCGCGGTAGTAGCCGCTCGGGCTGTGCCAGCTCTCGTGCAGGCCGTGCAGTCGCACGCCGCCGGAGGAGGTGGCGGAGATGACCTGGCCGTTGCCGACGTAGATGCCACCGTGACCGTTACCGTTCGCGAGCACGATGTCGCCGGGCTCCGGGCTGCTGACGGAGGTCAGCGAAGCGGCCATCCCGTGGGTGGTGCGCGGAACGCTCTTGCCAGCCTGGTTGTAGGCCCAGTTGATGAGGCCGGAGCAGTCGAAGCCTGCAGTGGTGGTGCCGCCCCAGGAGTAGGGGGTACCCACGCCTGCGTAGGCTGCGGAGACGATGGAGCCGCCGCCGGCCGGAGCGGATGCCGGCTCGGGCTCGGGCTGGGTCTCAGCTGCAGGCTCAGCCTGCTGGGCGGGAGCCTGCTCAGCCTGCTGGCCGCCCTGGGCCTGCTGGGCGGGAGCCTGCTCAGCCTGCTGGGCGGGAGCCTGCTCAGCCTGCTGGGCGGGAGCCTGCTCAGCCTGCTGGGCGGGAGCCTGCTCAGCCTGCTGGCCGCCCTGGGCCTGCTGGGCGGGAGCCTGCTCAGCCTGCTGGCCGCCCTGGGCCTGCTGGGCGGGAGCCTGCTCAGCCTGCTGGCCGCCCTGGGCCTGCTGGGCGGGAGCCTGCTCAGCCTGCTGTGCCGGGGCCTGCTGTGCCGGGGCCTGCTGAGCGGGAGCCTCCTGCTGGACAGGAGCCTCCTCCTGCTGCGTGGCGGGCTGCGGGGCGACCGGCTCCGGCTCGGGCTCCGGCTCAGGTGCCGGAGTGGAGGAGACCACCGGGCGGTCGAAGGTCAGCTCGGCACCCTGGGACGCGGTGACCGCGACGTTGGAGCTGCTGCTGGCGCGCTCCACGGACAGGTCGGACTGTGCGACCTGGAGCGTGGTGACCTCGCGCCCCTGAGAGTCATCAGCTGCGGCGTTGGCTGCGGCGCCGGAGGTGATCACCAGGCCGGAGGTGGCCATAGCCACGGCTGCGCCACGGCCGACGGTGCCGGCGTTGTTGGCCACAGCGCGTGCGATGGACGGCTTGGCCTGACGGCGGCGCTCACGGCGCGAGACGAAAGTCTGAGTGTCTGTCACTTCTGGAAACCTCTCCCTGTTCGGACGAAGCTGCTGGCGTGGAGTTCCAAGCTGGGATGCTTGTCTGCTCCAGGTCCTGTCATGACCGCTGGCTTCGCCCCCTGCCTTGCGGTAGTTGCGAACGACCCCGATCGGCGGCAGGTGGCAAGTCCCGACCGGAGGAGCTCAGGCACCATGTCTGTCCTGAGCACGAAAACGACTGTATAACGGATCGATATAAATGTCACGCTGAGGTCACGACGCGTGTCTCACAACCGTCTCCCCCAGCAGGGAACACCACTCGAGGCACTTCTGACCTGGGGTTTTGGCAGCCACAGGCCAGATAACAGTTCGTTACAGAAGGGCCCAGCACTCCGCCGCACGGCCGTCCTGGCTCATTTTCGTACGGCGCATCGCACCCCAGAACGGCGATAATCACAGACAAGTCACAGCTCCGGCCGGCCGCCGGAGGGAACGTCACACCTGAGGCTCGGCGCGCTGCTCCGCGACGAAGATGTGCTGAGCGACCTCCAACGGCAGCTCGACCTCCAAAGCTTCCGTGTCCCCACCGTTCTCTGCCGGGGTGACGACCAGAGTCACGTAGGCCTCTGAGAGCTCGCCCACCTCCACCTGGGCACCGGGGCGCAGGCCGGCGTCGAGCAGCTGCTCCAGGACCTCAGGCTCCACCTGGATGGACTCGGCCAGGCGCTGCACGGCCCACAGTCGTCCTCCTCCGTGGCCGCTGTCCTCAGCCGCCTGGCGCAGCGTGGTCAGCGCCAGACCGGCGACGTCGGCGCTGCGCGGCAGGCCCAGCTTCTCCAGCCCCGGGATCGGATTGCCGTAGGGGGACTCCACCGGGCTGTCCAGGATCTCCACCAGACAGCGCTCCACCCGCTCGGACATCACGTGCTCCCAGCGGCAGGCCTCCTCGTGGATATAGGGCCAGTCCAGACCGATCACATCGGAGAGCAGACGCTCGGCCAGGCGGTGCTTGCGCATCACCTGCACGGCCAGATCACGGCCGGTCTCGGTGAGCTCCAGGCGCCGCTCCTCGGTCAGCTGCAGCAGCCCGTCGCGCTCCATGCGGGCGACGGTCTGGGAGACGGTCGGACCGGAGTGCTCCAGGCGCTCCGCGATCCGCGCACGCAGGGGCACGATGCCCTCCTCCTCGAGATCGAGGATCGTGCGCAGGTACATCTCCGTAGTATCGATAAGATCGGTCACGAGACCAGCATATATATAAGGAGTATCGATGCCTGCTGAGCGGGTCACCATCCCGAGCGAACTGCTTCCCTCCGACGGACGCTTCGGCGCCGGTCCCTCCAAGGTCCGGCCCGAGCAGGTGCAGGCGCTGAACGACGCCGGCCGCACCCTGCTCGGCACCTCTCACCGTCAGGCCCCGGTGAAGAACCTGGTGGGCGAGGTCCGTGAGGGACTCCACACCTTCTTCCAGGCGCCCGAGGGCTACGAGGTGGTGCTCGGCGTCGGCGGCTCCACCGCCTTCTGGGACATCGCCGGATTCGGCCTGGTCGAACAGAAGGCCCAGCACCTCTCCTTCGGCGAGTTCGGGTCCAAGTTCGCCAAGGCCACCGATGAGGCCCCTCACCTGTCGGACTCCAGCATCCTGAAGGCCGAGCCGGGGACTCGTCCGCAGCCCCAGGCGGAGTCCGGAGTGGACGTCTACGCCTGGCCGCACAACGAGACCTCCACCGGTGTGGCCGCAGAGGTCGCCCGAGTCCAGGGCGCCGACGCCGGCTCGCTGGTCCTGGTGGACGGCACCTCCGCCGCCGGCGGACTGGCGGTGGACGTCAGCCAGACCGACGCCTACTACTTCGCCCCGCAGAAGAACTTCGCCTCCGACGGCGGACTGTGGCTGGCCATGATGTCTCCGGCAGCCCTGGAGCGGGCCGAGAAGCTCGCCGCCGAGCGCTGGATCCCTGACTTCCTGAGCCTGACCACGGCGATCGACAACTCGAGGAAGAACCAGACCTACAACACCCCGGCCCTGACCACTCTGGTGACCCTGGCCGAGCAGGTCCGCTGGCTCAACACCTCCGGGGGCATGGACTTCGCCGCGGCACGCACCGCGGACTCCGCCGGTCGGGTCTACGCCTGGGCCGAGGCACACGAGCTGGCCACGCCCTTCGTCCGGAAGACCGAGGACCGCTCGAACGTCATCGTGACCGTGGACTTCGACGACCGCGTCGACGCCGCCGAGATCGCCTCCACCCTGCGCGCCAACGGGATCGTCGACGTCGAGCCCTACCGCAAGCTGGGGCGCAATCAGCTGCGCATCGCCACCTTCGTCAGCATCGAGCCCGAGGACGTCTCTCAGCTGCTGAAGGCGATCGACTACGTGCTGGAGCAGCAGCGCTGACCTGCTGAGACCTTCCAGCCCTCGGCCGCGAACCTGGGCCCTGAGGTTTGATCAGATAGTGTCGCCACAATCCCTGTCTCGCCGGGAATGACGGCCCTATCTGATCAAACTTCGCGCGCAGGCGAGGAGCTAGGCAGAAGCCGGCTCGGCGTCGGGCACGACGTCGCCCAGCGCCTCCTTCTCCTTCTCGTTCATCCGCTCGGCCCACGGGACCCACGGGGGCGCCAGCAGCGCGTCCTCGCCCGGCAGCAGCCCCAGTTCGCAGACCGTGACCTTCTTGGTGCGCGGAGCCCTCGCCACGGTCACGTACCACTCCCAGCCGCGGTAGCCGGGCTTATCGGCGGCGAACCGGTGGGTCAGCAGCCGGTCCTCCTCCGGCACGGCGGACACATGCGGGCCGATCTGCTCGATCGGCGCGATCTCCTTCAGCGCCTCCAGCGCCAGCTGGGTGGCTTCGGCGAGGACGGCGTCCTTCTTCGGCTTGGGCATGAGGTTCCTTCAGCGCTCAGGCGTCGAAGTCGTCAGCGACGCGGCGGAGCATCGCTGCGATCTTCTTCGACTGCGCGGACTGGGGGTAATGGCCGTTGCGGAGCTGGCCGGTGGTGTTGTCGAGGAGGGTCACCAGGTCCTGGACCAAGGTGGCCATGTCTTCTGCGGGGGTCCGCTTGGCCCGCGCCACAGAGGGACCGTTGTCGAGGACCCGTACCGAGAGGGCCTGCTTGCCGCGACGGCCGTCGGCGATGCCGTACTCCATGCGGGTCCCAGCCTTGACGGTGACACCGGCAGGCAGGGCCGAAGAGTGCAGGAAGACTTCCTGCCCGTCGTCGGAGGTCAGGAATCCGAAGCCCTTCTCGGCGTCGAACCACTTCACTTTTCCGGTCGGCACGTTCGTTCTACCTCGTTCTGGTCGGTCTCCCGCCACGGTGACGGGGATGATGGTGGAGCTTCAAGACTACCGCCGCGGCGCCTCAGGGATAGAATCGGGGCATGTCCCGTTCTGCCCGTGCACTGCTCCTGGCCGGTGTGGCCATCACCGCGGCCTCCCTCCTGGCCCTGGTGGCGATCCTGGGGCTCTACTTCGCTGAGGCCGACCCACATCCCGGCCTCTACTTCACAGCGCTGTGGGGCTTCCCCCTGGGCTTCACCCTGATGATCGCCTACATGCTGATGGCGATGAGCCGGCGCCGCCGTCGCCGCACCGCTCTTGGATGAGTCGCACCACCACTTTCGGTCTGACCGAGCTGACCGCCCACTGTGCTCGCCTGGACGACGCCGGGCTGGCCGATCTGCTCAGGGCGCGCCCGGATCTGCTGAACCCCACTCCGGCGGATATGACCAGCCTCGCCGCCCGCGCCCAGTCGGAGATGAGTCTGCGGCATCTGGTCCAGCACCTCGACGCCGGGACCCTGCACCTGCTCCAGGCGCTGAACCGCGGAGAGTCTGCGGCCGCTGAGGCCGACTCTGACTCCGCCGCCTTCCTGCGGCGCGCCGGAGTCCTGCTGGAGGTCGGGGGCGAGCTCGCCCTTCCGGCGAATCTCCCCCACGTCTTGGAGAACGTCCCCGCCGGCCCCTCTGCCGCGCCGCAGCCGGGGTCGAGGCCGGTGATGGCCGCCCTGGTGGAGAACGCCTCCCTCGCGGCGATCTCTGAGCTGCTCAGCGAGGTCGAAGACCTCCTGACGGCTCTGGAGGAGAGCGCGGCGGCCACGCTGCGCACCGGCGGCGTCGGCATGCGGGAGCTCAAGCGCCTGACCGTGGCCCGCCGCGGGGAAGGCACCCCCAAGGACCCGGAGGTGGGTGAGACCGGCTGGCTGATCGAGCTGGCTGCCGCGGCCGGGCTGATCGAGCCCGACGCCGACTCCGGACGGTGGGCCCCCACGCGTCTGGCCGCCCAGTGGCGCCGCGCAGGCCGTCATCACCGTCTGCAGCTGCTGGTCTCGGGATGGCTGCTGGCTCCGCGGTCCCCGCTGCTGCTGCGCGGCCCGCACCCCTCAGCCCGATTGGCCCCGGTTCTCACCCCGGAGCGCCAGCGCGGCGACGCCCCGGCCCTGCGGGATCGGCTGCTGCGCACTGCCGAGGAGCTGACCGACCCCAAGCCTGCCGAGCTCTACACCCTGAACTGGCCGGATGAGACCGAACCCGGCCCACGCGCCTTCTCCGGACCCCTGCTGGAGCAGCTGGCCTGGGACCGACCGCTGCTGACCGCCCGGACCCAGCATGTCCTGCTGCCTATGGTGCGGGAGGCCGAGCGGCTGGGCCTGCTGGCGATGGGCGCGCTGACGGCCGCAGGTCGCGCCGCGCTGGAGGATGCCGATCGGCTGGCCGCCGGGGAACCGCCGTCGTCGTTGAGCGCCCACCTGGAAGCCGCCCTGCCGCCGCTGGTGGAGACCGTGCACCTGCAGTCGGATCTGACCGCGGTGGCCACCGGCACGCTCTCCCCCGGAACCGCACAGGCCTTGGGCCAGCTCGCCCGGAAGGAGACCCGCGGCGGAGTGCCGACCTACCGCTTCAGCGCCGATTCGGTGCGCGGAGCCTTGGAGGGCGGGTGGAGCCCCGAGGACATCCGGGACTTTCTGACCAGCCACAGTCTCAGCGAGATGCCCTCGCCGCTGAGCACCCTGATCGACGACGCCGCCCGCACCACACCCAGCGTGCGGATGGGTGCCGCGGGGGCCTGGGTCGTGGAGCCGGACCCCCAGCTGCGGGCCGCACTGCTGGCCCAGCCGGAGCTCAGCGCCCTGGGTCTGCGGCATCTCAGCGGAGAGGTCCTGGTCTGCGAGGCCTCCGCGGAGCGGCTGCGCAGCGCCCTGCGCCGGGCCGGGATCCGCACCTCCGAACCCGAGAACGCCCCTGCTGTGACCGCCCCGGGAACCCTCTCCGCGCGAGCTGCCGCCGGTGGTGAGGCGAGCGCGGCCGAGCCGACCGGCACCGGCTCCTCCCCCGCCTCCGCGGCGGCCTGGCAGCTGACCGCCTCACCCTGGCAGCAGTCCCCGGTCCGTACGGTGACCCCGCAGATGCTCGCCCGGAACCCGGAGGTGATCGAGCGCGCTCTGGCCGCTCTGCGCTCCGACGGATCCAGGACTCGGGTCTCGGAGCTGGGGAATGACTCAGCTCTGGCCGGCGCTGATGTGGTGGGCACCCTGCGCGAGGCCATCCGCCGGCGTCGCAGGGTCCGGATCACCCGGGCAGGCAGCGGCGGAGGCGAACACACCGTGGTCGGGATCCCCACGGCGATGAACGCCGGGCGGCTCCGCCTGCGCCACGAGGGCCGGGAGGAAGAGTCCCTGCTGCTGATCCACCGCATCACCGCCGTCACGGAGAAGGAGCCCAGTTCGCGATGAACGACGGACCGCTGATCGTCCAATCGGATAAGACGGTGCTGCTGGAGGTCGACCACGAGCGGGCTGACGCCGCGCGCCGGGCCGTAGCCGCCTTCGCGGATCTGGAGCGGGCCCCCGAGCATGTGCACACCTACCGGATCACCCCGCTGGGGCTGTGGAACGCCCGGGCCGCCGGCTTCGACGCCGAGTATGTGGTGGACACGCTGCTGAACCACTCGCGGTTCCCGGTCCCCAACTCCCTGCTGATCGACATCGCGGACACGATGAGCCGCTACGGTCGGCTGCGGCTGGAGAAGGACGAGGTCCACGGCCTGGTGCTGCGCACCGCTGAGACGGAGGACGGGGAGGCCGTGCTGGAGGAGATCCTGCACGCTGAACCCGTCGTCCCGCTGCTGGGCCCCCGGCTGGATGAGCGCACCGTGGCCGTCCACGGACAGGCCCGCGGAGAGCTGAAGCAGGAACTGGTGAAGCTGGGCTGGCCCGCCGAGGATCTGGCCGGCTACGTGGACGGAACGCCCCATCCCATCGACCTGGACCAGCAGGACTGGAGCCTGCGGGAGTACCAGAAGCAGGCGGTGGACACCTTCTGGGCCTCCGGCTCCGGCGTCGTCGTGCTGCCCTGCGGCGCAGGCAAGACGCTGGTGGGGGCCGGGGTGATGGCCACCAGCGCCACGATCACCCTGATCCTGGTGAACTCCACGGTCTCAGCCCGGCAGTGGAAGCAGGAGCTGCTGCGGCGGACCTCGCTGACCGAGGAGGAGATCGGCGAGTACTCCGGCGACCGCAAGGAGGTCCGCCCGGTCACCATCGCCACCTACCAGGTGCTGGCCGTCAAGCGTGGGGAGCTCCACCCCCATCTGGAGCTGCTCAACGAACACGACTGGGGCCTGATCATCTACGACGAGGTCCACCTGCTGCCGGCCCCGGTGTTCCGTATGACGGCGGACCTGCAGGCCCGACGCCGACTCGGCCTGACCGCCACACTGGTCCGGGAGGACGGCCGCGAGCGCGAGGTGTTCTCGCTCATCGGGCCCAAGCGCTTCGACACTCCGTGGAAACAGATGGAGGCTCAGGGGTGGATCGCTCCGGCCCAGTGCATCGAGGTGCGCACGGACCTGCCCCGCGGGGTGCGGATGGAGTACGCCGCAGCGCCGGACCGGGAGAAGCACCGGTTGGCCGCCGGTTCCGAGGTGAAGGACGACCTGGTGAAGCGCCTGGTGGCCCGGCATCGCCATGACCACGACGAGGCCAAAGGTGAGCAGATCCTGGTGATCGGTCAGTTCGTGGAGCAGCTGGAGCGCCTCGGAGAGGCTCTCGATGCCCCCGTGCTGACCGGTCAGACCTCCACGGCCAAACGGCAGGAGCACTTCGAGCGGTTCCGCCGCGGCGAACTGGACGTCCTGGTGGTCTCGAAGATCGCGAACTTCTCCATCGATCTGCCGCAGGCCTCCGTGGCCATCCAGGTCTCGGGGACCTTCGGCTCCCGGCAGGAGGAGGCTCAGCGCCTGGGCCGGATGCTGCGTCCGGACACCGAGTCCGAACAGAAGCGGGCCCACTTCTACAGCGTGGTCACCCGGGACACGGTGGATATGGACTATGCCGCCAAGCGCCAGCGGTTCCTCTCCGAGCAGGGCTACGGCTATACGATCCTCAGCGATGAGGACATCGTCTGATCGACGAGGGAAGTCGGAGACATTTCTGCCCGACTGATCAGGGGCGTCCCGGCTCATCCCACCCCGTTCAGAGCATCTGTCCAGGAAACACCCAGGATACGGAGGGACACTGGCGCCGTGACTGACAAGACTCCGGAAGCCAAGCTGCTCGTCGTCGACGATGAACCCAACATCCGTGAACTCCTGGCCACCTCCCTGCGCTTCGCAGGCTTCGAGGTCGCCGCGGCCTCCAACGGCCGTGAGGCCCTGGACACTGCCGAGACGTTCCAGCCGGATCTCGCCGTGCTGGACGTCATGCTGCCCGATATGGACGGCTTCTCCGTGACGCGGAAGCTGCGGGCCGCCGGTAAGCACTTCCCGGTGCTGTTCCTGACAGCTCGCGATGACACGGAGGACAAGGTCACCGGCCTGACCGTCGGCGGCGACGACTACGTGACCAAACCGTTCTCCCTCGACGAGGTGGTGGCCCGCATCAAGGCCGTCCTGCGCCGCACCGCGCCGTATGAGGACGAGGACGCCGTCGTGCGGATCGACAACCTGGAGATCGACGACGATGCCCACGAGGTCCGCCGCGACGGTGAGGTCGTCGACCTCTCCCCCACAGAGTTCAAGCTGCTGCGCTACCTGATGATGAACCCCAACCGGGTGCTGTCGAAGCAGCAGATCCTGGACCATGTGTGGGAGTACAACTTCAACGGGGACGCCTCCATCGTGGAGTCCTACATCTCCTACCTGCGCCGGAAGATCGACTCCGGCGCAGAGGGCGCCCCGATGATCCAGACCAAGCGAGGCGTCGGCTACGTGCTGCAGACCTGGGAGCGCCGCCAGCGCGCCCAGGGACTCTGAGGCCTCGGCGTGCTCCACGTGGCACGGCCGCATCCGCGTGACGCCGGCTCTGCCTCAGCCGTGCCCTCGCCCGTATCCTGGGTCCGATGAGCTTCAGCCCGTTCCGCTCCCTCTCCCGCGCCTGGAGAGTGGCCAGCCTGCGCACCCAGCTGGTGGTGATCATCTCCGGACTGCTGCTGCTGACCCTGGCGGTGACCACCTTCGTCTCCGCCTCGCTGTTCCGTCAGGAGCTGATCCGGAACCTCGATGAGGACCTGATCACCAATCGCAACAACGTCTCCATCTACCTGACCCAGCGTCAGCCGGTGGAGGACTACGGCAACGAGCTGGCCATCGTGCGCTTCTACGGCGTCATCCTGGACAACGAGGGCTACCCCTCCCAGGACGAGGACGGCGGACTGCGGGCCACCCACTTCCCGTTCGAGGGCCAGGACCTGCCCGACATCGAACCGATCCCGGCCGATGAGGCCATGGAGCGGGCTGGCGAGTCCTTCGACGTCCCCGGCACCGCAGAGAACTCCCGCGGCTGGAGGGCCCAGGTCTACCGGCTGGAGTCGGGGGAAGGCTCCCTGGTCATCGCCCTGCCCATGGAGCAGGTGGAGACCTCCGTGGAGCGGGCCACCTTCCTGGTGGCCACCATCGGCCTGCTGGCCACCCTGGGGGCCTCCACCATCGCCTATGCCGTGGTGACCCGGGCCTTCCGCCCGCTGTTCCGCGTGGAGAAGACCGCCGGCCAGATCGCCGGCGGGGACTTCTCCCAACGTGTGGAGACCTCTGCTCCCCCGGAGACGGAGATCGGACGCCTCTCCTCCTCGCTGAACGTGATGCTGGAGCATATCGAGCAGGCCTTCTCCGAGAAGGAGGCCTCGGAGCAGAAGATGCGCCGATTCATCCAGGACGCCTCCCACGAGCTGCGGACCCCGCTGGTGACGGTCCGCGGCTTCGCCGAGCTCTACCGCCAGGGCGGGGTCAGCGACAACCCTGAGGCCGTGGGCGCGGCCATGGACCGCATCGAGTCCGAGGCCAAACGGATGGGCAACCTCGTGGAGGACATGCTCACCCTGGCCCGCCTCGATGAGCAGCGCCCGCTGCAGCTGGCCCCGGTGGATCTGAACCTGATCGCCCATGACACAGCCATGGACATGAGCGTCAACGCCCCGGACCGCGAGGTGCGGGTCATCGGCCTCGACGGCGGCAGCCCCCGCCCGGCTCCCACAGTGGGCGATGAGGGCAAGATCCGCCAGATCGTGACGAACCTGGTCACCAATGCCCTGCGCTACACCCCTGAGGGCAGCCCCATCGATCTGGCCGTGGGCACCGATTCGCTGATCGAAGGACGGCCGGACTCTGTGCTGGAGGTCCGTGACCACGGAGACGGCATCCCTGAGGAGGATGTCGAGAAGATCTTCCAGCGCTTCTATCGCGCGGACAAGGCTCGCGATCGGGGCACCGGAGGCACAGGACTGGGCCTGGCCATCTGCGCGGCCATCGCCTCCCAGCATGACGGGACCATCCGGCATCGGGAGACTGAGGGCGGCGGAGCCACGATGGTGGTGCGGCTGCCGATGGTCGAACCCAGCGACCAGTCCGATCATGAGTCGGAGGCCGATGAGGAGGACTGCGGCGGCGCGGCGGAGGACCCCGGCGCCTCCGGAGAACAGCCCGCCTGATCCTCAGCCGACCCGCTGGCGAGGGACGCCGAGCAGGGCAGACTTCCACGTTCACACCGCGGCCGCAGACTCCTCCCGACGGCGGCTCCAGATCCTCCTGCCGGTGGAGACGAGCATCATCACCAGAAGCAGCACCCCCACGTACCCGTTGATCACATAGACGATGTTGACCATCTGGGAGAAGGGCAGGTTGAGGCCGATCAGGATCCCCGCTCCGGCCAGGACGAGGGTCGAGTACCTGAACCCGGGAGTCCGGTCCTCGAAGAAGCGGGAGGAGACGGTCCAGAGCAGCGGGATCGCCGTGGTGTAGATCCCGATGAGGATCATCACCGAGATCCCCGCCGCGAGCACCGGACTGATCTCCCCAGCCAGGAACAGCATGGGGATCTCAGTTCCCGCCACCCCTTCGATGTTCGCCAGCAGACCCAGCCCGACGATCATGCAGGCCAGGGAGAAGGCCACACCGCCCAGCAGCCCACCGGCTGCGGCCTCCCGCTGGCTGCGCGCGGTCCGGCCCAGGGCGGTGACGAAGGCCGCCAGCCACAGCATGCAGAACCCGACGTAGGACAACCCTGCGAGGAACCAGTTGGAGGAGGCGTGGGTGAGTTCCAGAGTGGGCAATACCCAGATGTTTCCTCCACATGTCTGCTGTCCGCTTCTGTGCCGCGCGCAGGACTCCACAGAAGCGCGACCGTTCCCGCCCGACCGCCCCGGACTCCGTAGCGTCGCAGGTGTCCTACCGCAGGACCTTCGACACGACTAAGGAGCAGAATCATGCCGGTTCTTCAGATCGACACCGCTGACCTGATGGCCAAGAGCCAGACGGTGGAGGCCACGATCGGACGCATCCAGTCCGATGTGAACTCTATGGAGGCGCAGCTGCGCCAGCTGCAGGACTCGTGGAAGGGCTCAGCCGGCAACGCCTTCCAGGAGGTGCTCACCCAGTGGCGCTCCACCCAGGTCCAGGTGGAGCAGTCTCTGATGAGCGTCCGCCAGGCCATGGCCCAGGCCTCCTCACAGTACGAGGAGACCGAGACTGCCGCCGCAGCCATGTTCAACCGCTGACACCCTCGTTTTACCAAAGCGTTTTCAGATGACCCCCACGTATACGGGCAAGCAGAACGAAGGTCGCTTGGTAAAACGAGCGGGAAGACGCAGAGAGCCCCCGCAGCCGTTGTGCTGCGGGGGCTCTCTGTCTGCCGCGTGGGCGAAGTGATCAGAAGATCACATCATGCCGCCCATGCCGCCCATCGGGTCCATGCCCTCGGCGCCGGCACCGGCCGGGTTCTTCTCCGGCTTATCGGCGACGACGGCCTCAGTGGTGAGGAACAGGGAGGCGATGGAGGCCGCGTTCTGCAGCGCAGAGCGGGTGACCTTGACCGGATCGTTGACGCCGGCCTCCAGCAGGTCCTCGTAGTCGCCGGTGGCGGCGTTGAGGCCGTGGCCGTCCTGCAGGCCCTTGACCTTCTCCGCCACGACGCCGGCCTCCTGGCCTGCGTTGATCGCGATCTGCTTCAGCGGTGCCTCCACAGCGAACTTCACGATCTTCGCACCGGTGGCCTCGTCGCCCTCGAGCTTCAGGGACTCGAAGGCGCGGGCACCGGCCTGGATCAGGGCCACGCCGCCGCCGGCGACGATGCCCTCGTCCACAGCTGCCTTGGCGTTGCGCACGGCGTCCTCGATCCGGTGCTTGCGCTCCTTGAGCTCCACCTCGGTGGCTGCGCCGGCCTTGATGACGGCCACGCCGCCGGCCAGCTTGGCCAGGCGCTCCTGGAGCTTCTCGCGGTCATAGTCGGAGTCGGAGTTCTCGATCTCAGCCTTGATCTGCTGGACGCGGCCCTCGATCTCGGACTCCTCGCCGGCACCTTCGACGATGGTGGTCTCGTCCTTGGTGACGACCACCTTGCGGGCGGTGCCCAGCAGGTCGAGAGTGGCGTTCTCCAGCTTGAGGCCGACCTCCTCGGCGATGACCTGGCCACCGGTGAGGATGGCGATGTCGGCCAGCATGGCCTTGCGGCGGTCGCCGAAGCCGGGAGCCTTCACAGCCACGGACTTGAAGGTGCCCTTGAGCTTGTTGACCACCAGAGCGGCCAGTGCCTCGCCCTCGACGTCCTCTGCGATGACCAGCAGCGGCTTGCCGGACTGCATGACCTGCTCCAGGATGCCGACGACATCCTTCACAGAGGAGATCTTGGAGTTGGCGATCAGGATGTAGGGATCCTCGAGGACTGCTTCCTGACGCTCTGCGTCGGTGACGAAGTAGCCGGAGAGGTAGCCCTTGTCGAAGCGCATACCCTCGGTGAGCTCGAGCTCCAGACCGAAGGTGTTGGACTCCTCGACGGTGATGACGCCTTCCTTGCCGACCTTGTCCAGCGCCTCGGCGATGAGCTCGCCGATCTGCTTGTCAGCGGCGGAGATGGAGGCGGTCGCTGCGATCTGCTCCTTGGTCTCCACCTCCTTGGCGGACTTGAAGAGCTCGGCGGTGACGGCGTCCACAGCCTTGTCGATGCCGCGCTTGAGACCCATCGGGTCAGCACCGGCGGCCACGTTGCGCAGGCCCTCCTTGACCAGGGCCTGGGCGAGGACGGTGGCCGTAGTGGTGCCGTCGCCTGCGACGTCGTCGGTCTTCTTGGCGACCTCCTTGACCAGCTCGGCGCCGATCTTCTCGTAGGCGTCCTCCAGCTCGATCTCCTTGGCGATGGAGACACCGTCGTTGGTGATGGTGGGGGCGCCCCAGGACTTCTCGAGCACAACGTTGCGGCCGCGGGGGCCCAAGGTGACCTTGACCGCGTCGGCGAGGCTGTTCAGGCCCCGCTCAAGGCCGCGGCGGGCCTCTTCATCGAATGCAATAGTCTTTGCCATGGTGGCACGTGTCCTTCCTGGACTCGGCTTGTCGATAAACCGTGATGGATGACTCGTAGGTGCCCGCGACGGACGGCCCACCCCGCGTCACCGGGGCGTTGTGGCCTCACCTGCTGAGGTTCTCAGTCCACCCTCTGCTGGCAGTCATGCCAGGAGAGTGCTAATCAATATTTAGCACTCTGCCCAGGAGAGTGCAAGAGAGAGCAGGGGCCCGCACCGCACAGACGGCGCGGGCCCCTGCCTGAAGGACGGAGCGTCCGACTCACTGACCGGGGGCATACTCCTCGCCCACGACCACGGCCAGCGTGGTGAAGCTTCCGCTGGACTGGACGGTGTCGATGCCCATGTCGGCGGCGAGCTGCTGGGCGAACTCCTCCTGATCGGCCGGGTAGTAGATGGCCGGAGTCGGTGTATCGCCCCAACCGCCCTCCCAGTTGTTCAGCGCGGTGACGTTATAGCCCTGCTCCTCCAGCTGGGTCTGAGCGTTGGCGGCGGTTCCGTTGGGACCCGCGTAGTTGAAGACCTGGACGGGGGTCTCCATATCGACCTCAGCCTCTTCCTCATCCTGGCCCTGGGCAGCCTCGTCCTGACCGTCTTCGCCTTGGCCGCCCTCATCCTGGCCGCCCTCATCCTGAGCGGCCTCGTCCTGACCGTCGCCCTCACCGCCGTCGTCGTCCTGAGCGGCGTCCTCCTGCTCCTCGGTCGCGTCCTGGTCACCGGCAGTGGTCTCGGCGTCGTCGTCATCACCGAAGACCAGCCAGGAGAACAGACCCACCACCAGCACGACGACGGCCAACAGTCCGATCCACTTCAGCCCACCGCTACGGCCGGCTGCGCCGCCGGAGGCCCCGGGCGCCCGGTGCTTGCCCGCCTCACCGGACTGGTAGGGCGGGACGTCATCGAACTCGTCATGCGGGTGCTGGCTCATGGTTTCATCCTCCTCGCGCGCTGCCTGGCATCACGCTGACGGCGCAGCCGCTTGACCAGCATGGGGTCATGCGCCAGCGCCTCTTCGGTGTCGATCAGGCGATTCAGTGTCTGGTAGTACGCCACGGAGGTCATGCCGAGCTGGTCGCGGATGGCCTGGTCCTTCGCCCCGGCGTATTTCCACCACTGGCGCTCCAGCGCCAGAATCTTCTCCTCCTCAGCGGAGAGTCCACTACGTACGTCCACGGTGCCATCCTACGGGGAGCCGGGAGCGTTCTCCGCCATCTGCCCGGCGGTGTTTTTGCCGGCTCATCCCAATCGGGGGTGTAGGAGTTGGGGTCTGAAGCCGCCGGTCTCGAGCAGGCTTCGGGCGATGTAGTTGGTCAGGTTGCGGAACCCGAGTGCGGAGCCGCGCAGGTGTTCGAGCCGTCCGTTGCCTGCCTCGGTCGGCCCGTTGCTGGTGCCGGGTCGTTCGAAGTAGGCGAGCACGTCGGCGGCTCGCTTCTTCAGGGTCCGGCCCAGAGTGGTGAGCTCGGTGAGCACCTTGGGGACGCCGGCGCTGAGGTCGGTGATCAGCTTCTCCATGAGCTCGCGGCCACGTTGCCGGTCCTCGTGGCGATAGGCGGCGATCATGCGCTGGTAGACACCCCAGGTCGCCTCGACCTCGACGTGAGCGTCATCAACGAACAGCGCGCGTAGCCTGTCGCTCTGCTTGTCGGTGAGCAGGTCCGCGCCGGTGTGCAGCGTGCGCCGCGACTTGTAGAGCGGGTCGTCCCTGAACCCACGGTGCCCGTGGATCGCGAGTTGGACCCGGCGCCGGCACCTGTCGAGGGCGTCACCGGCCAGGCGCACGACGTGGAAGGGATCCATCACCGTGACCGCGTCCGGGATCTCCTCTGCAGCGGCGGTCTTGAACCCGGTGAAGCCGTCCATCGCGACCACCTCGACCGCGTCACGGAAGGCGTCGTCGCGGTCGGCGAGCCAGGTCTTGAACGCCGCCTTCGACCGGCCCTCGACCATGTCCAGCAGCCTTGCTGGGCCGGCGCCATCGCGGACCGGGGTGAGGTCGATGATCACGGTGACGTACTTGTCGCCACGCCTGGTGTGGCGCCAGACGTGCTCATCGACGCCAATGACCTTCACGCCCTCGAACCGCGTGGGGTCGCTGATCAGCAGCCGCTTGCCTTCGGCCAGGGCCGCGTTGTTGGCGGTGTCCCACGCGACCCCGAGTCCCTCGGCGACACGTGCGACGGTGAGGTGTGCGACCACGATCCCTTCCAGCGCCCACCGCAGCCCGGCGCGCGAGAGCTTCGCGCGTGGCTCCGCCGCGGCGCTGGTGTCTTGGCGCCACACGTGTCCGCAGTCGGCACAGCGGTAGCGGCGCACTACAACTTCCAGCACGGTCGGTCGCCAGCCCAGCGGCTCGTGGGCCAACCGCCGGATCACGGTGTCACGAGCAGCGCCTTCGCTGCCGCACCGTCGGCACCACTGATCTGGTTCCACCACGCGGCACGCGAGGACCGCACGATCCGGTTCAAGTCGTTGTCCGGTCACGCTCAGACCGAGGCCGTCGAGTCGAGCGAAGGCGGTCAGGTCAGGGCGGCCGAAGCCGGCCGGCGGGGTAGCGTCGGACACGTCGAGGTCTTTCGAACGGATGGCGTAGGAACCTCCGCCGTCGGGAGACCTCGACGTCTATCTGCGGACCGACGCGCCCGGCCGACCTACACCCTCATCTGGGAAGACCCCTGAAACGTCTTCGACGACGACGGGACCGGCTAGGAGGAGGGCGCGGTGAGCTAAAAGAATGGAGCTTGCTCGGCTTCGACGCCGCCGCAAGCTCCGGTGAAACGGTCGGTACTGGTCAGTCGTCGTCGGTCACCACCGGATGGCGGCGCCCTCCACGCTCGGCGTTCGCGCAGGTCAGCGGCTCGTTCGCCCAGTGGGCGCATCAAGCGATAGACGCAAAGCCGACGTGATTAGGTCGTCGGTTCGATTCCGACAGGCGGCTCTGGCGAACAGCCCCTGACCTGCGGAAACGCAGGGCAGGGGCGGTTCGGTTCTGGTGGTCGCGCGATGCGCTGGCCTCACGGCTCTGCCCGACACCGACGTCGCTCTCCTCTGCGACGGACCCCTCGCCGGCCGAGCGCTCGCAGCCGGCATCCTGTCCGTGTGCCGATAGGCCTCGCTCCGCTCGGCAACGCGGCGTGGCGTTGCGTCGCGACCTGGCGACGGCTCGGCGGGGCGCGATCGTCTCGTGCGTTGGCGGACTACGGGAGCTTGGACGCGAGGACGTCGGCCGCCAGGATCTCGGGTGCTGCGCCGAGGAGGTGCTGGTTGGCCTTCAGGGCTGCGACGATGGCGCCGTTGGCGTGGGCGTCGCGAGCGGCTTCGTCGGGGAATGCATCGAAGATCCAGAAGGTGTCGGCGTGGGTCCTGACCGCGAACCAGACAATCGTTCCTACTTCTTCGTTGGCGAGTGCGACAGCGCCGGCGAGCAGATCGGCGACCGCGTCGTGCTGTCCATCGGCCGCGACGATCTTGGCGACGAAGGCATACGGAAGTGATGCGGGTGTGGACATGAGGGACTCTCCTTGACGTCGGGGTTCTTCGTGGGACGAGTTCAGCGTATGACGAGCGAGGGCCGGTGGGGAGTGGCGTATACGGCAGTATTGCTATTGTTTACGTCATGCGTATCGGACTGATCGCGATCGACGGCTGCTTCGGTTCGGCTGTCGCGTCGGTCATCGACATCCTGCGGGTGGCCGACGGAGCCCGCGGCGATGTCGATCCGCGGATCGACCCGATCGAACTCGCCATCCTCGGAACGAAACGGCGAGTGACCACGACCGCATCGATGAGCCTGTCAGTGGACCACCCGCTGTCGGAGTCCGGAGAGTTCGACGTGGTCGTCGTCCCTGCGCTTGGAACCCTCACGCCCGCCGCTACCAACGACGCCCTCCAGAGCCGAGATGCTCGTTCGGTCATCGCCTCGCTCGAGCGCCTCGACGAGGCGACCACCCGGATCGCCGCGGCGTGCACCGGCGTGTTCGCCGTCGCCGAGACCGGACGGATGCATCATCGGCGGGCGACGACCAGCTGGTTCCTGGGGCCGGAGTTCCTGAAGCGCTATCCGACCGTCGCCCTCGATCTCGACACCATGGTCGTGGTCGACGGGAACCTCGTCACCGCCGGCGCCGCGTTCGCCCACATCGACCTCGCGCTCTCACTCGTGCGATCGATCAGCCCCGACCTGGCCCGACATGTCTCCAAGCTCCTCATCATCGACGAGCGTCCGTCGCAGGCGGCCTTCGTCGCCTACGAACATCTCCGGCACGAGGATCCGATCGTCGTCGAGTTCGAACGCTTCGTGCGCGCCCGCCTGGACGAACCGTTCAACGTCGCCTTCGTCGCGCAGTCGCTCGGCACCAGCCGGCGCACCCTCGAACGACGAGTCCGTGCGGCGCTCAACCTCACTCCGCTCGGCTTCGTCCAACGGCTTCGCATCGAACGAGCTCGGCACCTCTCAGCAACCACGGACCTCACCTCCGCCGAGATCGCGCTACGGGTCGGCTACGCGAACGCCGAGACTCTGCGCTCCCTACTGCGCAGGGAGCGACGCCGTTCCTGACCTATCGCCATGCCTGTAGCCGGTGTCCTAGCGCTCGGTGGGAACCACCTCTCAGCACGTCGCGTCGACGCTCCTGCGTCGCCCCTGGACTACCCACTCGACACGCCCGCAGCACAGCCCATGTGACGTGCCCCGGCTTCCCGGACGGTCGGGGTTGGGTGGCTGTGATGTCGCTGCGTTCTCGTCGAGAGGGTCAGCAGACCCGATCAGAGCCGATTGGGATGAGACGCGAAGGCGGTTAGGTCAGGGCGGCCGAGGCCGGCCGGCGGGGTAGCGTCGGTCACGTCGAGGTCTTTCGGACGGATGGCGTAGGAACCTCCGTCGTCGGGAGACCTCGACGTCTATCTGCGGACCGACGCGCCCGGCCGACCTACACCCTCATCTGGGAAGAGCCTTTTTGCCGACTGTGGGACAGTCGCTAGGCTGAAGACAGAGGCATGAGGGTCCTACGACCTCACACATGCAGCTATGGACGAGAACGCAGCCGGAGAGATCATGATGAGCAGTTCGGAGCAGGAGCAGGAGCTCTCCCCCTCGCTGGTGGCACCCTTGGAGCCGGCCTGGGAGCAGGCACTGTCCTCCCAGGCCGAGCGCTTCGCCTCCATCCGCGAGGAGCTCACCCGACGCCGCGAGCTGGGCGAGGACATCCTCCCGGCCCCGACCCGCGTGCTGCGCGCCTTCCGTCAGCCCTTCGACCGGGTCAAGGTCATCATCCTGGGACAGGACCCCTACCCGACCCCCGGGCACCCGATCGGCATGTCCTTCGCCGTGGCCCCCGACGTGCGGCCGCTGCCACGCAGCCTGCAGAACATCTTCAAGGAGCGTCAGGACGATCTCGGCCTGGCCCCCTCCGAGCACGGGGACCTGAGCACCTGGGCCCACCAGGGGGTGCTGATGCTCAACCGTGTGCTGACCGTCAGCGCCGGCAGCCCCGGCTCGCACCGAGGGATCGGCTGGGAGGAGATCACCCGGACCGCCCTGGAGGCCCTGGTGGAGCGCGGCACCCCGCTGGTCTCCATCCTCTGGGGCGCCGATGCGCGCAAGATGGCGCCGCTGCTGGATCAGGGCGAGCACACGGCCGTGATCACCAGCCCCCACCCGTCTCCGCTCTCTGCCCGGCGAGGCTTCTTCGGCTCGAAGCCCTTCTCCCGGGCCAACCAGGAGCTGGAACGTCTGGGCGCCGAGCCCATCGACTGGCAGCTGCGCTGAGTCCGACGCCGGCCACCCAGCACAGCTCGCGACCTCAGCGGTTGCGGGTGCGCGAGCGCTCGTTGGACTGCAGGCTGGAGGTCAGCGGACGCATGGACACGTCGCCGAGCACGATCCCGGAGGCGATGGCCAGAATGATGATCAGCGCGTTGAACAGCTCGGCCAGGCCGCCCATCATCGACATGACCATCGTGGTCTCGGGGTTCTCGATCGCGATCTGGTACATGCCGCGGAAGACCATGAGGCCGGGCAGCATGAACATCATGGCCGGCACTGCGACCACCAGCTGCGGTGCACCCATGCGCAGCGCCACCACGCGGCCCAGCGCACCCACGATGGTCGCGCCGATGATCGGGGTGATCCGCTCCCCCAGGCCGATCAGCTCCGCGGCGTAGAAGCCGGCGAAGCCCAGCGCGGAGACCGCCCCGATGGGCAGGATCATCCGCAGGCGCGCCTGCTCCACGATGGCCGCGCAGGAGCCGGCGAAGAACACCAGCACGATCAGCACCGGCGCCGGATAGATGCGCGTCAGACCATCGGCGATGACGATGTGCGGGGCGCCCATCAGGTCCCAGATCACCACTGCGGCCATAATCCCGGAGGTCATGCCGGCGAAGGCGATCATCGAGGAGAGCAGACGGCCGGCCGCGGTGATCGGGAAGCCGTTGATCGCATCCTGGATGGCTGAGACCACTCGCGCCGAAGGGAGCAGGATCATCAGGGATCCGGCCACCACCATGGACGGGGTGATGTCCACGCCCATCGTGAAGGCACCCATGGCGAGGAAGGACGCGACGAATCCGCCGGCCGCCAGGCCGAAGTATTCGGGCACCCGCCAGGTGGTCAGCTGCCGGGTCAGCCACAGCACGATCAGCGTGCCGAAGAAGCCCAGCGTGGCATCCAGCAGGGGCGCACCCAGGAAGCTGGCGAAGAAGCTGGCGAAGAAGCCGCCGGCCACCGTGACCACCCAGCGCGGGAACGGCTTGGGCTCCCGAGTGATCTCCTCCAGCCGCTGTGCGGCGTCGCTGCGGGTCATCCGTCCGGCGACGATGTCGGCCACCAGCTGGTGGACCGCCGCCAAAGCCTTATAGTTCCCGGACCAGGAGCGCACCACACGGACCCGCGAATAGGGGATCTTCCCCTCAGGCGCCCAGTTGAGGCTGATGGACTGGTTGGTGATGTCCACATCGGTGTTCTTCATCCCGAAGGCCGCAGTGGTGGCGATGATGGAGGTCTCCACCTCCAGAGCACCGGCACCGTAGCGGAAGAGGGTCTCCCCGAGGTCCAGGACGAAGGCGATGGTGGCCGGCTCCTCCGACTCCACCGGGGCCTCGGCCTGCTGCGGGTTCGCGAAGGGCGTCCCCTCCAGCCGGTCGAGGATCGGCATGGCGGAGGTCATCGGCGCCTCCGGACGCATGATCCTCCGGAACGCCTGCTGGACCTGCTGGGGCTTGAGCTTCTGGTCGAAGACGGTGCGGTCGAAGATCGGCGCACCCTTCAGGCGCTGCGGGCCGATCTTGTCGCGGATTCGGCTGGGCCGCAGGACGGAGCGGCGGCGCAGCGGTGCGGCTTCCAGCGGGGTGGAGGGCAGGTTGCCGATCGAGGAGGTGAAGGACAGGTCCAGAACTCCCGACGCCGACGTCGGCTCCCCCTCCTGCTGGCTGCGGGCGGCCTCGGCGGCGCGCTGCTCCCAGGGGGAGACGGCCTCAGTGTTGCCGGTGGTGGGGATCTGCGGACCCAGCGCCTCGGTGTGGGACCAGTCTCCGGTGCTGGGGAAGGACTCCCAGTAGTCCCGCGCTCCGCCCTGGATGGGGTCGGAGGCGTAGCGGTTGGGCTCCATCGTCTGCGGAGCCTCAACCTCGGGATAGGCGTAGGTGTGCAGGTGGTGGTCCAGATCCTCGGTGGAGGGGGCGGAGACTGCGGAGTTCACCGCCGTGTAGGTCCGCTGGAACTCGGGATCCGGGGTGAACTCGTGGCGCGAGCCGGAATCGTCCTCGCGCTCCTCGACCGCGCGGTCGGCGGCCTCGGCGTCGTACTCCTCCCATTCCAGGGCGGCCTCAGCCTCAGTGGAGGCCTGCCAGGAGGAGGCGATGGAGGAGGTCAGGGACTTCACGAAACCGCCGGAGGACTCCTCCTCGGCCTCATCGTCGGATGCCGCGGAGGAACGCACCACAGGAATCGCGGAGACATCTGCTGTGGGCGCGGAGATCATCGGATCGATGGCCTCCGGCTCGTAGCTCTCATCGCGATCTGACGACAAAGCCCCTCCCTTCCTGCAATACAACCACAAAATGACCCGGGATCTCCCGGGTCATTGTGGTGAAGTCGATCGGTGGTGCCTGATGAGTTCAGGCCAGAAGTTGTGGTGGATCTGAATGGACTCGAACCATCGACCTCACGCGTGTGAAGCGTGCGCTCTAACCAACTGAGCTACAGATCCTCGGTGCACCACTGCGCATCGCGCCTGAGTGCCATAGAAGATTAGCACCTCGAGGGGCCGGAGATGAAATTCCCAGCCCCTCGAGGCGCTGATCGGCTGAAAGCCTTCAGCGGATGGCCTCCTCCAGCGGAGTCTCGCCGTCGAAGAAGTTCACCGTCTGCTTCACCGCGACACGCTCACTGAGCACATGGGCGATGACTTCGGCCACGTTCTCCCGGGAGGTGTGGGTGACCCCCTCGCCGCCTTCCTCCTTAGCCACGGCGGCGCCGTCGGCGTCGAGGATCTGCAGCTTCCGGGAGGCGGGATCCAGGGTCAGACGGCCGGGCCCGAGGATGGTGTAGTCCAGCTCGGTGCCGCGCAGGTAGTTGTCGGCGTGGTGCTTGGCCGCCGCATAGGGATAGAAGGAGTTCTCCGGTTCCAGCGTGTGGATGTCGGTCTCCGCGCGGGCGTAGGAGACCATCACATAGCGGCTGACTCCGGCCTGGGCCGCGGCATCCATGGTGCGCATGGCCGCGTCCTGGTCCACTGCCTTGGTGCGGGCGGGGCTGCCTCCGCCGGCGCCGGCGGAGAAGACCACAGCCTCGGCTCCGGCGAAGGCCTCGGCGAGGGTCTCGACGTCGGCCTGCTCCACGTCCAGCACCACCGGGTTCACACCGACGGCGGAGACATCCTCGGCATGCTCAGGGTTGCGGATCACCGAGTCCACCGAATAGCCGGCCTGGGTGAGCTTCGGGGCGGCGAGCAGGGCGATCTTGCCGTGCCCGCCGATGATGACCACTCGCTTGTCAGACATGGGAACCTCTCTTCGTCGTCGTATCCACCCGGGACAACACAGCCCCCTGAGCAGAAATTTCAGAGATTTCGCAAAATAGGGCTTGCGTATTAATTATGGCGCCCGTAAGGTAGTACTCACTTGGGTGCGACAGGGGCCCGCCTGGTGCGGGCGGGCCCCGCTTCCAAGAAGAGGTCCGCAGGGGCTTCTGAGCCAGACTTCCTCTCCACCAGAACTGAACACTCAGAAGGGCTCGGCGGGATGATCAGTGCATCCCACCGGGCCCTTCGCCGTGGTGTTCTGTTGTGGCGCTCGGACCGGCCGGCCCGACCTGTCGGCCGCTGAGCCGGGTCAGCGGCCGACGCCGATCAGGAGGGCTCCTTCTCCGGAGCCTCCTCGATCACGACCTCCTCGGCATCCTCATCGCCGTCCTCAGCCTGGGTGGCCCGCAGCGTGGCGCCCAGGATCAGCGTGCCGATGCTCAGCACAGCCGCTGTGCGGAACGCGGTGCGGAAGCCCTCGAGCTCGGCCTCGGCCGCCGTCGCACCCTGGGAGACGGCTATGGCGGCGCCGATGCCCATCACGGCCACCAGTGCGGCGGTGCCGATGGCGGCGGCCAGCTGCTGCAGCGTGTTCAGCGCGGCCGAGCCGTGGGAGTACAGCGGCTGCGGCAGCGGGTTCATCGCCGTGGTGAAGCCCGGGGTGAACAGCAGCGCCAGTCCGGAGGAGAGCACCACGTGTAGGGCCAGGACCATCGCGATCGGCGTATCTGGGGCCAGCATGCTCATCGCCAGCAGGGACAGGATCAGGATGCTCGCACCGGGGATGACCAGAGGCTTGGGCCCCACCTTGTCGTAGAGCCGGCCCACCGGCGGGGCCATCAGCGCCATGAGCACACCGCCGGGCAGCATGAGCAGACCGGTCTCCAGCGTGCCCAGACCGCGGGCCTGCTGCAGGAACATCGGCAGGATGATGAGCGCGCCGAACAGGGCGATCATCATCAGCAGCATCATCGCCAGGGCCCGGGTGTACATCGTGTATTTGAAGGGCTTGAGGTTCAACAGAGCGGACTCGGACTTCTGCAGACGGATCTGCAGCAGCACGAAGCCGGCCAGGCACAGCAGGCCCACGCCGAGGACGATCAGCGCCACCGGGTCCACGCCGCCCTCGGCGCCGGCGTCGAGGTCCTCGGTGCCGTGGCCACCGCCGATCTGGCTGATGCCGTAGACCAGGCCGCCGAAGCCGGGGACGGCCAGCAGCAGCGAGGGGATGTTGAGCGGCTTGCCCACAGTGCCCGGCGTCGGGTCCAGACGCGGGCGGCCCAGCAGCAGGGCGATCACGGCGATCGGCAGGATGGTCAGGAACATCCAGCGCCAGTCGGCCAGGTACAGGATGAGCCCGGAGAGCGCCGGGCCGGTGGCCGGGGCCACGGAGATGACGATGGCGATGTTGCCCATGACCACGCCGCGGCGGCGCAGCGGGACCAGGGTCAGCACCGTGGTCATCATCAGCGGCAGCATGATGGCGGTGCCGGCGGCCTGGACCACACGGCCTGCCACCAGGAACTCGAATCCGGGGGCCGCCGCACACAGAGCGGTGCCGGCGATGAACAGGGACATCGCGGCGCTGAACACCCCGCGCAGGCTGAAGCGCTGGATGATGAAGCCGGTGGTCGGGATGACCACGGCCAAGGTCAGCATGAACGCAGTGGTCAGCCACTGGATGGTGGTCTCGGTGACCTGGAACTCCTCCTGCAGAGGAGTCAGCGCGACGTTCATGATGGTTTCGTTGAGGATCATCACGAACGCTGCGACCAGCAGCGCGCCGATCGTGAGCTTATGGGCCCGCGGCATCCTCTCCTCGGTGAGGGCCGGCGGGGCGTCGGTGGTGGTGTCAGACAATCTGGAGCCTCCATCAGCCCTGACGCTCAGCACAGTCCACAGGCTGAGGATCAGGGGGCATTACGTCCTGCGGGACGGGAATCCTCCGTCGATGGAGCCGGCCGGGGTGGACGCCACCGGGCAGGCCGACCGGTGCGAGACTCAGGAGGACGAACCACAGATGCACATGCGAACGCCCGGAAGTGCTCTGGCATTCCGGGCGTTCATGAAACAGAGCCCCCTGCCGGGTTCGAACCGACGACCTGCTGATTACAAATCAGCTGCTCTACCAGCTGAGCTAAGGAGGCGTGGGCCGCAGCGGCCTGCGGAGCTGACCGTCTAGCTGACGGGGCAGCTGGCAGAAGACTGCGGCGCCGACTGAAGAGTCTATCACTCAGACTGAGCGGGGTCCTCCTCCTGAGCACCCTCCTCGGAGGCGTCCTCCGAACCGTCCTCCTGCGAGGCATCGTCCCCGGCGTCGCCGCCGTTCTCCTCGATCGCGGAGTTCACCGCCTCAGCGAAGGCGCCCTCCTGCCAGCCTTCGATCTGCTCACCGTCCACGAAGATGGTGGGCGTGCCCTGAATCTCCTGGGCCTGCGCCTGAGCGGTGGTGTAGCCGGTGAAGGCATAGTACTCGTTGTCGTCCATGCACTGGGAGATGTCCGCGCCCAGACCGTCGGCGGCGCTGACCAGCTCATCCACCGACTGGTCCGGGTTCACCGTGGCCTGCCCGAGGAAGTCGTAGAAGTGTTCCGGGGACTCCTCGGCCACGCAGGCGATCGCACCGTTGGCGCGCTGGGCGTACTGGCCCACAAAGTTCACCGAGCGATACTCCACGGTGATCTGGCCGGCGTCGAGCCATTCACCGATCTGCTCGTGGTTCTCCGCCTCGAACTGCTGACAGGACGGGCAGGAGGGATCGGTGTAGATGACCACATGGGGGACCTCGCCCTCCTCGGTCTCCACACCGCCGGGCACCGCACCGTCGCTGCCGGGGACGTCGTCGCTGGAGACCTCACCCAGATCATCGCCGTCGGCCAGCTCCGTGGTGGAGGTCAGCGTGATGCCGCCCTCCTCGTTGGCCACCGAGGGGGCCGCGCCGGTGGTGTACTGACCGCCGCCGTCGCCTCCGCCGCGGTTGACCACATAGAAGGTCAGTCCGACGACGACGGCGACTGCCACAGCCACCACGCCGAGCCGGAGCAGCAGCGAGCGCATGCGTTCCTTGCGCTCCTGCTCCTGCTGCATCTTCCGCGCCTGCTCACGGGCGCTGCCGTTCTGCGAAGTCCGAGCCATGGAAATCTCCGATATGCACTAGATGAAGAGCTGGAAAAGCCTCATCCAGGGTAGCTCCTCCGCATGGAGCACGCGCATCTGCACCCGGACGAAGGCTGAACGGTCCAGGTAGGCTTACAGCAGCGACCGGCGTCGTCGCCGTCGTCTTCCCCGCTGTTCAGGACGAAAGGGTGCATGGCATTGGCTGAAGGCATGACGAAGAAAGACGGGTACGACTTCGTGGTGGTGGCCAATCGGCTGGCCGTCAACCGAGTCACCCAGGAGGACGGAAGCATCGGGTGGCAGCGCTCTCCCGGCGGCCTGGTCACCGCACTGGCGCCGCTGATGGCCTCCTCCGACGGGGCCTGGGTCGGGTGGCACGGCGCTCCGGACGAGGTCCTCGACGCCTTCGACCACGAGGATATGCACCTGGTGCCGGTGCCGCTGAGCGCCCAAGAGCTCGAAGACTATTACGAAGGCTTCTCCAACGGCACGCTCTGGCCGCTCTACCACGACGTGATTGCCCGACCGGAGTTCCACCGGCACTGGTTCGAGGCCTACCGGAGGGTCAACCGACGGTTCGCAGAGAACGCCGCATCCGTGGCCGCCGAAGGCGCCGTGGTCTGGGTCCAGGACTATCAGCTCCAGCTGGTCCCGGCGATGCTGCGGGAGCTGCGCCCGGATGTGAAGATCGGCTTCTTCAACCACATCCCCTTCCCTCCCCCGGGACTGTTCTCCCAGCTGCCCTGGCGCCACTCGGTGCTGCGGGGCCTGCTCGGCGCAGATCTGATCGGCTTCCAGCGCAGCTCCGATGCCACCAACTTCCAGCGCGCAGTGCGCAACCGGTTGGGCTACTACGTGGAGGAGGACCGCATCCACGTACCCACCGAGTCCAAGGCTCATGACGAGGGTTCCCCGCTGGCCGGCTTCGACGCCGACGCCGACCGCGGCACCGCGGCCCGCCAGGAGGCCGCCCCGGACATCGGCAGCGCGCGGGTGGTGGAGGCCAGATCCTTCCCCATCTCCATCGACACTGAGACCATCACCGAGCTGGCCCAGCGTGAGGACATCATCGCCCGGGCCGCGCAGATCCGTGAGGAGCTCGGCAGCCCGGAGACGGTGCTGCTGGGTGTGGACCGGCTGGACTACACCAAGGGCATCCGGCACCGGATGAAGGCCTACGAGGAGCTGCTCCAGGACAAGCGGCTCACCGTGGGCGAGGCCTGCCTGGTCCAGGTGGCCAGCCCCTCCCGCGAGGGCGTGGAGTCCTATCAGCTGCTCAGGGAGGAGATCGAGCAGACGGTGGGACGGGTCAACGGTGAGTTCGACACGATGGGCCACACCGCCATCCGCTATCTGCACCACTCCTACCCGATCGAAGAGATGGTGGCGCTGTACCTGGCGGCCGACGTCATGCTGGTGACCGCGCTGCGGGACGGCATGAACCTGGTGGCCAAGGAGTATGTGGCGGCCCGGCAGGGCGACGACGGCGTGCTGGTGCTCTCCGAGTTCACTGGCGCCGCAGATGAGCTGCGCCAGGCCCTGCTGATCAACCCCCATGACATCGACGAGCTCAAGGCCGCGATCGTCAAGGCGGTCAAGATGGACAGCGAGGACGCCCGGACCCGTATGGAGGTCCTGCGCCGTCAGGTGGTCTCGCACAACGTCAAGCGCTGGGCCCGCGACTTCTTGGACCGTCTGGAGGAGCTGTGAGCACAGAGCCCTCTGCAGATCCCCAGCTCAGCGCCGCCCTGGAGCGGCTGGCCTCCTATGAGACCGTGCTGGTCGCACTGGACTTCGACGGCTGTGTCGCTGAGCTGGTGTCCGAGGCCGACGCCGCCCGCCCCGTGCCGGCCAATGCTGCGGCCATCGAGCAGTTGGCCCAAGCCCGGGGGGTGACGCTGGCCTATGTCTCCGGCCGCCCCCTGGAGACGCTGCGTCGGCTGGCCTCCCCGCCCGAGGGCACGCTGCTGATCGGCTCTCATGGCGCCGAGCGCTATCTGGGCCCCGACTCCCCCGGTCTGGTCCTCAGCGCCCAGGAGGAGATCGCCCGGACTGCGATCATCGAGGCTCTGGAGCAGGTCGCCACCACCGCCGAAGGCGCCTGGGTGGAGCATAAGCCCGCAGGAGCCGCCCTCCACGTCCGCCGTGTGGAGGACCCCGAAGTCGCCCAGAAGGTCCTGGAGGAGGCCCGGACGGCGCTGGCCATGGTGGACGGCGCCCATGTGAAGGAGGGCAAGGCGGTGGTCGAGTCGGTGGTGGTGCTCTCCACCAAGGGCGAGGCGCTGACCGATCTGCGGTCCCACGTGCGCCCTGGGGCAGTGCTCTTCGCCGGCGACGACGTCACCGATGAACATGGCTTCGCCGTGTTGGAGGGCGACGACGTCGGCATCAAGGTCGGCTCAGGCAGCACCGCCGCCGGGCACCGCATCGGTGCTCCGGCAGATCTGGCCGATGTGCTCGAGACTCTCCGGCGCTTCCGCAGCTGAGCAGGCCTGAGCAGGCCTGAGCAGGGCTGGGTTGAGCAGGGCTGGGCTGGACAGGTTTCGACAGCCCCTGACGGAATGCCGCGGGTTTTCCGCATCGCCGCGCGTCATATCTCGCGGCAGCGCGGAGAGCTCGCGGCATTCTGTGTCCGGGCCCCTCCTCCGGACCTCCGGGCTTCTCTTCCGGCCCGGGCCCTCTAGGAGGGCAGCCCGCCGCGTCCCTGGTGGTGCTCGAACACCATGTTGGTCTCGGTCAGCGCCACCGAAGGATTGCTGGAGAGGTTGTCCAGGACGAATTGACGGACGTGGTCGGCGTCGCGCACCTGCACATGGATCAGGAAGTCCTCCGTCCCGCCCAGCACGAACAGCTGTGAGACCTCAGGCAGCGCGCGCAGCTCCTCGGTGATCTGCCCCATCATGTGCCGGGCACCCGGACGGATGCGTACGTTGACCAGGGCTTGGAAGGTGTAGCCCAGAGCCCGCGGGCTGACGGTCGTGGTGAATCCGGTGATGACCCCGCTCTGCCGCAGTCGGCGGATCCGCGCCAGACAGGCGCTCGGCGAGAGGCCGACGGCTCGGGCGAGATCCGAGTTGGCCGTGCGCGCGTTCTCGCTGAGACGCCGCAGCAGCTCCATGTCGACCTCGTCCAAAGCCGCAGAAGAATCGTTGGCATGATGCGGCATAGTAAACCCCTGTCAGAACGTCGGCGGCAGAACGTGCCTCATCGCAGAATTCTATGCGGCAGATCTCGACCAGTACGAAAGAGTGAGGGATATTGAAGGTGACCTGCTGCTGATCGTTCGGAGGCACGAATGCGCGTCGGAATCCCCGCTGAAGTGAAGAACCACGAGTACCGGGTCTCGCTGACCCCTGCCGGGGCGGCCGCGCTCACGACCGCGGGGCACTCGGTGCTCGTCCAGACCGGGGCGGGGGCGGCGTCGGGATTCCAGGACGCTGACTACGCGCAGGTGGGCGCGGAGATCGTCTCCTCGGCCGCGGAGGCCTGGGGTGCCGAGATGGTGCTCAAAGTCAAGGAACCGGTGCCGGAGGAGTACGGCTTCCTGCGCGAGGACCTGGTGCTCTTCACCTACCTGCACCTGGCCGCGGACCGCGGGCTCACCGAGGCGCTGATGCAGGCGGGGACCACGTCGATCGCCTATGAGACCGTCCAGCTGGCCGACGGCTCACTGCCCCTGCTGACGCCGATGAGCGAGGTGGCCGGCCGCCTCTCCGTACTGGAGGGAGCCTCCCATCTGCGCGCCCACGCCGGCGGGGCCGGAGTGCTGCTGCCGGGGGTCCCCGGCACCCGCAACGGTCAGGTGCTGGTGATCGGCGGCGGTGTCGCCGGCGTCAACGCCGCCCGGGTAGCCCAGGGCCTGGGCGCCGACGTGACAGTCATGGACATCTCGCTGCCCCGGCTGCGACAGGTGGATGAGGCCTTCCGCGGCAGCATCCGCACTCTGGCCTCCACCCCCTATGAGATCGCCCAGCAGGTGGCGCAGTCGGATCTGGTGGTCGGGGCCGTGCTGGTGCCCGGGGCGGCTGCGCCCAAAGTGGTCACCGATGAGATGGTGGCCGCGGCCCGGCCCGGAACTGTGTTCGTGGACATCGCCGTGGATCAGGGCGGCTGCTTCGAGGGATCCCGGCCGACCACCCACCACGAGCCCACCTTCTCAGTCCACGATGCGCTCTTCTATTGCGTGGCGAATATGCCCGGCGCCGTGCCCGCCACCTCCACGCCGGCGCTGACCAACGCCACACTCCCCTATGTGCTCAAGCTCGCCGACGCCGGCTGGGAGGCCGCACTGGACGCCGACGCCGCCCTGGCGGACGGGCTGAGCACCTCGGCAGGCCAGCTGCATCACCCCTCCGTGGCCCAGGCACACGGACTGCCGCTGACCGAGCTCAGCCGCGGCTGAACTTCCGCCCGATCTCTGCGGCGATGCGCTTCATCAGCGGCACCGCATGCCGGACGAAGGCGTCGTCGACCCGTGCAGTGGGCCCGGAGACCGACAGCGCCATCCGAGTGGGCCCCTGAGGCACCGGAACGGCCAGGCAGCGCACGCCGAGCTCCTGCTCCTCGTCGTCGAGGGCATAGCCCTGCTGCGCGATGACCGGCAGCTGCTCCAGCAGCGACTCCGGCCGGGTCAGCGTCTTGGCCGTGCGTGCCGGCATCCCCGTGGAGGCCACGACCTCCCGGACCCGGGACGGATCCATCGTGCAGAGCATGGCCTTGCCCACCGCGGTGGAATGCATGGGGGCCCGACGGCCGACTTCGGTGAACATGCGCATGGACTGGGGCGAAGGCACCTGGGCGATGTAGACGACCATCTCTGACTCCATCGCGGCCATGTTCACGCTCTCTCCGAGCTCTCCCACCAGGGACTGCATCTGCGGGACGGCCAGACCGCCCATCTGCCGCGTGGCGGCCTCGCCCAGCGGGACCAGGTTGGCACCCAGGGCATAGCTGCGGTCTGGCAGCTGATGCACCAGGCCTCGGCTGATGAGAGTGTGCAGGATACGGTGGACCGTCGGCCCTGCCAGTCCGGTCTCCGCCTTGAGCTGGCCCGCGCTGCCGCTGCCGCCGAGCGCCACCAGGGCGTTGAGCAGGTCGAAGGCGCGCTCCACCACTTGGACCCGCTGAGGCTCCGAGCGCTTGGTGGAACTGGGCTCCTCCCCCGCCGGAGCTGGCCGGCCTGTCGTCACAGACGACTCTGAGTCCGCGATGTGGAATTCATCTTCCATAATCCGAATCGTAGGCCAAGGATGGAACAGTCACCAGAACCGATGACCTGCGAAGGAGCAGTCAGCATGACCATCACCGTGAAGGAGCCCTACGAGGTTCCCGGCTCCGAGTCGATCCTCACCGAGGACGCCCTGGCATTCATCGAGGAGCTGCACGCCGAGTTCGGCGGCACCCGCAACGAGCTCCTGGAGGCCCGCAAGACCGCTCAGGCCGAGGCCGCGAAGACCGGCACTCTGGAGTTCCCGCCGGAGACCGCCGAGGTCCGGGCGGGCGATTGGACCGTGGCTGAGCAGCCGGAGTCGCTGAAGGACCGCCGCGTGGAGGTCACCGGCCCCGCCGCCCCGGCCAAGATGGCGATCAACGCGCTGAACTCCGGCGCCAAGGTGTGGCTGGCCTGCATCGAGGATGCCCTGTCCCCGAACTGGTTCAACCTGATCGACGCCCAGAAGAACCTCTACGGCGCGGCCCGCAGGAACCTCTCCTTCACCTCCGCGGAGGGCAAGGAGTACACGCTGCGCGATGACGTCACCCTGCCGACTGTGGTCATGCGCCCGCGCGGCTGGCACCTGCCGGAGAAGCACATCGAGATCGACGGCAAGCCTGCCATCGGCGGCCTGGTGGACTTCGGCCTGCACTTCTTCCACAACGCAAAGGTGCTGGCCGAGAGCGGCGAGGGCCCGTTCTACTACCTGGCCAAGCTGGAGCACTACCGCGAGGCCCGGCTGTGGAACGACATCTTCACCTTCGCCGAGAAGAAGCTGGGGATCCCCCACGGTACCGTCCGCGCCACCGTCCTGATCGAAACCCTGCCCGCGGCCTTCCAGATGGACGAGATCCTCTACGAGCTGCGCGATCACGCCTCCGGGCTCAACGCCGGCCGCTGGGACTACCTGTTCTCCCTGATCAAGTACTTCCGCAGCTCCGGCGATCAGTGGGTTCTGCCCGACCGCGCCCAGGTGGGCATGACCCAGCCCTTCATGCGGGCCTACACCGAGCTGCTGGTCAAGACCTGCCACAAGCGCAACGCCTTCGCCATGGGCGGCATGGCGGCCTTCATCCCCAACCGCCGCGAGCCGGAGGTCACCGCCAAGGCCATCGAGAAGGTCCGCGACGATAAGTCCCGCGAGGCCAACGACGGCTACGACGGCTCCTGGGTGGCCCACCCCGACCTGGTGGAGCTCTGCGCCGAGGAGTTCACCAAGGTGCTGGGCGACAGGCCCAACCAGATCGACCGCAGGCGCGACGACGTGGAGGTCGGCCCCGCCGACCTGCTGAACACGGAGGCCGCGGAGGGCGACGTCACCGAGGCAGGAGTGCGGGGCAACCTCTACGTGGCGATCTACTACACCGCGGTCTGGCTCTCCGGGAACGGGGCGGTGGCCATCCACAACCTGATGGAGGACGCGGCCACTGCGGAGATCTCCCGCTCTCAGGTGTGGCAGCAGATCCACAACGGCACCGTGGCCTCGGACACCGGCCGGACGATCACACGCGAGCTGGTGGAGAGCCTGTTGGATGAGGAGCTCGAGCGCCTTCGCGAGGAGATCTCCGACGCCGACACCTTCAGTGCATACTTCGAGCCCGCCGCCGACGTGGTCCGGAAGCTGGTCCTGCACGAGGAGTACCTGGACTTCCTCACTCTGCCGGCCTACGAGTACATGGACTGAGCTGAGGACATCCAGCGATCGGTCGGCTCAGGCAGCCTGAGCGAGCAGGGAGCGCAGACCGTAGGCATAGAGATCTGCGCTCTCTGCCGCCGGGGCGGCGCTCAGGGCTGTACCGGCTGCGTTCTGGGCTGACTGGGGGTGACCGGGCGACGTGGCAGGCTGGACGGCGTTCTGCGACCCGCTGAGCAGCGAGATGTTCTGCTCGGCAGCGACGGCGCCCAAGGCGAAGCGCATGAGGACAGCGCTGTGCCGCCTGGCCGCGTCGGCGCCGAGCCCTGCGGCCTGCAGCGATTCCTCCAGGGCGGGCACCGGCGGGATGCGCTGGTCCAGCCCGTAGGCGATCAGCAGCAGGTCTCCCCCGTCGCGCAGCGGCAGAACGGTGTCCCGGAACTGCAGCATCAGCTCTACGGGATCAGCATCGGGCTTCTGCAGCGGGGCCAGAAGCTGGTGCGCCACTCGCCTGAGCAGCTCCTGCTTATGGGGCACGTGGTAATAGAGGGCGCCTGGGCGCACACTGAGCTCGGAGGCCAGACGACGCATGGTCACATCATGGAGCCCGTACTCGGTGAGCAGACCCACGGCGGTCTCGACGATCCGCTCAGAACTCAGAGACATGGCCGTTTCCCCGCAGACCTGTCACAGCCCCTGATCACGGAACCGCTGTACGTCGGCCTCGCCGAGCGACTCCTCCAGCAGCCAGCGGTTGGCGCGCAGCGCCTGCAGATCCTGGCGGACCACACGGTCCCTCGTCTTGGCCACAGCTTCGGCCAACAGGCTGACCTGGGCCTTGAACTCTGCGGCATGATCGGGTTTGGCCGCGTCGGGCAGCTGCAGGAAGATCTCCAGCGTGTGCGGAAGGTGGTACTCCACCGTCCGGCGCACGCCCTCCTGATGTTCGGGCACCCGGTCCAACGAGGACCAGCGCTCCACGATCTCCTCCAGGCCGACCACCATCATCCGCAGCTGGCCCTGAGTCGACGGCGGAAGCTGCTGAGATCTTCCCCGGATAGTCTGTTCCAGGGCCTGGAGCTGCTTCTGCAGGTCCTGCTGCTCGGAGCGGACCTCAGTGGCCCGACGCTGAACGGACAGTTCCCGACCGTGCATGAGCCCGTAGGTACCGGCACCCCCGGCCGCGCCCACCGCGACGCCGGCCGCGATGGCCCACGGGTTGGGCAGCAGGAGCAGGGTCAGGCCGAGGCAGAGGATCACGAACGCCGCTCCGGAGACGAGGAGCTTCAGGTAGTGCTGTTGAGGGCGTTCGTTCATGCCCATAAGACTATCGCCGAAACCTCAGTGAGAGCATGACAGCCGGGGCCACCCTCGTTTTGCCTCAGCGCCGGGGATGTCGCTAGTATTGAGTTCTGCGATTCGTAGCCCTTGGGCCATATCGCAGGCCACGGGGTGTGGCGCAGTTTGGTAGCGCGCCTCGTTCGGGACGAGGAGGTCGTAGGTTCAAATCCTGTCACCCCGACCGTGAACCTGATCCATCAGGGATGAAGCCCGGCACCAGTTATTCTGGTGCCGGGCTTCTCTGTTCTGTGGGCCTTCCGGCCTGTGGACTCTCCTGATCTGTGAGCACCCGCCGCCCCGCCCGCGGCAGGGGCGAGAGATCAGTCGTGCCCGAGGGAGTGAGAGTCCCCTCGCCGCCAGTTCACCACGGCCGCGACCAATACGACTGATGCCGCAAGCGCCGGAGCGAGCAGCGCCGGCCCGGTGCCCAGGCGCTCACCGATCTGGCCGACCAGTGCCGACGCAGCGGACTGTCCGACGACGATTCCGGTGGTCGCGACCGTCATGGCCGTCGCGGCACGACCCCGAGGACTGCGTGCTGAGACCAGGCTGAACACAGTCACCAAGGTGGGGCCGAGTCCGATGCCGAGAAGGGCCAGCGCAGCGATCATGCCGACCAAGCCGGTGACGAACGGCAGAACGACGGCGCCGGCGACCATGAGCGCCGCGAAGATCAGCCAGCGCGCCCACAGGGAGAAGCGCTCTGGGAAGAGCCCCGCCGCCAGCGCGAAGACCGCCGAGCCGATCCCCATCACGCCGTAGGCCAGACCGGCGCTCTCTGCGTGACCGGCGTCGGTCATGAAGGAGGTCAGGGAGGTCAGCACCGCGCCGAAGAGCAGGCCGATGCCCAGTGCACCGACCAGAACGGTCACCAGGGAGCCGCGGAAGAGCTCTCGCACAGGGGCCGCGGAATCGCGGTCGCTCGCGGAGGGTGCGACTTCACGGACGCTGCCGTGCAGAGCGAAGGCGGTCACGAACACCACGGTGAGCAGGGCCGCCGCGACCACCGGGGCTGCCGGACTCACCAGAGCGGCCAACAGCCCGACGATGACAGGCCCGAAGACGAAGGTCATCTCGTCAGCAGCGGACTCGTAGGCCATCGTGCGGCTCAGCGTGCGGTTGCGACGAGCCTCCGGCAGCCGGCGCAGGATGATGCTCACCAGCCGGGTGCGCGACATCGGAGGGATCTGCGGAGTGCACGCTCCGATCAGCAGGGCCGAGACCAGCACGGCCCAGTCGGGCAGCGGCGAGTAGGCCACCCAGGCCATGGCCAACAGTGTGACCGTGCTGGCCAGGCCGACCACGAGCACCACAAGACGTTGTCCCCAACGGTCCGCAGCGGCACCCACCAGTGGCGCGCAGAGGGCGGTGCCCAACCCCACCATTGCCGAGGTCAGACCACCGAGTCCCAATGACCCGCGGGCGGAGACCACCAGGGTGAGCACCCCGACCACCATCATGGCGTAGGGGATGCGCGCCACCAGGGCGATCGGGAAATAGGTAAACCCCGCGGCGCGGACCAGAGTGGGGTCCTCTGACGATGAGATCACCGGGGCCCCGCCTGTGGGAGCCTCTGTGGGGACACCGTCTCCGCGGTCAGAGCCGAAAGCAGTCATCGTCTCGCGCACCTCCTGCAGCGCGCACATGGATAAGTGCCGCCTTGACGGGCTCCTCCACGGGCCAGTCAGGTAGATACACAGGGTGATTCATATCAGGGCCGGCCGAGCATTCCGCCCGGGCCGACAGAGCAGTCTACAGGACCGCCCTCAGCAGCGGAGCCTCCGGGACGACTCTGCTGATCGTCAGCGGCTCCCCCGATCAGACCTGCTGACTGCCGGGGTGAAGCGCTGTTAACGCAGTCGACGCCCGGCCAAGAGCTCCATTGCTCTCGATCCGGGCGTCGACTCTAATGTGTGTTCGGCGGCGACCTACTCTCCCACACTCTTACGGGTGCAGTACCATCGGCGCTGTAGGGCTTAGCTTCCGGGTTCGGAATGGGATCCGGGCGTTTCCCCTACGCTATGACCGCCGTAACCCTCTCAACCACAACACCCCACCAAACCGGGGCGCTGGGTAAACCTAACGGGTCACAACAAACGGTGACACTATTCAACTATCCCTGAACCCACCAACACACAACAGTGCCGGGGTTTGTTGACAGGGGACCGCCTAGTGGACGCAAGCACACAACTCTTCTAACAACACCCCACAAACAAGGGGATGATGATGGTGTAAGTGATCGGCTTATTAGTACCAGTCAGCTTCACGTGTTACCACGCTTCCACATCTGGCCTATCAACCCAGTGGTCTAGCTGGGAGCCTTCACACCTCAAAGGGTGACGGAGATCTCATCTTGAAGCCGGCTTCCCGCTTAGATGCTTTCAGCGGTTATCCATCCCGAACGTAGCTAATCAGCGGTGCACTTGGCAGTACAACTGACACACCAGAGGTTCGTCCGTCCCGGTCCTCTCGTACTAAGGACAGACCTTCTCAAATCTCCTACGCGCGCAGCGGATAGGGACCGAACTGTCTCACGACGTTCTAAACCCAGCTCGCGTGCCTCTTTAATGGGCGAACAGCCCAACCCTTGGGACCAACTCCAGCCCCAGGATGAGACGAGCCGACATCGAGGTGCCAAACCATCCCGTCGATATGAACTCTTGGGGAGGATCAGCCTGTTATCCCCGAGGTACCTTTTATCCGTTGAGCGACGGCCCTTCCACACGGTGCCGCCGGATCACTAGTCCCAACTTTCGTTCCTGCTCGACATGCCTGTCTCACAGTCAAGCTCCCTTGTGCACTTACACTCAACACCTGATTGCCAACCAGGCTGAGGGAACCTTTGGGCGCCTCCGTTACTCTTTGGGAGGCAACCGCCCCAGTTAAACTACCCACCAGGCACTGTCCCTGGACCCGATCAGGGCCCGAAGTTAGATGCCTAACAACACCAGAGTGGTATTTCAACAACGACTCCACGATCACTGGCGTGACCGCTTCAACGTCTCCCACCTATCCTACACAAGTGATGTCAAACACCAATACCAAGCTATAGTAAAGGTCTCGGGGTCTTTCCGTCCTGCTGCGCGTAACGAGCATCTTTACTCGTATTGCAATTTCGCCGAGTTCACGGTTGAGACAGCGGGGGTCTCGTTACTCCATTCGTGCAGGTCGGAACTTACCCGACAAGGAATTTCGCTACCTTAGGATGGTTATAGTTACCACCGCCGTTTACTGGGGCTTAAATTCAGAGCTTCACCCCCGAAAGGGTTAACTCCTCCTCGTAACCTTCCAGCACCGGGCAGGAGTCAGTCCGTATACATCGTCTTACGACTTCGCACGGACCTGTGTTTTTAGTAAACAGTCGGACCCCCCTGGTCTCTGCGGCCACCACACGCCCGTCACAGCGAATGCGCGTCACGTGGATGGCCCCCCTTCTCCCGAAGTTACGGGGGCATTTTGCCGAGTTCCTTAACCGTGATTCTCCCGAACGCCTTGGTATTCTCTACCTGACTACCTGTGTTGGTTTAGGGTACGGGCGGCTTGAACCTCGCGTCGATGCTTTTCTCGGCAGCATAGGACCACCGGATCCCTCACTATGTGAGGGCCCATCAAATCTCAGCCTCACGACTCCCGGATTTGCCTAAGAGTCAGCCTACATTTTTAGACCCGGACAACCATCGCCGGGCCCGGCTACCTTCCTGCGTCACACCTGTTAATACGCTCGCTAGACCGCTTCAGGTCCCACGCTACGCCCACCACACACCCCGAAGGGTGCTCAGGTGGGTTTCGGGTGGTTAGTATCAGCGGGTTCGCGTGGGCGGTTCTTCGCCGGTACGGGAATATCAACCCGTTATCCATCGACTACGCCTGTCGGCCTCGCCTTAGGTCCCGACTAACCCAGGGCAGATTAGCTTGACCCTGGAACCCTTAGTCATTCGGCGGACACGTTTCTCACGTGTCTTTCGCTACTCATGCCTGCATTCTCACTCCCATAGGTTCCACCACTAGCTTCCGCTGCGGCTTCACCACCTATGGGACGCTCCCCTACCCATCCAACAAACGTTGAATGCCACGGTTTCGGCGGTGTGCTTGAGCCCCGCTACATTGTCGGCGCGGAATCACTTGACCAGTGAGCTATTACGCACTCTTTCAAGGATGGCTGCTTCTAAGCCAACCTCCTGGTTGTCTAAGCAACTCCACATCCTTTCCCACTTAGCACACGCTTAGGGGCCTTAACCGGTGGTCTGGGCTGTTTCCCTCTCGACCATGAAGCTTATCCCCCACAGTCTCACTGCTGAGCTCTCACATCACTGGCATTCGGAGTTTAGCTGACGTCAGTAACCTTGTAGGGCCCATCGGCCATCCAGTAGCTCTACCTCCAGGATGAAACACTCAACGCTGCACCTAAATGCATTTCGGGGAGAACCAGCTATCACAGAGTTTGATTGGCCTTTCACCCCTACCCACAGCTCATCCCCCCAGTTTTCAACCTAGGTGGGTTCGGTCCTCCACGCGCTCTTACACGCGCTTCAACCTGGCCATGGGTAGATCACTCCGCTTCGGGTCTAGACCCAGCGACTCAAAACGCCCTATTCAGACTCGCTTTCGCTACGGCTGCCCCACACGGGTTAACCTCGCCACTGAGCACTAACTCGCAGGCTCATTCTTCAAAAGGCACGCCATCACACACCCGCAGGCATGCTTTGACGGATTGTAGGCACATGGTTTCAGGTACTATTTCACTCCCCTCCCGGGGTGCTTTTCACCATTCCCTCACGGTACTGATTCACTATCGGTCAGCAGGGAGTATTCAGGCTTACCAGGTGGTCCTGGCAGATTCACACACGATTCCTCGAGCCGCGTGCTACTCGAGAACACCAGATCGGCCGGCGGAACGCATTCCAACTACGGGACTCACACCCTCTACGGTCAAGGACTCAACCTTGTTCGTCTATACGCCCGCACCTCAACCGCCAAGACTGGTAGATCTTGGACACTGGGTCTCACAACCCCAACCACGCAACCCCTACCAGGTATCACACGTGATTGGTTTAGCCCCATCCGCTTTCGCTCGCCACTACTCACAGAATCACTTACTTGTTTTCTCTTCCTACCGGTACTGAGATGTTTCACTTCCCGGCGTTCCCTCCAACACGCCTATACATTCAGCGTGTGGTCACACACCACAACAGCATGCGGGGTTTCCCCATTCGGAAATCCTGGCCTCAACGCTCGGTTATCAGCTCCACCAGGCTTATCGCAGATTCCCACGTCCTTCATCGGCTCCTGCTACCAAGGCATCCACCATGCGCCCTTTAACACTTACACGTTCACAAAATTGCTAAAGAACAAAAGATGCTCGCGTCCACTATGCAGTTCCCAAACAACAACCCCCACCCCCATCACCACCACCCACAAACGGGAACAGCAGCTACCTGAAGCAGAGGGTCCAGTCACACGGGCTTATTACCCGAGGACCCAACAGCGCACCAAACACCACACCACAACACCCACCAGAAGCGTTCCAACCACAACCACCCGTAAACGAGCAGCACACGGCGTACTAACCACCAGCAGGTGCCAAGCATGATGAACCCCAACAAAAAGGGGTTATTCGTTGATATTCCACCCATGAGCAAACCACCAGCCACACATTCGGCAGCTCAAGTGGCGCACCCGACTCGGGTGCAGCTCCTTAGAAAGGAGGTGATCCAGCCGCACCTTCCGGTACGGCTACCTTGTTACGACTTAGTCCCAATCGCTCGTCCCACCTTCGACGGCTCCCCCCACAAGGGTTGGGCCACCGGCTTCGGGTGTTACCAACTTTCGTGACTTGACGGGCGGTGTGTACAAGGCCCGGGAACGTATTCACCGCAGCATTGCTGATCTGCGATTACTAGCGACTCCAACTTCACGAAGTCGAGTTGCAGACTTCGATCCGAACTGAGACCGGCTTTTAGGGATTAGCTCCACTTCACAGTATCGCAACCCACTGTACCGGCCATTGTAGCATGCGTGAAGCCCAAGACATAAGGGGCATGATGATTTGACGTCATCCCCACCTTCCTCCGAGTTGACCCCGGCAGTCTCCCATGAGTCCCCACCATTACGTGCTGGCAACATAGGACAAGGGTTGCGCTCGTTGCGGGACTTAACCCAACATCTCACGACACGAGCTGACGACAACCATGCACCACCTGTACACCAGCCCCGAAGGGAAACCCTATCTCTAGGGCGGTCCGGTGTATGTCAAGCCTTGGTAAGGTTCTTCGCGTTGCATCGAATTAATCCGCATGCTCCGCCGCTTGTGCGGGCCCCCGTCAATTCCTTTGAGTTTTAGCCTTGCGGCCGTACTCCCCAGGCGGGGCACTTAATGCGTTAGCTACGGCGCGGAAAACGTGGAATGTCCCCCACACCTAGTGCCCAACGTTTACGGCATGGACTACCAGGGTATCTAATCCTGTTCGCTCCCCATGCTTTCGCTCCTCAGCGTCAGTAACAGCCCAGAGACCTGCCTTCGCCATCGGTGTTCCTCCTGATATCTGCGCATTTCACCGCTACACCAGGAATTCCAGTCTCCCCTACTGCACTCTAGTCTGCCCGTACCCACTGCACACCCGGGGTTAAGCCCCGGGCTTTCACAGCAGACGCGACAAACCGCCTACGAGCTCTTTACGCCCAATAATTCCGGATAACGCTCGCGCCCTACGTATTACCGCGGCTGCTGGCACGTAGTTAGCCGGCGCTTCTTCTGCAGGTACCGTCACAAAAAGCTTCTTCCCTGCTGAAAGTGGTTTACAACCCGAAGGCCGTCATCCCACACGCGGCGTCGCTGCATCAGGCTTTCGCCCATTGTGCAATATTCCCCACTGCTGCCTCCCGTAGGAGTCTGGGCCGTGTCTCAGTCCCAGTGTGGCCGGTCACCCTCTCAGGCCGGCTACCCGTCATCGCCACAGTGAGCCATTACCTCACCGTCTAGCTGATAGGCCGCGAGTCCATCCAAAACCGCTAAAGCTTTCCACCAGCACACCATGCGGTGACTGGTCGTATCCGGTATTAGACCCAGTTTCCCAGGCTTATCCCAGAGTCAAGGGCAGGTTACTCACGTGATACTCACCCGTTCGCCACTAATCCACCCGGTGCAAGCACCAGGCTTCATCGTTCGACTTGCATGTGTTAAGCACGCCGCCAGCGTTCATCCTGAGCCAGGATCAAACTCTCCATTAAAAAACAGAGAAAAACCCGACCAGACACCAGTCATCCAAGCCCTGCCGGAAAAACAGGACCCTCACGAACAACCAGTACACAAGCCGGATCGTTGATCAATGGCTATACACAATCCACACCACGGGGGTGGTAGGATCATGTCAACCAAACAATAAATAATTTGGTATCAACAAACTTGGCACGCTATTGAGTTCTCAAGCAACAAGCACACTCGGCACCACCAGAAACAAGCTCTCGTTTCCGGATCGCTCCGAAGCAACTTTACTATCTTACCTTGTGTCTCTCACGCTGTCAACTCCGTGGCCCCGGAGGGCGTCAGCAGCGTTTTCGGCGCGATCAACAACTCTAGTCCATCCTGACCAGCTCGTCAAATCAGCGTTTCCGCAGTGATTCATCCGAACCAGCCGGCTGCATAACCTTACCAGAGAAACCAGAACAATCAAATCCCGGTTCATCCCGTCATGCAGGACCAGATATATATCTTATAAGAAAGAACAAACGCAGCAAAACTGCTGCTGAATCGTACCAGGAAAGCTGATCAGTCCGCATTTCGCTTTTCCGACCGGCCTGGCCTCTCAGCCATGCGCCCTGGGCACGGATGAATACTTT